>CAXBEY010000029.1:0-17334 GCA_963974885.1 uncultured Alphaproteobacteria bacterium
CAATGGTTCCGATGTTTACGTGAGGCTTGTTGCGCTCAAACTTTTCCTTGCTCATCTTATCAAGTTCCTTTATTAGGTTGAGCCACAGCCCCACTTGGGCTTGGCATATTTATAAAAACTGGAGCGGGTGGAGGGAATCGAACCCTCGTAATCAGCTTGGAAGGCTGGAGCTTTACCACTAAGCTACACCCGCACTTTAATAGGTCTTCCAAAACTTATATCACATATCCAAAGACATACAAATAAAGTAATGGTGGAGAGAGCAGGATTCGAACCTGCGTAGACATACGTCGTCAGATTTACAGTCTGATGCCTTTAACCACTCGGCCATCTCTCCAACAGGCATGTCGTTCAATACGCACCTGATGCTATGATCTATAAAATATTCCACGAAAAAGTCAATGAAAAAATAGGAAAGATATCAAAAAAAATTAAAAAAAGGGCGTTCTTTTTGAAGTGCAAAAAGAGGGAGCCTCAAAAAGACTCCCTTTTTTGTTTTCTTTATGTTTTATAAATTGAATGGCCCGTTCAAAGGTGTGTTCATCTAAGAGTGAGCTTCAAGATCAACAGCGGAAGAAGGCGCTGCGCCTTCACCCTCAACGACAACTTCCTCGACTCCTAATCCGAGTTCCTGCCTAATTTCCTGATGACGCCTTTGCAAGGTGCCATGAAAAGTTTGAGCAGACTTTACCAACCCTGTATATTTTTCTAGCTTCTCTCTAACAGGAGGTAAGCTTTTCTCAAATTGTGCTCTATGAGCACTTGTCCGATCCATCAAGGCCAGGAATTTTTGATATAATGCCAGGTTACTTTGTGCGGTCAACTTTGCAATTTCATACCGAGCTAAAAAGATGTCTAAATTAGCGCGTGCTCCTTCTTCATCCTCAGCCTCTCGGGGAAAAGGAGAATTTTTTTCTGCTTCACGGGCCACTTCTTTAGCAGTCTCTAGAGCTTCAAGATCACCCTCAGATTGAGTTTTATCATAATTATTTTGCGCCAACGTCAAAGCCTGCAAACTAGCTTCTAATGCGTGAAGGCTGCCCTCCACCCTGTTGCTCTCAGCCACTTGCAACTGAAACGCTTCTACCTTTTCCCGATAAATCCTCTCCTGCAGAGACGCAGACTCCAGCTCTCTCAGCAACGAAATTTCTTTCTTCTCATACCCCTTACACAAAGCCTCAAACCACATCAGGCTAAACTCAAAATTGGGGAGCACCTTTCCTAAAAATTCCTCCTTCTCTTTAAGGCGACTTCTCACAACCTCTGCTGATAAAGTTTCGCCCTGCCCCTCCCTATAATAAGGATGTGAAAGGTGATCGATGGCGGTTCTTTTGAGGTCTTGCAATAAAGAGTTCATAAAAAGGACATGAACCTCAACCGCCTCTGAGTGCTTTAATGCGTTTAAAAAATTGATATTCATTAAATAGGGGGCGGCAAAGGCATCATATGCCTCGTAAAGTGCTTTGGAATAAAGAGCGTCCTCTGCAGATCCTTCAACAAGATCAGATTGCTTTAAATGGGCGATTTTGCCGACTACCTGATAAGCATAGGGGATCATAAAGAAAATCTGCGGCATTTTTAATCGAGCATTAGCAAAGAACATGGGGTTTTCACTACGAATCCACAACTTCAATTTCTCATCCTCAAACATCTCAAACAATTCTGTCTCAAATTTTGTCATAGAGTCCCCAAAACGGGTTGCTGTGCTTAAAAGAGCCATCACCTGTTTTGTGGTGAACTCCCCTGTATCAGCAGGGATAATATCTGTTGAAAAAACAGTCGCTTGCCACTCACTTGGTTTAGACCCCCTAAGAAACCCTACTTTATCTTCATCAGACTTTACGTAACGTTTCAGCAAAAAGTTTTCCGTAACAGAAAGCCACGTTGCAAAATCATCTACAACACTCCCTTGAGAAGCAACACCTGCTCTTTGAAAGAAATGCATCATATGGCCAAGGTTGAGTTTTGGCAAATAAACTGCTAAGCGCATATGCACTTTCAAAGCAGGGCCGTACCCTTCCAAAATAGAAAGGTATAGGGCTGCTAAATAGGGATGCCAAGCTTTGCGTTGATCAACATCAGCTACACTTGGAAATTGAAACACCTCACCTTCGCCTTCTGTCTCCTCTTGAGCACCTGTTATCAGACTCTTAGGAAAAGGTGGGTCAGAAATATTACTCTCTGCTGAATACATTTGAAGGGCGGCCTGAAAATAAAACTCCCCAGCATCCATATAAGGTCCATAAGTCGCCAAAACATGAGACAGCGTATCGGGAGAAAAACCATATGCCTTTAACATGGTAAGAAGCGTTTCCGGGCGCTTCATTAGATCACTGGGCATTGGCACTGTGTCTTTCAAAACAACATAAGGTGCATCCAGCATTTCCAAGGATGAAGGGCCATCAGAGGAGCAACTTGCTAGTGTACAGTGCGTTGGGGTCTCTTCAATATCAGGCATGCTCCTACTAACATCGCTGCTTCCATGGACCACGGGGCTCGCTATCATACTGAGGCCCAAAGAAAAAAGAGCCCCTCGAGAAAGTTTCTTTATGGATAAAGTCATTATGTATCTCCCTGTAAAAGATTTAATTATTTATAAGATTAACCTATTCAGAACTTGATACAACACAAAAAAACAAGGCCCCAATAATAAGGCCTTGCTTTATAAGTTTTTACATGGGGAAGAAGCTAAAGAACTAGCGGCGATCCCCAAGAAGGCGCAATAAGAAGATAAACAAATTGAGGAAGTCGAGATACAGTCTCAAAGCCCCCACAACGGCATAATTTTCCGCAAGCTCAGATTGGCCGACGTGGTAATACATTTGTTTTAATTTTTGCGTGTCATAGGCTGTGAGGGCAACAAAGGCCAAAACACCCACAATGGAAATCAAGAACATCAAGGCTGAGCTTTGGACAAAGATGTTCACAACGGATGCAATAATAAGACCAATGACGCCCATGATTGCAAAGGAGCCTAAGCCCGTTAGGTCACGCTTTGTTGTATAGCCATAAAGACTCATGGACCCAAAAGTTCCAGCGGTAATAAAGAACACCCGCGCTAGGCTTTCAAAGGTATAGACGGCAAAAATCCCCGACAAGGTTAATCCCGTTAACGCCGCATAAGCAAAAAAGGTCAGTTGCGCCGTTCTTGTGGACATCTTTGTAATACGCGCACTTAAGAAAATCACCGCGCCAAATTGAGCAATAATCAATCCCCAAAACAAAATGGGATTTCCCATAATAGCCGTAACAAGACTTTGATCACTGGCGACAAAATAGGCAATGACGCCCGTCACACCAAGACCGAGGGTCATATAGTTGTAAATTTTAAGCATATAAGCCCGTAAGCCCCTATCTATTTCAGCGCCTTGAGAGCGGGACTTTGAGGTGCGAATAGCACTATCATGATCGTTATTCATCTTTTTCTCCTTAAAAGTTAAGTCAGCATATTATATTTCATATTATACCACAAGAAAAGCCTTTATATAAAGACTTATACAATCCTATTGCGCCTTACTATCTGTTGCGCCTTTCATTATTACAGGATAAAATTAAAGACAATCGAAAACGACCCTTCTGAGAACAAGGAAAAACAGTGGAAAAGTATACATTTTCGTTTAGCGCCATGGGCTGTCCTTGCAATATTCAACTGTATGCAGAGTCAAAAGACCAAGCCCTTCAGGCCAAAGAAGAAGCCCTTTCTCGCATTGAACACCTTGATGCTTATTATACAAATTACTCGCCGGACAGCTTTACTGCCGAAATCAATAGAAGTGCCGGAAGCTCAAAAGGGATCAAAGTTGACCCAGAAACAGCATCTTTGCTGGACTATGCCCAAAATTGCTATGAACAAAGCGACGGGCTTTTTGACATTACCGCCGGCACTTTGAGGGCCGCATGGGACTACCAGTCAACACATCCCACAGTCCCTTCAAAGAAATATCTAAACTCTCTTTTAGAGCGGGTTGGCTGGGACAAGGTCAACTGGCAAAGGTCCTCTCTTAGTCTTCCCATTGAAGGTATGAACATTGATTTTGGAGGCGTTGTCAAAGAATATGCTGCCGATACAGCCTCTACCCTTTGTCAAAGTAACGGTATCAAATATGGGCTTATCGATCTTGGAGGAGATATTGCGGTTATTGGACCTCACCCCGATGGATCTCCCTGGATCATTGGCGTTCGCCATCCTCACCAGCCAGAAACAGATATTGCCGTTATCCGCCTTATCAAAGGAGGACTTGCCAGCAGTGGGAACTATGAGCGCTATTTTGAAATCAAGGGGGTTCGCTATGGCCATATCCTCAACCCTAAAACCGGTTGGCCCGTGCAGGGGGTGAGTGCTGTGAGCGTCGTTGCACCACAATGTTTAGTGGCAGGAAGCCTCGCTACAATTTCCATGCTCCATGAAGGGGAGGATATTTTGTGTGAGGCGGGTATTCCCTATTTACTCCTTGATTCAAAAGCAAAGCCCATTGGCTATAAAGATGTATACCTTACGAATTCCCTTCAGAAGGCAAACCCTCTTTTGAAGAAAGGGGCTTAGTTTTTTTTGCACCTGCTTCGAGCAAAGCTTCTTCCACAATCCTATAAGTTAAAATCTGAGGAAGCTTTAACCCATAGGGATGTTTGGGGCCATAAACGATATAAAAAGGAATAGCGTACTCGTTATGCTTTTTTAAAAAATCTGCAATTTCTTGATTGGGTGATGTCCAATCTGCCTTCATCAAAACGATCCCCATCTCCTTGAAAAGCGCTTTTGTTTTTGCGGTATTTAAAACGGCTGCTTCATTGACTTTACACGTCAAACACCAGTCCGCCGTCACATCCACAAAGACAACCTTACCTTCAGAGACAAAGGCCGGAATTATATTTTGCTCAAACTTTTTCCATAACCCTTTCTCACTTTGTACTGTCAACGTCACCTCTTTTTTAGGCAGAAAATCCACCAAAAAGAAAGATAAAACAAGCACACTCCATGCGACCGTTTTGATCAAGAAAACCTTGGTCTTATAAATAATTAATAGCAAGACCAACAGAGCGACGGAAAATAAAAAGAGCGTCACATAGGAGAGGTGCAGTTGAGCAAACAAAACGCTCAAAATCCAAATAAGAGTTAGAAAAACGCCAACCCCCAGAATCTTTCTTAAGGTAATCATCCACCGCCCTGGTTTGGGAAGCAGCCGGGCTATACTAGGCCTTGCCACAACAAGAATATAGGGCAGAGCTAAGCCAAGCCCCATGGCCGTAAAGATATAAAAGATTTCAAAAGCCCCCCTTGAGAGGGAAAAACTAATGGCTGTTGCCAAAAAAGGTGCTGTGCACGGTGTTGCTAGGATGGTCACAAAGGCGCCCATGAAAAAATGCTGAGACTTACCAGAAAAGAATTTTGAATTTTGTGTTGCCCTTGAGAAAAATTGAGGCATTCTAACGTCAAATAAATCCCAAAGATTGGCCGTAAACAAAAGGAGGATCAACGCCATAACCATCAAGAAGGCAGGTTGTTGAAACTGCATTCCCCACCCCACTTGCACACCAATGGCTTTCAATAAAATAACACCAACACCCAACACCCAGAACGAAACGATAATTCCTGCCGTTGTTAACAAAAATTCTTCTCGGACGGTCCGTAAATCTTCCTTCTTACTTTTCAAAAGGGCAAAGATTTTTAACGAGAGAACTGGCAAAACACAAGGCATAACATTCAAAATGATGCCGCCCAGAAAGGCCGACAGCAAAACAACCAAAATGATACTTAGGGACTCTAGGGAAAAAGACGGTGTGATTCTTGAAATCGCCACATCACTATCATCGGCAAGGGTCAGCAAGAAATCGTTGGTTAAAAATTCTTTCTTTGGCCTTTTATTTTTCTGTTCATTCTTAAAAACAGAAAACGTAATTACAGCCTCAAGGCCATCCTTTGATAGGGCGATTGTAGGCTTTTCATGATAAAAAGTAATATCTGACTCAAGGTAAGCTTTCACATTTTTAAAGGGGGTTTCCTTTGTCGCTTTAAAGGACAGAACATCCCCTTGGGGGGAGGACGCATCCAACGTAAAAAGCGGATCAATTTTGAGTGTCCCCTTAGAGGAAATTTTAGGCACTCTCCTTAAGAATTGACCAATGATTTCTGAGGACGCCGTTGCAAGGGAAGGAGCATCAGGGATGATCATTTCAAGGGAAATATCTTCGGGTACGCACCTTGACTCACTACACACAAGGTAGTCCGCTTTCAAGGAAATTTTTAAGGCTTTTCCCCGCTCTTTGAGCTTAACCATGATGGGGAGAACAACGTCACTGACATACCCAACGGCCGCGATACCCTGAACCTTAAACCTTTCAGGAACGGGCCAATAGAGCTCCGTCGTGTCGATATTTTGAGACCCGGACCAATCAAGCTTTGTAGGATATCCTGTTGGCCCTGGGCTCCGCCAATAGGTATGCCATCCGTTTTTCATCTTAAAGTGAAGACCCAGAATGATCGACTTCTCTTTTCCAACGCCTTGCACACTAGAAAGAAGGGTAACGTCTGCTCGTCTTACCTTTGATTCAGCCTTCCCTTCTTGCCCATATACGAGTGATAGAAGAAAGAGAAGTCTGAAAAAATACCTCATATCTATTATGACCTAGTTACAGCCACACCCTCCCGCATCAGGAGAAAAGCCACCCATTGTTCCTTCTCGGGAAAAATTAGCATGCTCTTGGAATGTCACATCCGCAGGATAAGGGTCGGGAGCCATATGGTCTTTTGCTAGAAATTCCCTATCCCAAGGCTCTACCTGTACACAGCCGGTTAATGTAGCTGTCAAAGCAGCGGCTGCTGAAAAGACAATGAGAAAGCTGGTTTTATTTTGCACTTTTTTTATCATTTTACCTTACTTCCCTAAAAGCTTTTTAATTTTCACGTCAAGCAGAGCTTCATCACTTTCAACAAAGCCAGAGTGGGTCATAACAATCGCCCCAGTCTTATCTAACAAGTAAGATGTTGGCATCTCTCCAATATTGAGTTTTGCCGCCAATTCCTTACCATCCTTTAACACCGTAAAAGAAACCGTACGATCTTCCAGAAACTCTTTTGCTTTTTCTACTTCAGAATCCGTACTAACGGCTAAAATGACAAAACCATCCCCTTTATATTTTTGATAAAGGCGCTCATAAGCCCCAAAGGAAACTTTGCAAGGGGCACACCACTGAGCCCAAAAATCCACAAGGACCACTTTCCCTTCAAAATCCGAAAGAGAAACATCCGCACCTGAACGTATGTCCGTTAAGGTAAAGGCTGGAAATGTTTCCCTGGCCCCTTGAGACGCCGTGCTAAACAGAACTAAGCACATGATTTTTAATATTTTTTTCATTTTTCTCTCCAAAGTGTTTTACTTTTAATATAATTAAGATTAACATTAAATTATAAATAAATTAACAATAAAAAAAGAAAAAACATGAAAAACAGCGGAAAACTTCTTTATAAATCGCTCTCTCTTATAGCGGCAACCCTTCCAGGTATTCAGGGTGCAAGCGCAACAAGCACCCCTGTAGATAAGGCCACAATAGATACCAGCACCATGCACTGGAATGAAGGCGCTGGCCGTTATGATATTAATGTTTATCAACTGGGCATCCAAATTCCCCTTAATGATAAATTAGATCTATCACTTAACGCCGAGCGCGATGTCATGTCAGGGGCTACTAGTGTTATGCTTTTGCCAGAGAACATTACAAATTTTGGCGGAGATAATTCAAAACTTGTTGAAAAGCGCACTGGCGCTTCCATTGCAGAGGCCAGACATCAACTCTCTGCCAAAACAAGGTACTTTTTTGCCGATAGTCATGTTGGCCTTGGTGTTGGTTATTCAACGGAAAATGACTATCGCTCTTTCTTTTTCGCCCCGTCCTATCAGGTGGGATTTAATAAAAATAATACAGTCCTTGATTTTGCCTATAGCATTGCGTTCGATCGAACAAACCCAACGGATGAGGTCAATATTAATCACCTTAAGGTACGTCCTCAAGACTTTGGGCTCCCCTTAAGTCAAACGCGCCGTAAAAAAACACAAAAATTTAACTTTAGTATCCGGCAGGATTTTACAAAAAGCTCCTATGGTGTTCTCAATATTGAATACGCCTATGACCAAGGATTCCTAGCCGACCCCTATAAACGCGTCCTTATTTTTGGAGATGCGTCAGCCCTACGTCCAGGCTCGTTATATATTGGTTTTTTTGATGCAACCTTTGATTATGATCGACGGCCAGAACATCGCCATTCCTTGGCCGTTGCCGGACGATTTGTACAGTATTTTGCTAAACCTGATTCATCCCTGCATGTCGATTATCGCTATGCCACCAATGACTGGGGATTACACTCCCATACCATTGCCACCTCCTATCATCAACCCTTAGCAAATAATTGGGAAATTATCCCAAAATTGCGTTTTTACACACAAAATGCTGCTGATTTTTATGCAAAAGCATTCCATGCAAAAGCTGGAGCCCCCTATAAAACCGTTATGCTCCCCACAAAACAAAGAAGCTCATCGGACTATAGACTCTCAAGTTTTGGTAATTTAAGTGCGGACCTTAAGATAACGAAAACGTTCTGGGACGATAATAAAATTGGCCTCCTTATTGGCTATAGACTTAACCGAGATAGCTTTGGTTTTAATCATCGTGGCCACGAAAAACGGAAATATAACGACTACAACGTTTTTTACAGTGGGGTTAGCTTAACCATTCGCGATGCTGGGTTTATGTTGGATGAGACCGCCAAATCAAGGGATAACGATATTAAAGAAAGCGGCTATCAGCGGGGCACTTTCTCCTTAAAACCCCTTAATTTTAACATCGCCACCCTAACGGATACCTACTCAAGAAATTCAAGCACACTCAATAATACCAGCTATGATACTTATAGGGCACCAGGGCGTCCTCTTGGATTTGGCCTAAACGATGGCTCAAGGCAAGCGCTCAGTTATGGCATCGAATTTGGCTATACGATCGTGAATAATTTCGAGCTCTTTGCCAGGCCCTCTTTTTCCTATGAGGAAGGTATGAAAGTTGGTTATGCAACAGACCCTCTTGTTTCCGCTAACAATCGAAATCTCGACTTCAAAAACCGCCTCAATTATGCACTTTCCCTTGGAGCCCGAAAATACTTTGATATTCAAAGCCGTTTTATTCCCCATATCATGGCGGCCTTTGGATTTGAATCACAGGACAAAACCAAAGCCGAATTATCCACATTCCAAGAGCTATCTATAGCAGGGCCTAACACACCACTCGGACACTATACACTTCAAAGCCGTAAAACCTACAAAATGGCAAACCTTGAGGCTGGTGTTGACTACCGCATGTCTGAACATGTCTCTGTCTCCCTAACCGCTGGTATCCATTACAAGCAGAAACCAAAAAGTGCCACAAGGACAAACCTTCCAGGGTTAGTCCTTGACTTTAAAGACAATCACAAGAGCTTTACCTATCCTGTGAACGTCTCTTTAAAAATTACTTTCTAAAAAAGAGGGGGAGGAAATACCTTCCCCTTTTTCTTTCCCCCTTGTTAAAAAAATACTATACTTAAGAATGAAACTCTTTTAATTAAGCCCTAATGAAAATTCTAAAATTAGCTAAAAACACACTGCTCTATAGCTTTAAAAATGACCTTTTGGAAAACGCAGGCTATGTTGCCTATATGGTTCTGTTAGCCTTTTTTCCTTTTCTGATTTTCCTTGTTTCCGTAGCGGGTCTTATGGGGCAAAGCCGTGAAGCCATCGGGCTCATTGAACAATTTTATACGCACCTCCCCCAGGAAATTGTTCAGGTCATTTCCCCCATTGTCAAAGGTGTTATTGCCAGCCCCCTTAAGAAAATCATTACCTTTTCCCTCATCGGGATTTTATGGGTTTCTTCATCGGGCATCGAAGCCATACGACTCTCTTTAAACAAAGCCTATGAGTATACGGAATCACGAAACATCCTTATTTTAAGGGCTCAAAGCATTGGCTTCGTTATTTTAGGGGTTGTGGCTCTTATGGCCATAAGCACTTTAACTTTTATTATCCCACCCCTCCTTCATTTACTTCCTTCTGAAATTGCAAATAATATCCCCACCTTTAATCTTTATTGGCCTTTAAGCCTTTTACTTAACATTCTTATTTTAAGCGGGATTTTTAAGGGCCTTTATCACTGGCTCCCTAATCACTCTAAAAAACCCTATAGGTCTTGGCCCGGCGCCTTTTTAGCGGCTGTTTTATGGTCTCTTTTTGCGGCTCTCTTTTCAACCTATCTGAAAAACTTTGGGAACTATCAGGTTTTATATGGCAGCCTTGGAGGCATCATCATTGCTCTCTTTTTTATCCACCTCAGCGCTTTTCTTATTCTTTTAGGTGCACAATTCAACAGAGAATTAAATCGCTAAATCAGTCTACTGAAAGTATTTTTTTGACTTATGCACAATAATTGTATAGAATCCTCCTAACTAAAACATAAATGGGAAAGTGTCATGAACTGGGAAAAATTACGACTCTTTTACCAAGTTTGTCAGGATTTAAATATCTCCAAAGCGGCTGAGAGGCTCAACATGAGCCCGTCGGCCCTAAGCCGGCACATCAGTAATTTTGAAAAAAGAACGAATACCCTCCTTTTTAACAGAAATAAGTCAGGTCTTTCCCTCACCAAGGACGGGCGAAATCTCTATGAAGTTACCGAGCGAATGGCCCAAGAAGCCGCAAGCATCCCTCGCCTCCTCAAAACTCAAGGTGATAACACCGTAGGCCTCTTGCGCCTTGAAACAAGCGTAACCCTTGCAACCATGTGGCTTCCCCACTATATTCCCGATTTTATGCTGCAAAACCCCGAGATTAAACTGAGCATTAAAGGGCGAGATGAGGCCATAGATTTCACAAAGCACCCCCTTGATGTGGCCATCTCAACGGCCCTTCCCGCGACAGATAAACTCATTCAAAATTATCTCATGACTTTTCATTTAGGGCTCTATGCCAGCCCCGATTACCTTGAAAAAAGTGGCATTCCAAAAGGCCTCGAGGACCTTAAAAATCATAAAATGATTTCCCACGATAAAAACACCATCCACCAGTTTGGAAAAGATATTAATAAGATTCTGCAAAGCCAGTCTAAAGACAACTCCCTCACCGAGCCTACCTTAGAAATGAATATGGGAGCCAGCCTTGTTACCGTCGCCTCCAAAGGCTTGGGCATTATTTCAGTTTCAAAGGAGTACCCGGGACTTCAGCAATCGGGCCTCATACAAATTCTGCCTGAAATCGAAAATGAAGTGGATATTTATTATATATTTCAAGAGCATATGAAAAAAAATAAAAAAATCCTAGCCCTCGAGACCTATTTAAAAACAACCTTAAAACCCTACAGAACAAAGAGTAAGTAAACGTATCATGTCCCAAATTCTCCCTATCCTAAAAGCAGGTAGCCCTCTTTTATACCAACAAGCCAAGGCTGTGACCTTTCCCCTGACACCGGAAACTCTGGCACACGCCCGTCATATGATTGCCACCTTGAAAAACACCGATGGCCTTGCTTTAGCGGCGCCTCAAGTTGGCATCCCGTTACAAATGCTTGTGATCAACATTCCACAAACGGCCCCAGCAAAACGCTATGACTTTTCATCGGACCCTGACCACAAAGCCTTTCCCTTAACCGTTCTTGTGAACCCTACTTTAAGCCATCTTTCTGAAGAAAAAATAGACGGTTGGGAAAGTTGTCTCTCTTTCCCAGGTTACCGGGGAAAAGTAAGTCGTCACCGCTCCCTTCAGTGTGATTGGTTTGATCTGGATGGCAAACCACAGTCACAAAAATGCGACGGGTTTAATGCCCGAGTGATCCAGCATGAATTTGACCATCTTCACGGCACTGTTTATGTTGAACGCATTAAAGACTTTTCAACATTCACTTTTATCTAATATTTTAAAAACGAAAGCGTACAAAGGTTTAAAACAATGAAAAAGAAACAAGTCATCCTAACAAGCATCATGGGCAATGCCCTAGAATTCTACGACTTTACCCTTTATGGGGTTTTTGCCGTGGTCATTGCCCAGCTTTATTTTCCCTCCGTTGATCCCCTTTCCGCGATTCTTGCCAGCTGGGGAGCCTTTGCCGCAGGGTTCTTTATGAGGCCCTTTGGCGCCCTTATATTTGGCTATTTAGGGGACAAGTTTGGACGCAAAAAAGCCTTAAGCATTTCCATTATCGGCATGGGGTTTCCAACATTATTCATCGGCTTCTTACCCCCCTACCAACAAATTGGTATCGCCGCCCCCGTTCTTCTTATCCTCTGCCGTTTGATCCAAGGAGCCTGCACAGGGGGCGAATATAATGGGGCCGCCATTTTTGCCTTAGAGCACATCGGTAAAAATAAACCCGGTTTTTTTGGGGGGCTTATTACAGGGTCATGTGTTATCGGTGCCCTTCTTGCAACCGCTTTGGGGGCTCTTGTTACCAATTCCTCAAACCCTGAGTTTTTCTGGCGTTTTACCTTTATCTTTGGGGGTGCTATTAGCTTGATCGGCTTTTATATCCGCCGCCGTATTTCAGAGAGCCCTGAGTTCCTTGAGAATCAAAAAAGCCCCAACACAACAAAGGCGTTTTCCCTAGTAAGTGTCTTTAAAAGCCATCACAAACAACTCCTGATTTCTCTTATGATTGGATGCTTGAATGGCGCGCTTTCTTATACTCTCTTCGGCTTTTTAAACAGCTACCTTAAAAGATACATTGGTATTCCCCTAGAAAATGCCATGCTCTTTAGCCTTATTGGCCTCACCGTCTTTATGATCTCATCGCCCTTATTTGGCCTCTTGATGGATAAAATTGGCAAAACCCGCTATTTTATGTCGGCGACAGTGGGAGTTTGTACCCTTGCTTTGATGACGTTTTTTATGATTCAGCGCGCTGACATCTCCTCAATCATTATGGCTCAGGTCCTTCTTGGTCTTGCGACAGGGTCCATTGCAGGGCCACAACATGCCTTTGTGCAAAACCTATTTCCTGTCAGCATTCGCTATAGAGCCATCTCTTTTAGTTTTTGTTTAGGCATGGCTTTGTGTGGTGGGACAGCGCCGTTAATTCTTACCTACCTTATTGAAACAACGCAAAGCCTTGTGATGCCCGCTTATTTCATCGCGACCATCAGCGCCCTCCTCTTTTTAAGCATTGCTTCTTTGAAATCCAGCTTGACGGCGCGAACATCCACTACCCCCCAACTTTCAAGCCTATAGGGAGCTTTTTAAACGGGATATCATTTAATCTATGTCGCTTTTGCAAAGCGCCCTGCAAAAGAAACACTAATCTTTTCTTAACGTTCATTGTATAGTTCAAATGAATTGTAGAGAGAGTGTTTCACACTTAGATTTACGTTCTCTTTGCGCCCCGTTTTATTCCTGTTTTACGGGGTGCAAAACAAAACATCGGCGACTTGTAACCTCGCCTGTGTTTTACCCTAACTTGCCTGGATGATGAGTGTTCTCTTGAACGACTCTCTCCAGGCCTTTTTTTGGATAAGGAATCCAACACGCTCAGTGCAAAGGTAAGTTCCTATACACCAATCCCCCACAAAAAAAGGGCTGTTGCCAACCCTTCTTTCTATCTCTCTCCTGTAAGAGACCCCATAAGCACTTGAACTCTGTAACCTGTTTTGAGTCCTTATGGAAACTTTTTATCTAACCCTTTTAAGACACGACCTTTAAGTGGGGAGGTGTCGTTGTTTTAGGCGGGGGCACCGGTTTTTCATCGGCTTTTTCCTGTGCAGCGGGCTTTAAGACTTCCTCTTCAAGGACCACACTGGCCTCTTGGGCGAAGCGATCTTGAATTAAGGCAAAAAACTCCTCATCCACTACGGCGTAGGAAAGCACCAAAGCTGCCATCACGTGCTCTGGCACATGATCTCCTGTCATTTCAGGAAAAGATAGGTCCACATGACCGTCCTCTTTAAAGATGAGTGCGACGTCATTCTCATCTATAGCAATAGACTTCCTGTTTCCTGCCAAATTTTCAGTCATTTATGGGGACCTACCTGTTCTATTTTCTTTCTATCGGCTAAAGGTTAACAAAAAGTTAACGGTTTAATTTTCTCTTTTTTTTATAACATTTTTTTTGACGTCAAAGTTAGGAATTTTCTTGTGGCATGAGAAAAATCCCCTAGCCATAAAGGGATGAATGTTCTATAAATTAGGGAGTATAAAATTAGATAAAAGGTGTCTTCCATGGCTGGTTCCGTTAACAAAGTAATTCTTGTAGGTAATTTGGGTCGCGACCCAGAGGTTCGCAACTCTGCCGATGGCATGAAAATCGTCCAACTTTCCGTTGCAACTTCCGAGTCTTGGAAAGATAAAATGTCCGGCGAACGTAAAGAAAAAACGGAATGGCACCGCGTTGTTGTCTTCAATGAGCGCCTTGCTGATATCTGTGAAAAATACCTTCGCAAGGGGTCCAAGGTTTATCTTGAGGGGCAACTACAAACGCGCAAATGGACAGACCAACAAGGTCAAGAAAAATATACAACAGAAGTTGTTTTGCAACGCTACCGCGGTGAACTTACCATGCTTGATGGCAAAGGCGGTGAGGGCGATTCTAGGGGAGAAAGCTCCTTTGGCGGTGGCTCTAAAAGCTTTGGGGCTCCGTCACAACAACAAGCAGCTTCCCAAGCCGCTCCAGAATTGTCACAGGAACTCGAGGATGAGATTCCTTTTTAAAGACGTGTCTTTCCTTTTACCCCTAAAGATAAACCAAAGTCATAGAGGCCTTTCGTGAGCGCAGAAAACACACTAACAAAAGATATTATCAGCGTTTCCATCGAAGAAGAGATGAAAACCTCCTATCTCGATTATGCCATGAGCGTCATCGTGTCACGGGCCTTGCCCGATGTGCGGGACGGGTTAAAGCCCGTGCACCGTCGTATCCTACACTCCATGAATGAGTCCGGCTTTGACTTCAATAAACCCTACCGTAAATCCGCCCGCGTCACCGGTGACGTCATGGCGAAATATCACCCCCACGGTGACATGGCCATTTACGATGCTATGGTCCGCATGGCCCAAGATTTTTCCCTGCGGGTGCCGTTGATTGATGGTCAAGGTAACTTTGGTTCCATGGATGGCGACCCCGCAGCGGCCTCTCGTTATACGGAAGCACGCTTGGCAAAAGTCTCCCGCTCTTTGCTGGATGATATTGATAAAGATACCGTTGATTTTCGCCCCAACTACGATGAAAGCGAGCACGAGCCTATTGTTCTGCCAGCGCGTTTTCCTAACCTTCTTACCAACGGTGCCAGCGGTATTGCCGTTGGTATGGCCACAAACATTCCGCCCCATAACTTGGGTGAGCTTTTAGATGGGTGCTGTGCCTATGTCGAGAATCCGGACATCACCATTGAAGGACTCATGGAGCACGTAAAAGGACCTGACTTTCCAACGGGTGCTTTGATCCTTGGACGCGCTGGTTTAACCTCTGCTCTTCACACGGGCCGCGGGTCTGTGATGATGCGAGGCCGGACTCATTTCGAGGAAGTCCGTAAGGATCGCCACGCCATTATCATCACGGAAATCCCTTTCCAAGTGAATAAGGCGCGCATGGTTGAGCGCATGGCCGAAGTTGTTAAAAATAAAGTCATTGACGGCATTTCTGACCTTCGTGATGAATCCGATAGGGACGGCGTTCGCGTTGTGGTTGAGCTTAAGCGCGATGCCGTTGGCGAAGTGGTTTTGAATCAACTTTTCCGTCACACGCCTCTTCAAACCTCCTTTGGAGTGAACATGCTGGCCCTTGACCAAGGGCAGCCAAAATTGATGAACCTACGGGATATTATCAAGGCCTTTATTGAATTCCGCGAAGAAGTTATTGTTCGTCGTGTTAAATATGAGCTTGCCAAAGCTCAACGACGCGCTCATATCTTGATTGGTTTGGCCGTTGCCGTTGCCAATATTGATGACATCATTGCCATGATTAAGGGGGCTAAAGACCCTCAAGAAGCTCGGGAAGCATTGCTTGGCCATCAGTGGCCTTGTGATTCCGTTGCGCCTTTGATCGAGCTTGTAAACGAGCCCGGTCGTAAAATCGACAAGGGCACCTACCGTTTATCGGAAGCCCAAGCCCGTGCCATTCTCGAGCTCAAACTCCATCGCCTTACGGGCCTTGAGCGCGAAAAGATCGCCAATGAGCTTGAAGAAATTGTTGCTCAAATCAAAGATTACCTCGAGATCCTTGCGTCCCGTGAGCGCATCTTTAGAATCATGACCGACGAGTTCCAAGAGATCAGAGAGAACTTCGCCACACCAAGGCGCTCTGAAATTGCGGACATTGAGCTCACCATTGACATGGAAGACCTGATCCAAAAAGAAGACATGGTTGTAACCGTGAGCCAAAATGGCTATATCAAGCGGGTGCCTCTGGCTACTTACCGTGCGCAAAAGCGCGGTGGCAAGGGCCGATCAGGTATGTCCACCCGTGATGAAGATGTGGTCAGCGAGATCTTTGTGGCCAATACACACACCCCTATTTTGTTTTTTACCAACAAGGGCATTGCCCATGTCATGAAGGTTTATAAGCTCCCCTTGGGATCTCCAACCTCCCTTGGTAAAGCCATGGTGAACCTCCTTCCCATCGATCAGGATGAGAAAATCTCTACCATCATGCCCATCGTTGGTGAGCCGGAAGATCTGGAAAACAAGAGCATTATCTTTGCAACAACCTCTGGTAGTGTGCGCCGAAATGCCCTTGAGGATTTCTTGAACGTACGGGCCAATGGTAAAATCGCCATGAAACTTGAGGGCGATGAAAAGCTTGTCGCCGTTAAGATGTGTGACCCTAATCAAGATATCTTACTCACCACCTTAAAAGGCAAATGTATCCGCTTTAGCATTGACAGTTTGCGAGTTTTTGCAAGCCGTAATTCAACGGGTGTGCGCGGTATTAAGCTTGGAGCTGGCGATGAAATTATCTCTCTTTCTATCCTTGATCATGTGACCTTTACCATGGAAGAACGGGATGCTTACTTGCGTCTTTCCCGCCAAAAACGCGGTGGGGACGAGGAAGCCGGCACCGATGAATCTGGCGAGGCAGGTGGCAGCGCCCTTCTCTCTCCAGACCGTTTTGACCAGCTCGAAGCCCAAGAGCAATTTATCACAACGGCCACCACAAAGGGCTTTGGAAAACGCTCCTCTGCTTACGAATATCGCGTGAGTGGTCGAGGAGGTCTTGGTATTTCCAACATGACTCTCACATCGAAAAATGGGGATGTTGCCGGATCCTTTATCACAGCCGAAGGAGATGATCTTGTGTTGGTCACCGATGCTGGAAAACTCATCCGCTTTACCATTGATG
>CAXBEY010000030.1:0-16750 GCA_963974885.1 uncultured Alphaproteobacteria bacterium
TTGCACTTTTTGCGACTTACTCAATTCTTGCAACTCGGGGAATTTATGATACCTGCACCGGGTTAAAAGAAATGGCTCAACAAGCAGATACATCCACTCTTAGAGGATATATTTGGGGGCTTGGTCAAACTGTTTATAGGACATTCAAGGCTGACTAAGTTAAAGAAATCAAAAAAATGCAGACTTATCAAATAGATACCCCCTACCACTTGACAGAGCGAATTAACAGAAAGAACATATTTTAGAAAGATAGTTTATTCTACTTTTTGGGCAACAATATAATACAACATACCAGAAATGCTATAAAAACTCTCATCTTCCAGTGGAATTTTTTTATGCATTACCTTCCACTGATCAACTTGCTCTTGAGTCGCTAATCCCGCTTCAAGGATCTTGTGAGCTGTCTCTCCAACACGCAGTCTCCATAGTTCATATGTTGCTTGCGCTGATAGTTTAGATTCTTTTGATGTTGTTTGAACATTGATAAAACCAGACTCACTACACAGCGCCTCCATCTTTTCCCCAATATTATAATCCTGCTGACGCAAACGACCCAACTTAACCATGGAGTCTTTATATTCGCTAATACCTTGAATTGGCTGAGATGCAGAAACTGCTCCAAACACTGATTCCTCGCATGTCAGCCTCCCACCAGGCTTTAAGATAGCTAAGATAGCATTAAGGGCTTTTTGTGGCTCACTTAAATGCATAAAAAGAAGGCGGGTATAAACAATATCCGCAGATGAGCCCTCCGGCAAATCTCCCATCTCTACTATGCTACGTTGCAAAAAAGTAACATTAGATAAGCCCGCAGAATCAACATGAGCCCTTGCTAATTGCAATTGCTCAGCACTGGCATCGACAGCATAGACGTGACCTGTCGGGCCAACTTTTCTAGCTAAATATGGTAGCATCGTGCCGTTACCACAACCGATATCCCAAATAACTTGCCCCTCTTTTAAGCCAGCTTTTTCAAGCAAAGCACAAGATTCTTTAGACATTAGAGACTGCTGTAATTCAAGGGCTTTGGCCCCTTCTTCACCTATTCCCAAAAGATAAGAGCGCCTTTCCATTTCAGGGGATTCTTTTTTCATTGAACTTGCCTCAGCAATATGTGTCGGTAAAACACTCATAAGGAATACCCCGATGATATAAAAGATTTTAATACCACGCCAGAAAGGCAAGACCCGCCGCAAGGAGGATCAAAACCTTAAGGAGGTTCTTTGTTTTTGAAGAAAGGGAAGAAAGAGGCCCACCGTTATCATTGGCAGGGGGGTTCAACCCATGCTCAACCACCTCATAATAGTCCGCACTAGGGCGGCCATAACGGCGAGATGTCGTATCTCCAGAGTTTTTTCGGGACATATCCCTCTCCTCTTGATCCCCTATCATAATTTGCACGCTATTATTTTCGATCATTGACTTCTACAAACTTTCTAGGCTTTTCGCCCGTATACAATTGACGAGGACGACCAATCTTATTGGCAGGGTCGCAGCTCATTTCTTTCCATTGTGCCACCCAACCAGCGGTGCGCGCAACAGCAAAAAGAACTGTGAACATAGAAACAGGAATCTCCATAGCTTGCAAGATAATTCCTGAATAAAAGTCAACATTAGGAAACAGTTTTCTCTCACGGAAATAGGGATCTTCAAGGGCAATGCGCTCTAGCTCTTTTGCCAGTTCAAGTAGGGGCGTTGTTTTGCCAAGGGCATCCAAAACTTCGTGGGCACTTTCCTTAAGAACGGCTGCTCTTGGATCAAAATTCTTATAAACACGGTGCCCAAAGCCCATCAAGCGGAACGGATCATTTTTATCACGAGCCTTAGCAAGGTATTCAGGAATGCGCTCTTTTGTCCCAATTTCTTTGAGCATACTCAGCACAGCTTCATTAGCGCCACCATGGGCTGGGCCCCATAACGAAGCAATTCCCGCCGCAATACAAGCAAAGGGATTGGCTTGACTTGAGCTTGCTAAACGCACCGTTGAGGTTGATGCATTTTGTTCGTGATCTGCATGGAGGATGAAAATGCGCTCTAAGGCACGGGACATAATCGGATTAGCCACATAATCTTCAGAGGGCACTGAAAACATCATATGGAGGAAATTATCTGTAAAACCAAGTTCATTTTTAGGATAAACAAAAGGTTGTCCAATGGAATATTTATAGGCCATAGCGGCTATGGTTGGCATCTTTGCAATCAAACGATAGGACGCAACTTGCCGTTGTTCAGGATCATTAATGTCCAAGCTATCATGGTAAAAAGCAGAAAGGGCACCAACGACCGCAACCATAATGGCCATGGGGTGAGCATCTCGTCTAAATCCACGGTAAAAATGAGACATTTGCTCATGGAGCATGGTGTGATGCACAATTTCATCTCTAAAATCAGCTTGTTGTGCTGGTGTTGGCAACTCCCCTTCCATTAATAAATAGCAGACATCAAGGAAACTACTTTTTGTCGCGAGCTCACGGATATCGTATCCTCGATGGAGCAAGATACCCTCTTCACCATTAATGTAAGTAATCTTTGATTCGCAACTGGCCGTAGACGTAAACCCAGGATCATAGGTAAAAAGTCCGTGATCAGCATACAAGCGCCGTACATCAAGCACAGAGGGCCCCATAGAAGCCTCCATAACGTCTAATTCTATTGTGCGTTTCCCTGTTTTTGGATCATTCATTGCAATGTTAATCCTTTGCTCTGCAGCATTTCCCATTTTATTTCCCTGTTTTTTAACCTTATCCTATAAATTTATCACGAAATCCAACCGATCCAAAGTTTCTTTCTGCCCCAATGTTGACATTATTTCAAAAATACCCGGAGAAATAGTCCGCCCTGTCAATGCTGCCCTCAAGGGTTGTGCTATTTTGCCAAACTTTAACTCTAAAGAATCTGCTAATTGACGAAGATCGGCTTCAACGAGCTCATCTTCCCAAGATGTGAGGTTAGCTAAGGTTTTATGAATGGCTTTTAAAATCTCTTTTTCTCCCTCACCCTCAACAAAGCTCTTTGCCTTCTCATCAAAGTGATAAGGGATGATATCGGCATAAATCAAGGCACTTTGAGCCAAATCATTGAGGTTCTTAGAGCGTTCTTTCAAACCATCCATCCCTTTAGTAAGACGCTCTTTTTCAAAATCGTGCAGAGCTCGCCCTAACAACTTTTCAACGGACGGCTGTATTAAAACAAGCAATCCCTCATTATCATGGTTGCGAATATAATGGCCATTCAGATTAAGCACTTTGTCCATATCAAAGCGTGCCGGAGATTTGCCGATAGTGTTTGTGGTAAACCACTCTATGGCCTGTTGGCGTGAGATAATTTCGTCATCTCCATGACTCCATCCCAAACGCAATAAGTAATTACACAGAGCATCCGCTAAAATACCCATCTCCTTATAAGCTTCAACCCCAAGAGCACCATGACGCTTAGAAAGTTTTGCCCCATCGGCTCCATGAATCAAGGGAACATGGCATAGCTCTGGCATATCCCACCCAAAAGCTTCATAGAGGTGTTTTTGACGAAAGCTATTGGTCAAGTGATCATCGCCTCGCATAATGTGGGTTACGCCCATATCATGGTCATCCACAACAACGGACAGCATATAAGTCGGCGTCCCATCGGCTCTCAATAAAATCAGATCGTCCAACTGATCATTTTGAACGGTAACCTCTCCTTGGACATCATCGTTAATCGTTGTGGCGCCGTGCAGAGGTGTTTTAAGTCGAATCACTGGTTTAACGCCGACAGGCGCTTCACTTGGATCACGATCACGCCAGCGACCATCATACCCTGGGGGGCGCTTTTCTGCCCGCGCTATTTCACGCATCTCTTGTAGGTCCTCAGGAGAACAATAGCAATGATAGGCTTTCCCTTCAGCCAAGAGCTTTTCCGCCATTTCTTTGTGATGAGTTGCCCGTGAAAATTGATAAACAACTTCTCCGTCCCAATCAAGGCCAAGCCATTTCAGGCTATCCAAAATGGCATCCACCGCTTCTTGAGTGAAGCGCTTTCGGTCTGTATCTTCAATACGTAACAAAAATTTTCCACCCTGGTGGCGGGCAAGAAGCCAATTAAAAAGAGCCGTCCTTGCGCCCCCGATATGAAGAAAACCTGTGGGGGAGGGTGCAAAACGAGTGACAATGGTCATGATATAAGCCAATATGTTAAAATGTTTCAGGGTAAATCATTATATATGTATCATAAATTTAGAACCCTTTTGAGATCTTTTGGCAGAAAAGTTCAGGACAAACTTGAGCAGGAAGAAAAGTGCCTTTTCTATTGGGTTCCTGTTTGTTATGGCCTTGGCATTGCTTATTATTTCAGCCTCAAAACCGAACCCTCCCTGAATCAGTCCCTTATTCCCCTTGGCATCGGACTGTTGCTCTCTCTTTATACCCACTTTAAGCAGTATCACTGGCGTCGCAAATTTGCTCTAGGATTTCTGTTTATGGCCCTTGGGTTTGTGAGTATCAAAGGGCGCACGGACCTGCTAAGTACCCCTATGCTTGTGGGAGAAATTGGCTTTCAGCCCCTAACAGGGACGCTCACATCCATTGAACGCCTTCCTAACCGGACGAGAGTTGTTGTGGATGATGTTCAGTTTTTGAGAAAATTACGTTCTGACTTACCCCTTCCTAAAAAAGTGCGTATCTCCCTTCGAGGGCGCTTGCAACCCTCCGATGATTTAATTCCCGGAGATCGCATTCAGGTCAAAGCCTCCCTTTCGCCTCCCGGTAAACCCGTTGCCCCTGGGGCCTATGACTTCAGACGTCGAGCTTATTTTGAAGGTATTGGTGCCGTCGGCTATGGTATTACCCCCCTCACCCGTCTTGAGAAAGCCGGTCAGAGTCCCGGACAGGCTCTCGGACAGAGTCAAAGTGCTCTTAATACAGTCAAGCACAAGATTACTCAGTGGCGAACGGAGCTCACCACTTATCTTCAAAAGCATATTCCCAACCAAAGTGGCGCCGTTGTAGCCGCCCTTATAACGGGAGATCGATCAGGCATTAAAGATGAAACAAGACAAGCCTTTGCCGATGCAGGACTGGCTCATATTCTCGCGATTTCTGGTCTTCACCTCAGCATTGTAGCGGGGCTTATTTTCTTTTTCATTCGAGGGGCTCTCAGCCTTATCCCGGCAATTTCCCTTCGGCAAAATACCAAAAAATTAGCTGCTGGTATTGCGCTGCTCTTTACCTTTTGCTACCTGATCCTCAGTGGGGCGACTATCCCCGCCGAGCGCGCCTTTATCATGACGTCTCTGATTTTGATCGCTGTTATGGTGGATCGCATTGCCCTCACCCTGCGTAATGTTGCTTTAGCAGCCCTCATCGTTCTTATTATCGCCCCCCATGTTCTCACAGGACCCAGCTTTCAGCTCTCTTTTGCCGCGGTCATTGGGCTTGTTGCCGCCTATGAAAAAATGCATCCTGTGTTAAGTCGTTGGAACGCACAAGCCGGAGAAAGCCGCTTTGCGAGCCTCAAAAAAACGAGTCTATATCTTTTAACTCTCATTTTCTCTAGTCTTATTGCCACCCTTGCAACGGCACCCTTTACCATTTTTACCTTTAACCGTTTTTCCCTTGTGGCGATTTTTACCAACCTTCTTGCTATTCCTTACGTCTCTTTTATTATCATGCCGTCAATTGTATTTGCGCTGTTAACCGCCCCCTTAACCATCTTCTTTATGGGCCCCTTTCTTGAGAAAGTCCTCCAAGCTCTTATCTCTCTTGCCTTCCAAAGCCAACAACTTCCAGGTGCCGTAATCCTTGTGCCTCAGGTCAGCACACTTGTACAAATGATGACAATTATGGGGCTTCTCTGGCTGGCTCTTTGGACCACAAAGTGGCGTCGCCTAGGTCTTATTCCTCTGACTATGGGGGGCATATTGTTTATGCTTGAGCGCGCGCCAGATGTATATATTGCCCCCGAGAAAAACCTCATCGGCTATTATAGTGATCAAGAAAAAAAAGCGTGGGTGAATACCCTGCAATCGGGGCGGTTCGCCCGCAAAGCGTGGCTACAATTAGTAGCCGCCCCCCAAGCCCTTAAGCTCACGGACAAAAACAACTGCGATCACTATAAAGCAACGGAACCCGAAGGATGCTACACTATCACCAAAGGCAACAGGCAACTTCACTTCACCCAAAGCCACGTGGTGAGGTGGCGCAAGAAAATCTATACGTTGACTGTTGATGAGACTTCCATAGACAATATAGACATAGAAAATAAAGAGAGCAAAAAGCCCCCTCTTCTTCTCAATGAAGACTTCAAAAAAAATGGAGCCTATTTCCTATGGATTAATGAGGGAGGCATCACAACACAAAGTGTCAAAGACATCAGTGGCAAACGTCCTTGGAGTTAGCAACAGGTTGACTCTAATAATGAGGGGGACGTTGATCGGTCTCTCCTGATCTTTCTTCTGTATCAGCTGACGTTTTTGAGGCTAATACATCATTTTTAAGAACAGAGAGCTCTACCCTAAGGCGTTTAATTTCTTTTTGCTGGGCAAAGACTTCATCACTTAAGCGTGCAATGTCTTCTGCTTGGTGGCACAAAGATTCTTGGAGTTTTGTTAAGATGTCATCCATGGGTGTCAAACGCTGTTATTAAAATTCGGGACCATTTTGGAACGGCCATATGAATCTCTGAAAAAGAGCTAAGCGCAGCGGTTTTGCAGCCCTGACAGAAAGAAGTGAAGCGAGGTCGTGGAAACGTAAGCGTACCTTTAGTACGTGCGTCCCGCGAAAATCGAGTCTTTGCTTTTTTATCGCCAAAAGAGCCTTTTTCAAAGTTTTATATAGAGCCGTCACAACCGTTAGTCCTGTAGATTCCTCAGCGACCTGCATGTGCAGGTGGGTGCCATATGAAGAGGTCCACGGACCCCCTCAGGGACAGCTCCCTAGAGAAAAAGTATCGGCCCCGGGAAAGTCTTACTGACCAACGCGAAGCAACAGCCCTATTCTTTTAGTATGGGCTTTTTTTGCCATTTTTACAAGATTTTTCAACGCTTAATAAAATAAGTAAGCCGTGACAGAATAAAAAGGCCAAGGGCGCTTACCACAATCATGGGCGCCGTTGGCGTATCAAGGACATAAGAACTCCATAATCCGCTCACAAAGGAAAAAGCCCCAACGACAATAGCCACGATGATCATTTGTGCAGGAGACTTAGAAAGATAACGGGCACAAGACGCTGGAATAATCAGCATAGCCGTCATCAACAGAGCGCCAACGGTTTGCAAGAGCAATCCAATTGTTAAGCCCAGAGCGATGGCAAAACCAATCTTAATGGCAAGGGTGGGCACCCCTTCGCTTTTTGCAAGCTCTTCACTGATGAACGTCGTTAAAAGAGACCGCCAAAAAACGCGGGTCAACATACCAACACCCAGAGCGACAAAGGCTGTTGTGATAATATCCTCCCACGTGAGGGCTAAAATATCACCAAACAAAAAGCCTGTCAGGGATAGGGGGGGGCGATCCATGAGGGCCAGCACCACAAGACCAAGGGCAAGGCTTCCGTGGGAAAAGATGGCTAAAATAGAATCAATGGAGACCTTTGATCGAAAGGGAATAAGGGTTAAGGCAATTGCCAAGGCAACACAGAAAAAACTTAAGATCAGTTGAGATGGTAGCTGCCAGATTAAGGAAAGGGCAAGACCCAGCAGCGCACTGTGGGAAATGGTATCCC
This sequence comes from uncultured Alphaproteobacteria bacterium, assembly GCA_963974885.1. GTDB lineage: Bacteria > Pseudomonadota > Alphaproteobacteria > Caedimonadales > UBA9215 > UBA9215. The sequence continues at coordinate 7,696 of CAXBEY010000030.1, forward strand.
CAAAAAAAGCAAGGCGGCGCCATACCATGACAGATCCCAAAGGACCTGCAAGGCAAGAAAACACGAGCCCCATAATGAGGGCTTTGATAATGAAATCCTCAAACATGGTCACAACACTCGTCGTTGATACCATCATGCCCAAGAACGTCATGGGTGTGGTCGTGATCATGATGATAGGGCAACATTTCCGACCCCACATAATGGGGGAATAAATCCTGATAGGCTTTGGAAGATTTGACGTGATCGGGCTGCCCCATACAACAAACATGCTTATTCAAGCAAATAACACTTTGACTGGCACGGTGCACGAAATGCAAATCATGGCTCACCATTAAAATAGCGATTTTGAGCTCTTTGTGCAGATGATCGATAAGGTGATAAAATTGATTTTGCCCTGCCACATCAAGACCCTGAGCAGGCTCATCCAAAATCAATAAATTAGGCTGCTGCAAGAGAGCACGAGCCAACAAGACACGCTGATATTCTCCCCCAGAAAGGGTATGCATGGAAAGGGGAAGAAGTTTTTGAATATGGGTTTTCTCTACAACTTCCAAGAGGTTGTTGTTGTCTTTCGAGGTCTTTAAAAAGGTTTCAACGCTAAGGGGCATCATTTCATTGAGCTGCAAGCGTTGGGGCATATAGCCAATACGTGTTTGAGGCGCCACCTGACAAGATCCTTTTGTTGGCTTTTGGAGCCCCACAATGATCTTGAGAAGAGAACTTTTTCCAGCGCCATTGGGACCAATGACCGTTACAAAGTCCCCTTGTTTAATGTCAAAACTCACCTTGTCCAGAATCACACGTGACTCTAGGGAAAGGGAAAGTTGCATCAGGGTTAATAGGGCTGTCATCCTCTATGTTTACCACGCCCCACCCAAAAAAAAAATCTTTTATAAAGACCCCGTCTAGGTATTTGTACGGGTTTAAATCAGAGGTGATGGCACCTATATAAAATGTATAGTACAAAAAACACCTTTCAAAAAGAACAATAAATAGGTATAGTGCAACAAATACAATTTAATGGGAACAAAAAACATGAAGCTCTATTTGAAAAATACGAATTTTTTGACATTATCTATTACCGCTCTCATCTTGGCGAGTAGTGCTGACATGGCCCATTCTTCCTATGGTTCTCGCTATGACGGCATAGACGGTGATGGATTAATTGATAGCACCGATGAATTTGATAATTTTTTTTCTTTCTTTGATGGGGATAACAGCAGCATCTCTTTCAGTCCTAGCGAGGACAACTCTTCCGAGGCTCCCCCCAAAAGAAAACGTGACTTTGAGGAAAAAGAAGTTTTGGAAGAAAATGATAAAGAGGAAGAATCCATAGAAGATCCCAATGATACTGACCTTAAAAAAGTGAAGATAGCCCCTGGAAAATGGGAACTATCTACAACATTAGCTGGTATGCAAAGGGACATAAGAGGCTTAATCTTCCAAGGGCTTGATTATAACTCTGCCTGTGCCCTCAGCCAAACTTGTAAACCTTATAACCAGACATTCAAAATCACATCCCTTCAAAAAAAGCTAGTAGAAAAAGAAGCAAAAAGACTTTTCCAAGTCATTGATGATAACGAACAGGGTGTCCTTAAAATCCAAGACTTTTCCAACGCCGTCTGTGCCCTGCTTTTAAGAAATGATTCTGCGGACTGTTCCTCTTCCGATGCACGGCATTTTCGCGCTCTTTGTCATGATCCAATTTTCTCCATTGATATTCATTCAGAGGTGCTCTGGAAAAAAGAGGTCCAAGAAGACAAAAACAATGCTTTCCTAAAAAGAGCTATCCTACAAAAACTTGCCTGGCACTTTAAAAAGGGAGACGATCAGAACATCCAAAAGCTTTTTTTGATTGCAAGGTACGCCTCGCACTTTTTCTCTCCCGAGGAAGATATAATTTCAGATAATAGAACAGAATCCTTGCTAAAACTGTCTGAGAATCAATTGATTGCCCTTGGAGAAAACATGCCTTTTTTCACACGGGGTCTCCTTGATGAAGGCGTGCACCATGATATTCTTGCAGCTTTTTTTGAGGAAAGCCACTCTCCCCAAGAAATCCAACGCCTTGGAGAGGTTATAAACACCCAATTCCAGAATCTGTTTCCAAACCATGATTGTAGTGAGCATTTAGACTTTGTTATGCCCAGCCTTTTATTGTACTGCACCCCTGAGCAGATCAACTTCATTGGTCCTCATGCCGTGACATTCTTTGGTAAAAACGACAGTAGCCAGCACTATATTGAAGACGAATGGAAAGCAAGTTTAATTGAGGCTCTTGGCTTATGCACCATAGAGCAACTTCAAGCCATTACAAACAATGCTGATCAGTTTTTCATAGATAACTACGCCGAGGAAAGCCACCTTGGAGAGCATGAAGATTACAATGCACGTGGTGATATCGTAGAGCTTTTATCTGAGCTTTCCGTAGGGCACATTAACACCATGGCTACTTATATTAGAAATGGTTTTATAGCTGGTTTATATGATGCAACCGCCAGAAAAATAGCGTTCATTAAAGAGCGTAAAAGTTGGCTTGAGTAAGAGGAGCATGAATCGGCGAGTATGCGTAACCTCTTTTAAAAGCCAAAGGCCTATGTTAGGATTTTTGAAAAATCAAGGCCTTTATCAATATGTTTACGCTCCCTCGCCCCCCTTTTTTATTCTGTGCTTTGTTATTTGTTTCTCAAAGCATCCAGGCAGACCTGCTGAATGAGGTTTCAACACCCTATGATGTGAAAGTCGCCCCAGATATTACCTTACGTGTGACCCATACAAAGGCTAAAAATACGTCTAAAAAAGTTGTGATCTTCTTACCAGGGCGCGCCTCTTTTTTCCAGAAAAACAAAGGCCTCATTTTAGGGGTCACCGGTTATGATTATACGGGCACTCAAGATGTGAAGTTAACCGACCAAGCGGACTTTTGGTGCATTGATCTTCGCGGACAGGGCGCCTCCCTTGGGCGTCTTGGCCCCAATGATCAGCGCGGTCATATCGATTCCTTTGACACTTATCTTTCAGATATCCACCATGTGATTGCAAAAACAATTGCGCCAGCCTATGAAGGTAAAAATGTTGAGTTTTATCTTATAGGATCTTCCCTTGGCGGGCACTTAGCCCTTCGTTACCTGCAAGAGTATACCTTTGAAAGTCCCATTTCTTTCAAACGGGCCCTTCTTATTGTCCCCATGATTCGTTTTAAAACAGAGCCTTGGCCCCGTAGTGTCGCCCAAAGCCTTGTCAAAGCCGCCCGTTTCATTAATTTCTCAAAGACCTATGCCTTTGGCTATGGCGACCTTGATCTTTCAAAGTCAGATTTCAGTCGCTTTAAGGGGCATCATAATCTCAAAGCCTTTGAGGAGACTAATGAAATGATGGCGCAAAACCCAAGCCTCATTACAGGTGGGCCAACCTATGGATGGATTGCTGCGGCCTTTGAGTCGGAAGCCCCCCTTTATCAAAAGAATCTACCCAACACCGTTGACTATATTGCCTATGTCGCCGGACAAGATACAGCTGTTGAAAGCATAGCGACCCTTGACTTTTGCAAAGAACGTAACATTGGTGTGAAGTTTTACCCAAAGTCTCGTCATAATATTCTAAAAGAAACAAAGAACTATTCAGCAACATTCTGGCAGGACCTTGATTTATCTTGACAATGAAACTATTTTGAATTATAAAACAACTCTCAACGAGAAAAGGAACCCTACCATGAAAAAAACAACCCCCCTCTTTTTATGGGCCGCAGCTTTTGCTGTGATCAATCCCACAGAGCCTCTCAAAGCCTCTATGGAAACAACTTTTGCAGCGGCGGGAACCTCAGAAGATGAAGCGACCCACACACGCCCTCCCCTCTGCATTAGAAACGGATCTGATGAGATCCTATTAGTGGAACTCTCCCCAGTCGGTGAACCCGAGGGAACGCAACCTTACAGATGGTTTATTCATCCAAAGCCAGAGGATAAAGAAACTCCAACCGTCGAACTCACACACTATCCTTTTGCCCCTGGTCAAAGTAATATGTTAACAGAGGCAGATCGCTATGGAACCTTAAAAGTTTTCATATCAAAGGCCGTAGAAGAGAGTCATAGCACAACCCAACAAGCCCTTCCTATTTTCGAAGCTTTTGTTGACACCTCTGGTACCTTTTCTTATTACAGTGACTTTGGACCTCATTATCATGTAAACCCTCTTGATGAAAGCGTAAATGCGAAAATAGTTCCAGAATGGCTCTATGATTTTGTAGAAAAAGAACTGGTCGGACGATCCCCCCTTGATCGCGCTATGGCAAACTTGAGGACACAATGGGCTAGTATGACGCCTGAGCAAAAAGAAAATCCTTCTCTCGTTGATTTTCCTTCCTGCCTTCATGTTCTTGACTTGACTCTTCTTCCTTTGCCCTCATCACATGCTTTACGACCCTCACCACATGTTTTACGATTTGTGCAAGTTGAACATCTTCGTGCGCGATTAGACTCAAAGGGTCTTAATCCAACTCAACCAACAGACTCAGAACTCTTAAAAGCTGAAGAAGAGCTTAGCGCTGAAGGCATTAAGATTGTTCTCCACGGACCTTCGCAAAATGGGCCTTCATAAAGGTAAAATTGGGAAAATAAACCGTACAAAAAAAGGAGTCCGATTTAAGGGCTCCTTTTTCTTATTCCAAACCTCATAAAGAAAAATTCTTTAACTACCGTCCCCTCGTTCTTTTTTTGGCGCCACGAACAGCTCGTTTTCTCACTAAATCCCGTCGTTGCCTTGCCATTTGTTTTTGAGGGCGTTTCTTCTTTGCCTGCTCTTCTTTTTGAGCCTCCCTTTCTTCTTTACGAGAAGTATTTGATTGTCCTATGGCATTTGAATTGGCATCCTCCACAGGACTTTTCTCCCCCAAAGAACGATCAATATCTGACGCAAAAACATTAGAAAAGGGGAGGCTCACTAAGAAGCTGGTCACCATCACCCTACTCATTCTTGCTTGTTTCATATGAACCTTCCTCTTAAATATATAGTCGTTCCAAAAAATTAACACGTTGTTAATACATTACCTTAAGAATAGATTCCATGACATATTAAAAATGTATAACGTGATCTTTCAAAAAAGGACTCAAAGAATAATGAAAAAATATGTTCTAGCTCTCTTAAGCACCCTTCCTCTTTTACTTCTCAGCACAATAAGTTTTGCGGAGCAATCAACACCCAAAGCCTCTATACCAAGTGCACAAAGGATTCTCTTTGGTCAAACCGCAGCCATTGGGGGACCTGCTAGCGCGTTGGGTGTCGGAATGCGTGATGGGATTTTGGCCGCTTTTAAGGAACAAAATGATAAGGGCGGTGTGAAGGGTTTTACCTTAGACCTTTTAACATTAGATGACGGATATGAACCAGAACAGGCTGTTATTAACACAAAAAAACTTATTAACAACAAAGACGTTTTTGCCCTCATTGGAGGGGTCGGTACGCCAACGGCAAATGCTATTGAACCTATTACATCTCAGGCAAAAGTCCCCTTTATTGCTCCTTTCACAGGTGCACAATTCTTACGGGAACCGTACAAAAGATATGTTGTTAACACAAGGGCTTCTTATTGGCAAGAAACAGAAGAATGGGTCGCTTATGCTGTTGACAAACTTGGCTATTCTAAATTTTCTATTCTTTATCAAGATGACACCTATGGACGAGCTGGGCTTTCAGGCGTTGAACGCGCCCTAAAGAAAAGAGGGCTAACCCTCCTATCTGAAGGAACTTACAAACGCAACACAACTGCTGTTAAAATGGCTCTTTTTAACATTATGAATACAGATCCAGAAATGGTTTTCATGGTCGGGGCCTACAAACCCTGTGCAGCCTTTATAAAGCTAGCTAAGCAAAGAAAAATCAACGCAAAGTTCATCAATATCTCTTTTGTTGGAACAAAAGCCATAATAGAAGAATTAGAGAACCAAGGAGAGGGGGTGATTATTTCTCAGGTTGTTCCTTTTCCCTTTGACGACACAAATCCCCTTATCCAAACCTACAAAAAGGCCCTAGAAAGTCATGGTTGCACAGATAAAATAGGGTTTGTTTCTTTAGAGGGTTATATTGCTGGGCGCCTTGTTATCGATGTGCTTAAAAACATGGATCTCAAAAACCTGACAAGAGAAGGCTTTCTGGACGCACTCATAGACATTAAGAACTTTGATATAAATGGGTTAAATCTCACTTTTGGGAAAGGTGATAATCAAGGATCAAATAGTGTGTTTTTAACAAGAATTGATGGGCAAGGAAAAATCCAGCCCCTTAAATCATAGAACAGGAGCACAGTAAAGGTGGCTTATAAAAACATACCTTTATTTATTAGTATTCGATCAAAGGTTTATGGTGTTATTGCCATCGTCACACTCTTTGCTGTCATCCTGTCCTTGGTATCATGGGCGCTCTTTCAAACCTTTTCAAACACGTTACAAACCATAACGCGCGAAAGCACCCCTACGTCTCTCACTGTTTCAAAACTAGCTCTCCTCTCTGCCAACCTTAACCTTGACTTTAACGTGGCAAGGTCCTCTCGTAACAAGAATGAGCTTATAACAAGCTACTCCAGAATGATTAAACATATTACAAAAATGCGGGTGCTTTTAGAGTACCTACAAGATCTTTCAAAGGAAAAATTGGAATCCAAAGATCTTTATAAGGAACTTTCAGACATTGAGCGCCTTACAAAAAAAATAAATATACATGTAGGCAACGACATTCTTTTTAAAGAAGCCATAAAAAAATTCTCAAAAGAACTTGAACAACTCCAAAATCATTTTATGACCCTTATTGCCCCCATTGCCGATGACGCCTTTTTTAACCTTGCAACATCGGAAAAAGAAAAAATAACCACTGGCTTTTTTGAAAATACCCCCACATTTCTTGCTGAAGCCCTAGAATTGAAATCTGAAGGAAACCTCCTATTTGGTATCCTCAGCACTATTGAGAATTTATCAGAAATTGATCGACTGGTGCCCCTGAAAGAAAAGTTCCAGGCTAGCCAATTAAAGATGAAAAGGCTTATTAAAAAACTTCTGGAACAGCCAAAAAAATCCTCCGCTCCCCTGAAAACTTTAGAAAAAACAGTGATGAGAATGATAGACGGCGGCACTGGTGCCAACAACATTTTCACCATAAAAGAAGCCCAGTTTTTAAACCAAAAAAATCTACTGAAAGTAAAAGAAAATATTCAACTGTCTACGGATAAAATTACAAATGCTCTCTATATCCTTGAGAAAAGCATCAAATTAAAATCGGATAGAATGAAAGACAATGCTGAAAATCAAATTATAACTGGAAGGTTATTGACCTTTATAATTGCTCTTTTCTCTATCATAGTGTCCTCCTTTGTTGGCTGGTGGGTTGTTGGGCGAAATATAACAGACCGCCTGAATAAACTAAGAGAAAGTCTTGCAGAAGTTTCCTCTGGCAATCTCAAGGCTGAGATCCCACAACAGGGAATGGATGAAGTTGCTCACATGGGGCAAGCTTTGAGCACATTTAGGGACAATGTCCGCCTCCTAAAAAATGACCTATCCCGTAACAGCACCTTAATGAATATGCTCCAACAGGGAAGCTCTGCTATTCATAATGCCAATACCTTTGAGGATGCGGTTACAGCTTGTTTGCAGCTCATTAATACAGATGCTTGTTGGATGTGTGGGCACATGTTTCTCTTGAATGAGGCCGGCAATACACTGGAAGCAACCAATCTGTGGGCGGGTGATATTAACAAAGACTTTAAGAAAACAACCTCAATGATGGAATTTAAACTCGGAGAAGGGCTGCCTGGCCGTGTCATGAGCTCTAACCGTTCTCTTTTTGTGAAAGACATACAATCAGAACGTGGACTTCCCCGAGAAAAAATATTTAAAAAGGCCGGCATAAAATCAGCCTATTTTTACCCTATTTATAGCGGGGATACTTTTTTTGGTGTTATGGAATTCTTTTCAAAAGACCCTTGGAAATTTAATAAAGATTTAAATGCAATCATAGAAACCATTTTGAAGCAATTGGGCGCACACATTCAGCGCTTAAAAACTGAAACAGCTTTACGAAAAGAAAAAGAAAAAGCCCAGGCTGAAACCAATGCAAAGGGTACTTTTCTTTCTAGTATGAGCCATGAAATTAAAACACCCCTTGATACGGCCCTTAAAATGAGTAATCTTATCCTTGCATCTACCTTACAGTCTGACCAACGCCAATGGATTCAGACGATAAAGAAAGCTAATACGTCTCTTTTAGATATTATGAATGATGTTTTTGATTTTTCTCAACTTGAGAGTAATAAACTTATTTTGGATTCTGTTCCCTTTAATCTTTATCAAACGATCGAAGATGTATTTGATCGGCTACGGCTAAAATTTACCAACAAAACTATTGCGATTTACAACCTTATTGAAACGGACGTGCCCCTTAGTTTAATTGGTGATCCAAAACGTCTCTGCCAAGTTCTCACCAATCTAATTGGCAATGCCATCAAATTCACAAAATCAGGTCATGTCACCCTTAAGGTTTCTGTCATAAAGGACTTAAAAAATGCTATCCAACTTAGTTTTAGAATTGAAGATACAGGCATTGGTATACATGAAGATAAAATTGCCTCTGCCTTTAATGCTTTTTCAGAAATAAACCCTACCAGCAATAAACAAATTGGCCGAACAGGATTAGGTCTCTCCATTTGCGCAAAGCTCATCCAACTTATGAAAGGAAAAATAGAAATCACAAGTGAATTTGGAGAAGGTAGTCAATTCTTTTTCGATCTCACACTTGAGAAATATATTTCATTAGAAAACAATGACATGACAGATCAATATCACACCATTTCATTAGAAGGGCAACATGCCCTTATTGTAGAAGAAGATGATATAACATCTGACATAATAAAAAAATACCTTCGTTCTTTTTCTCTTTCCGTAAAAAGAGTTACCTCAGAAAAAGAATGCATAAAATTACTTAATCAAGACTCTAAAAACAATATTTCCTATGATTATATTTTTGTGAATTCAGCCTTAATCGATCATAATCCAATCTTATTTAGTCAAAG
>CAXBEY010000031.1:0-15821 GCA_963974885.1 uncultured Alphaproteobacteria bacterium
CGTCTTGATGTTCCGCGAATTCACTTTTATAAAAAGTGGATAAATCGCCTTCTTGGGTTCCAAAAATTCGGGCGTCAGGGTCAATAAAAAATTTCTTAGGGGAAACGGCGTTTGTTGTCATGATCTCTCTTCTACTCTTTAGTTTTATTCTATGGTTAAACGTGTTTGAAAGGGCCCGTGAAACAAAGGGGGCTTAAAATTGCACCTGAATGGACTTTGCGCCGTGGAAAAAATGAGCGGATGAGGTTTCAAAAGCCACTCTTTCCCCGGGGTAAATCTTAGATTCACTGGGTTCATAGGTCCATTTGTCAAGGCGACATTGGTCGTCCCCTTCACGGCGAATGTAAGTATTCAGGAGGCGCTCCCACCATGTCGCTTGGGCACAATCCCCTTTGACAATGACTTGAAGAGTTTCAACTTCTCGCACCTCGTGGCCTTCATTAATAATAGTACCCGTTAACAAAAGGCGTTGCCCTTCATCGGTAGGCTCAATCATGGGGCGTAATTCATCAAACCGCAATCCTTCTTGAGAAGGCGCAGGCCCAAGACCGATGGTTTGATAGAAAATATGGGAGGTGGGCCAGAATTGCATAATGGGGTGTCGTGCCACAAAAGCCCCAATACCAAGGATAAAAACCGTAATAAAAAGGAGGAGCCAGCCAAGGTTCACGCTATTGGTATCATCCCTCGCAGAGGACTTTACACCAATAAGATCCAAGTGAACTTGGTCAAGTTCTTTTGCTTCAGGGGTTGGCTTGAAAAACCAAGCATGATTACACGCAATACATTGCACTTGGCGTCCTGATTTTTCAATGGACCCGTCTTCAACAAGGTAGCGCTTAGAGCACGTGGGACAAATAATAATCATGGCAAGTTTGCAGCGTTAGAGTGATGATTTCTACTATAGATTGCTTCGATAAAATTAGCAAGTTCGGTCTTTGCTCCTATTCCAGGGCCCTAGCTTTTTGAGAACTTTCAGGTGCAAGCTTAATATGGTCGATGATCAGAGCATGACCATTTAATATATTTTTCTTTAAGCGCTTTTATTGAGAATCATATACTCATATTCGAGTTCGTAAATACGGGCATCATTTTGCCCTTTACGCTCGTTGGACTCCCAGTGTAAAACCCGCAAATTATTGAGATCATCAAGGGCTTTTTCCCCCGCTGGATAAGTCTCTTTTTTTTCAACGGCATGAATATGATCAATCTCCCAACCATGCTTTGTTTTTTTGCCATATTCTTCTTTGCAAACCACATGACCATAGTCATCTAGGACATAGGTACCGTCTTTAAATTCCTTGGAAAAAAATTGGCAAGCTGCCGTTAAGAAGGGGTGGTTTTCCATAGCGCTTTTTGCTTTTTCCCATACAGCTTCTTTGTGAGTTTCTGAAAAAGAACGGCCATCACTTTGTGTGCCACGGTGCCTGATTTGAGCTATTGTCATTCTGTAACCTCCTGTTTTTTTGTAACCCTCCTTATAAGTTTAAGAATATCTTTTAGAAAACAACAGTTTGAAAATATTTTTTTTTATGTTTAAAATGCGCATTCCTTATTTCCTTTTTTAAAGCACCTTGTTTGAAACATAAAATCCTTCTATTATTCTTGTGATAGTGCTATCGCTTTTTTCCTGTGCGCCGCTGGTCCGTTCCTACTGAGTACAGAAAAAAGTGAAGCCACTAAAAGCTAGGGAGATACACCACATGTTTACCACCACTAAAGTCAATTCTTTTATCCCAAAGGATACGGCCATTTCCTTTGACCGTGTGACCTTTGCCTATAATCACGGGGAAGAGATTTTTCGTGATGCGAGCTTTGCTATTCCAAAGGGGGGATTTTTCTTTTTGAATGGGGCCAGTGGTTCTGGGAAGTCATCTCTTTTAAAACTTATTTATAATGCTAATAAATATTATCTTGGCTCCCTTAAGGTGATGGGACAAGAAATGAAAAACATTAAAGAAAGCCAACTTCCTGATTTTCGTCGTAAAATTGGTATTGTTTTTCAGGAATTTCATTTGTTTGATCACCTTTCTACCGTTGATAATGTTGCGCTCCCCTTGACCTTAAATGGAGAGCCCCTAGTGCAAGCTCGTGAAAAAGCAGCCGAACTTCTTTCTTGGATTGGTCTTGGTAGCTTTCTTCACAAAATGCCAACCATTCTCTCAGGGGGCCAGCGTCAGCGTGTTGCTATGGCAAGGGCTATTATTAATGATCCTGATATTATTTTAGCTGATGAGCCAACGGGACATGTGGATGACGCAAATGCCATGAAAATAATGGCGCTTTTTCAAACCCTTCATGACAGAGGGAAAACCCTTATTTTATCAACCCATAACCGGTCCATTATGGACACTATGGGATACCCTAAATTGACCATTGAAAAGGGGACGGTAGCGTTAAAAAAAGAGGACCCAAAGTTTTCTGTTTCTGGTATTGAAAAAAGCCATGTTAACCCCGTAGGGACTTCCCCAGAACAGGAACACAATGTGAGCAGCCCTTATGTTGGAGACTCTTCTTATACGGGAACAGCCCTTCATACCGATGCCCCTAAAGTTAACCTTTTTAAGGAGATGGAAAATGTCTAATCCATTAAAAGAAATCCCCTTCAAACAGGGCTCTACCTCGGCAATGCTTTCCGCTGTTTGTGCTCTTTTTATGTTCTTAACCTTTTTAAGTTATAGTTTTTACCATCTTTTTTCTCCCCCTCAAGAGTTAGAAACCGCAGCTAAAAGGCTAGGTTACGTTCTTGTCCTCCCTGAATCAGACAACGAGCCTCAAGCCCATAGAAACACCATGGGGTTTTTGGACCATATGCTGTCCTATGTTGATGATGTGATTGGTCATAAAGAATTTACCATGAAGGATTACTCTTCTATTTTGCCTCTCTTGATGGATGAAGAGACCAATAAGGTTTATGTTGAAATTCGACTGGCTCACAAAGCTGAGCTAAATGAAACACAATTTCGTCAAGATATCGAAGGTATTATTCCTGGGGTTGAAGTTTACAAACGAGGACCTTTTTTTGCAGAATGGTTAGCAAAGCTTGATAGTGTTTCCCAAGCAAGCCGCAGTGTTGCGATTATGATGTTCTTTGCCCTTTGTGCCTGCGTCATTGTTCTTGTAACAGGATGCTTTAATATCCATCATGATACCATCCAAACCTTACGCTTTTTGGGGGCTTCACAAGGTTATATTACGAGAAAGTTTCAACGGTTCTTTAGTTTGCGCTTTTTAATAGGGAGCAGTATTGGTTTGCTGGTTGCTCTTTTGGTGTTTGTGCCCTTTGCATGGGTTCTTGACCCAAGTCTAAAAATGGGGGTTCTCTTTGCCAAAGAAATGGCACGTCTCCTTATTATGGGTGTTTCAGGATATGGTCTTTTATTGATTTTGATGCGTTTAATATTAAGTTTACAAGCAAGACGCTTGGCATAAGGGGTTGATATAATAATGTCCTCCCTTGCCTATGATCTTGTCTTGCTGGATCGTGATGGTGTGATCAATAAAGACCTCCCAACATCGGTGAGGTCTCTTGTTGATTTTCAGTTTATTCCTTCAAGCCCTGAGGCTATTGCCCACCTTTGTCAGAAAAACCTAAAAGTTGCCCTTGTGACTAATCAAGCCGTTGTTGGACGGGGTGATCTTTCCCTTGGAGATCTTGAGGATATTCATAGAAAAATGCTTCTAGCCCTTGAAGAAAAGGGAGGACGCCTTGATCGACTTTATCAGTGTGTTGATACAACGATAGAACCTCATAATCGGCGAAAGCCAGCCCCAGGAATGTTGCTAGAAGCCTGCAATGATCTTAACATCTCTCCTGAAAGAACACTGATGATCGGAGATGCCTTGCGAGACTTTCAAGCCGCCCAGCGTGCGGGGTGTGATTTTGCGTTAGTTCGCACGGGTAAAGGGCTTATAACCGAGCAAGAGCTTCAAGAGGCCCTTAAGTCTCCTCACACACTTCCCATTAAATTAAGGGGTGTTTATGACGATTTGCAGGCCGCTGTTTTAAACATCTTTCCATAAATTTGTGTGAGCAATTCAAGGTCACTTATAGGGACGCATTCGTTTGTCTGATGCATGGTGCGTCCAATAAGGCCAAATTCAACAACGGGGCAATGGTGACGAATAAAACGCGCGTCAGATGTGGCTCCTGCCGTTGTCATATCCGGTGTTAAACCTGTTAAGGCTTTAATGACAGAGCTCATGTGGGCCGTCATGTCATTGGGCTCTAAAAATTCAGCCTCACCGCTAAATTCAAATTCCGTTGTAAAATTCGTGGCATATTGCGTGCAAATGTCTTGGATCCACTCACTGAGCTTTTTGCCCGTTTGTTGGTCATTAAAACGGATATTAAAGCGGGCCGTTGCTTTTTCAGGAATTAAGTTAGTGGTTTGATTGCCAACATCAAGGGATGTGAGCTCAAGGTTAGAGGGATCAAAAAAGGCGCTTTTATTTTCTTGTGGGCCTTCTTTTAGCGTATGTAAAATAGACACAAGCTTTGGCAAAGGGTTATCGGCCTTTTCAGGAAAGGCGACGTGACCCTGTTTTCCACGAACGGTCAAATAAGTATTTAAACTTCCGCGGCGGCCAATTTTAAGGGTATCCCCTACCTGTTCAACGCAAGTGGGCTCTCCAACTAAGCAGAAATCAAGCTTTATGTTCTGCTCATCAAGCCATTTTAGAACCTTGCGTGTTCCATTAATGGCAACGCCTTCTTCGTCTCCTGTAATGAGAAAGGAAAGGGTTTGTTGGGGGGCTGAGCCTTGGTCTATAGATCGTGCAATAGCTGCTACAAAGGCTGCAATAGCCCCCTTCATGTCAACGGCACCTCGTCCGATCAAGACATCATCTGTGATCACCCCTTGAAAAGGATCTTGAGACCAATTTTTTGGATCGCCCACGGGCACAACATCCGTATGGCCAGCAAAGCAAAAGTTATCCGTCCCTTTGACAGTTTTGATCGCAAAGAGATTTTCAACATCCGCGGTCCCCTGTTCTGAAAAAGAAAGGCGGTGGCACGTGAATCCCAAGGAGGTTAGCCATTTCTCTAGTAAATCAAGGGCACCCCCTTCTGTTGGGGTAATACTTTGACACTGGATAAGCTCTTGGGCTAAGCGAACAGGGTCCGTTAGGGGATAAGTCATTTCTTTTTCTTTAGGCACGGAGGAGTTCATTTATTTCAGTCTTTGCTCTTGTTTCAGGCGTAACCTGTTTAATAATAACCGCACAGCTTAAACAAATGCCATGGTGCCCCATTTTTGCGGGCTTGGTTCCTGAGACAACAACGCTATAAGCGGGAATACGGCCAAAAATAGCTTTTCCTGTTTCCCTATCTACAAGGGGGGTTGAGGCGGTAATGGTAACACCACTGCTAATCACAACACCTTCTTCTACAATCACGCCTTCTGTCACCATAGTGCCAGCCCCAATAAAGCAATTATCTTCAATAATGGTGGGTTTGGCTTGAAGGGGTTCAAGAACCCCACCAATAATGGCATTGCTGGATAGGTGACAACGGGCACCAATTTGAGCACAAGACCCAACACTGACCCCTGAATCCACCATGGTTTTCGAGGCAACATGGGCGCCAATATTAATGAAACTGGGCATAACCACAACGTCTGGTGCAATGTAAGCGCCCGTTCGGATAATGCCCCCAGGAACAAGGCGAAAACCAGCCCTTTGAAAATCTTCTTTGCTCCAGCCCTCACACTTTAAGGGAACTTTATCAAAGGCTCTGAATTGTCCTTCCTGGATGTCATTTTCGTGAAGTCTAAAATAGAGTAAAACGGCTTGCTTCAACCACGTATTAACATGCCACTCCCCCTCTTTTTTTTCACAGACACGGGATTTTCCTGTATTAAGTTGGTCAATGGCCTCAATGATGCCATCTCGAAAAGGCCCTGAGGAATCGGGGGTTAAGGTCTCTCGCTCTTTCCAGGCTTGAGTTACAATAGCTTCTAATGTGTTCATATTTTTACTCTAATTTTTTAAAAAGGTGAGAGAGTCACCAACTCTTATACCTTTATCATGGCAAATACCGGCCTTAAGTTCAATGGCTCTTTGTGCAAAATTTTTAAAACAACGGCGTTCTTGAGAATAGGGCTTCATATTTTTAAGAATTTTAACGATAACACCCTGTTTATTAAGGAGAAGAATATCCAAAGGAATAGGGGAATTTTTCATCCAAAAGCATAAGCGTTTTGGGTGGTCAAAAAGAAACAGCATTCCCTCGTGATCTTTAAGGGACTTTCGATACATCAGGCCTTTTTCGCGTTTTTCGGGCGTGTTAGCAACCTCAAGGATGAAAGTGTGATCCTGCCCAGCAGAATGGATCTTGATGGCTTGATTTTGTGTCCTTTGTTGTGCGCACTGAAGAGCTGTTGAAAAAAGAAGAGGAAAGAAAAGATAAATTAAGAAAGAGTTCCTTAATTTAGGAGGACGAGCCCTTCCTCCTCCTGCAAACATTTTTGAAGTTACTTTTTTGTGTATTTAATTTTTCGCCACGTGCGACGCATTAAGCAGTACATAAGGAGGGTGAAGAAAGAAAGGAATATCATAACCTTAACACCAAGATTGCGTCGAATCTCAAGCTCTGGTTCCGCGGCCCAAGCTAAAAAGGCAGAGACATCCTCGGACATGTGTTCGATAGTTGCAGGGGTGCCGTCGCTATAGTCTACTTGGTTATCTGCTAAAGGAGGCGACATAGCGATTTGCTTGCCTGAAAAATAACGATTGTAATACATACCGTCCATAAGACCAAAGTCATCGGGAGCAGCTTCATAACCTGTTAAAATAGCACGTATATAATCAGCACCATTAGCACGAGCCTTAGACATTAAAGACAGGTCAGGGGGAAAGGAGCCGTTGTTCGCAGCCCTAGCGGCATTAGAATTAGGATAAGGATTTGCAAAGGCATCTCCAGGAGTCGCTTTGATAGTTGTGGGCTCTCCATCTTCATTTAAAGGGCCAGGAACCTCGTACTCACCAGCAATAGCTTTAATTTCTTCTTCTGAAAAACCAAGGGCAGCCAATTTGTCATAGCGGACCAAATCTAAACCATGGCAAACGGCACAAACTTCTTTATAGACCTGAAAACCCCGTTGTAATTGATCACGCTTAAAAACACCAAAAGGCCCCTTAAAGCTCCAATTTGCTTTTGGGGGAGTGGCTACATCACTGGCTCCTTGGGCTGTTATCGATCCAAAGAATATAAGCATAAAGGCACCCAAGAGGGCTGTTTTAACAATCATCATTGCTGGAAAGCTTTTTGTTTGACTATAAGACATATCTATTTTCTTTTTTGCTTTTTTGTTTTTATTTATTTTTTTCATAGTCATCGATGCTTTTTGGCAAGGGGAGTGGTTTTTCAATCATCCCTAACAACGGCATAATGAGAAGGAAAAATCCAAAATAATAGGCAGTTGTAATACGACCAATGAGCATAGCAAGCCCTTCAGGGGGTTGGGAACCAACCCAACCAAGAGCAAGGCAACTAAGGATAAAGAGCCAGAAGGCTTTCTTATAAAGAGGGCGGAATTTTGCACTCCTAATAGAAGACTTATCAAGCCAAGGCACGGCAAGTAAAATACCAACGGCACTGAACATTAACAGAACCCCAGAAAGCTTGTCGGGAACGCACCGTAAAATAGCATAAAAAGGTAAGAAGTACCACTCAGGCACAATGTGAGGGGGGGTGACAAGGGGGTCAGCTGGCATATAGTTATCGGGCTCCCCAAAGAAATTAGGGGCAAAAAAGACGAAGAAAGCCCAGACTAACAAAAAGGTCCCCAGACCAAAAAGATCCTTATAGGTGTAATAAGGGTGAAAAGGCACAACGTCTTTTTCTGTTTTCTTATCAATACCCAAGGGATTGTTAGACCCATGCTGATGAAGGGCCACAAGGTGCAAGACAACAATGCCTACAATCGCAAAGGGTAGCAAATAATGGAGGGAAAAAAAGCGGTTTAAGGTTGGGTTATCGACGGAAAAGCCACCTAGCAACCACTCCATAATACCTGTGCCAAGCTTTATAGAAACGGCTGTATCGCCCAAAGTAAAGTTGATATCAAAGGCCGTGAAAAAGTTTGTAATGACTGTGGCGCCCCAAAAACTCATTTGTCCCCAAGGTAAAACATATCCCATAAAAGCTGTTGCCATCATAAGAAAGAAAATGACCACACCCATAATCCACAGCAATTCCCGTGGGGATTTGTAAGAGCCATAATAGAGTCCTCTAAACATGTGCAGATAAACAAGAATAAAGAACATTGTTGCCCCATTCATATGGACATAGCGCAAGAGCCAACCAAAATTAACTTCTCTCATGATACGCTCAACACTTTCAAAAGCGTAGTCAACATGGGGAGTATATTGCATGGCAAGAAATATGCCCGTTAGAATCATAACAACAAGGGTAATGCCGGCAAGGGAGCCAAAATTCCAAAAATAATTAAGATTTTTTGGTGTTTTATACTCTATTAATTCTTTATTCATAAACTCAAAGACCGGTAAGCGATGCTCAATCCAGTTTTTTACACCTTTTTCTTTAGCTGCAGCGATTTGAGAAGGTTGTAAATCCATAATTTTTTTAGACATTTACCGTTGCCTCCTGGCCAATTCGAAGGGTTGTGTCATCAACAAATATATAAGGGGGAACATAAAGGTTTTTAGGAGCGGGCCCCTTTCGCACGCGTCCAGAAACATCATAAACCGACCCATGGCAAGGACAAAACCATCCGCCGTACTTTCCGCGGGTATCCGTTGGTTTTTGCCCTGATGGCACACAGCCAAGGTGGGTACACACGCCAATTACAATAAGCCACTCTGGCTTTTGAATGCGATCTTTATCAAGCTCAGGGTCGATAAAAGCTGTTACATCTGTTTCCTGGACAGATTTAATTTCTTCAGGGGTGCGGCGGCGAATAAAAATGGGTTTTCCACGCCACATTACCGTAATTGCCTGACCCACCTGAAGGGATTTGATATCAACCTCCACCTCAGCAGCGGCCGCTACATCGGCCGCAGGGCTCATGCTACTAATGAAGGGGTAGAGAAAGCTACCAGCTCCCACGGCGCCAGCAGCGCCTGAGGCAAGAATTAAAAAATCACGACGTGTTTTTTGAGGAGGGGGCTTTTTCGCTAGAGGTGTTTTTTTAGGGGAGCTATTTTTAGCTTTAAGGGGCCTTTTAGCTGTTTTGGGTGTTGCTTTTTTTGTATTCATGGGCCATCTAACAGGATTGTTTTCCTTAAAAATACCATTGTATTGTCTTTAAAAGTACCCCTTTTATGATAATTTTTAGGAAAAAATAGAAAGTGTTGCAAAAAAACGTCCCCTAGAGGGTGACCTTGTCCTGTAAAATTGAGAAAGAAAATTATTTTTTACCCTTATATTTCAAGGAATTCTCTAAAAATAGAGCGCTAGAAATAACATTTTTAAAAAAAAGTTACGAAAAATTAACTTAATTTTTAAACACTAAGAATGTCTTTCTTTTTTATTATATTTTTTAAGGGATGTTCTTTTATGGCTAAGGGCCGCAGAAAAGTTTTAATTGTTGAGGACCACTCTTTAAATCTAAAGCTTTTTAGAGATATTTTGCGGGCAAAAGGATTTGATACCCTTGAGGATCGTGTTGGCAGGCAATGCCTAGAGTACGCTGAGAACCATCAGCCAGATCTTATTATCCTTGATATTTTATTGCCGTATTCTTCCGGAATTGAGCTTGCGCATAAGCTTAAGAAAAATGTAAAAACAAAAAACATTCCCCTTCTTGGGGTCACGGCCCTTGCTATTTCTGATACCCACGATAAAATGATCGAAGCCGGTTGTATTGAATGCCTGACAAAGCCCTTTACCCTTGATCGTTTTTTAGATGCTATCGATTTTTCTCTCCAAAAACCTATTATAGCCCTTCCAGAAGATCCCAGACGTCGTTCCTGCGCTGCTCACCTATAAACAGAGGCTTCGTCCCTGGCGCCTAGGCTGGAGTCTTGTTGAGTTGACCATAGCAACCAAGATGAAAAGCATAAAAAAACGCCCTCAACCGACAGGCTGTGAGCGTTCAATCTTTAAAAGTAGCTAACTTAAATTAGCTATTTATTTAATTTTAGCTTCCTTAAAAAGGCAATGTTTGCGAATCACAGGATCATATTTACGCACTGTCATTTTTTCAGGGGTGTTACGAGGATTCTTCGTCGTAACGTAGAAAAAACCTGTCTTTTCTTCGCTTACGAGGCGAATTTTAATTACGGGACCTTTTTTAGCCATGGTTTTTGACTCCTAAATAAACTCTAATGCTTTCTCATAGCGCACTCCCCTTGCTCTTGTCAAGGGGAAGTGTTGTTTTTAAGCTTTCTTTTTCTTTGCGGCTTCTTCCATTTGTTGATGGTAAAGCGCTGCAAAATCAATAGGATTTAAGGATAATGGCGGAAAACCACCTTCCCGTGTTATAGTTGCGATGATGCTTCTGGCAAAAGGAAAGAGCATGCGAGGACACTCAATCATCAAAACAGGGTGCACCGCTTCTTTAGTGATAGCCTCTCCAAGGGTAAACAAACCAGCATATTGAATTTCAGAAATAAAGAGAACGTCATTGTCACGCTTTGCATCGGCTTTAATGGTTAAGACAACCTCAAAAGTTGACTCTTGAATATTATCAGCGGACACATCAATGTTGATATTGATTTCAGGCTGTGATTCTGAGGGTTGTAAAGTTTTTACGGGATTGGGATGCTCGAAGGATAAGTCTTTAATATATTGAGCATTAATGGTTAGAGGCGGCATTTGAGCTTCTTGAGTTTTTGTATCTGGTTCTGCTTTTTTTCCCATGGGAGAAATTCCTTTATTTTAATTGGTATCACTATATCATGGGAACTATCATTACATAAGTCCGGCGCATAGGAAAGCAAACAAATGGGTATAACATTGATTTTTGCCACAGGTTTTTTAGGGAGCCTTGTTGGATGCGCCGTTTTGATATGGCGTATGATGAGCATAACTGCCGAAAAAGAAGAAATCTTGCGGGACAATATCAGCCTGCAATCCACGCAAAAAGAACTCTCTTTCCAGTTGGAAGGTGAGCGCCAAAGGGGCCAAGAGAAAATTGAGCTTCTGGAAAAGGCCCAAGGTCAGTTAAAAGAATCCTTTGATGCTGCTAGTGCTCAAGCCCTTGAGCGTAATAATAGAACCTTTCTTGACTTGGCTAAGGAGACCTTGGGGCAATTTCATGAGAAATCTAAGGGAGATCTTAAGGGGCGGGAACAAGCTATCCAGCATATGGTCAAACCCCTTCAAGAAGCCCTTGGAAATGTAGATCAAAAACTTCATCAGTTGGAAGTAACGCGTGCATCAGCCTATCAAGGATTGAGTACCCAAGTTGCAGATTTGCTTGGGTCTCAAAAGGAATTGCGTCTGGAAACAGCAAACTTAGTCAAAGCTTTGCGCACCCCCCATGTTCGGGGACGTTGGGGAGAAATGCAACTTAAGCGGGTTGTAGAAATGAGTGGGATGAATGCGCATTGTGATTTTATGGAGCAACATAGTTATGACAGTGACGAGGGGAAGTTGCGCCCAGATATGGTGGTTAATTTACCCGGTGGAAAGCAATTGATCATTGATGCAAAAGCCCCTTTGGCCGCTTATCTTGATGCCATTGATGCGCGGGATGAGGCGACAAAACGCGGCCATATGCAAAACCATGCAAGGCAAGTCAAAAAACATATCATGGCCCTCTCGAAACGAGAATATTGGGATAATGTACAAAATGCAGATGCACCAGAATTTGTAGTGCTTTTTTTACCTGGCGAAGCTTTTTTCTCTGCAGCCCTTGAATATGATCCCTCTTTAATTGAATTGGGGGTTGAGAACCGTGTTATTTTAGCAACACCAGCAACTTTAATTGCTCTCCTTCATGCGGTGGCCTATGGATGGAAGCAAGAAGTGCTCTCAGAGAATGCAAAGGAAATTAGTGAGGCTGGAAAAGAGCTTTATAAGCGCATGGCTGATATGGGGAAACACTTTACAAAACTTGGAACGGACTTAAACACAGCCGTTGGGAGCTATAATAAAACCGTTGGCACCATGGAACGCCGCATTTTGCCAGCAGCTCGTAAATTTAAGGATTTAGAGACGGCATCTCAGCAAGTTGATATGAAAGAGCCTGTTGAAATCGATCATATGACACGACGCTTGCAGGCCCCCGAGCTTATTGAACAATCTGCATAGTTTAGTTAAGGTCAAAAGAAACACACACTCAACATTGCGTAGAGGGTTCTTGAATGAGTCTAAAATCAGGTATATAATAAAATAAAAAACGAAAAGAAATCATCATATGTCGTCATTTAATATTTTTTCCATGGCTTTTCTGCTAGCTCTTGTGGTCATTAAGGGGGCTGATTTAATTGCCGATGGACTTGTGCACCCCGTTACCCTTGAAAAAAATGTCTATATTATTGAGGGTGTTGCCAGTGCGGGTGCAGATCAAGACGCTGCAGACACGGGCCCTGAAATTGAACCCATTGAGCCTCTTTTGGCTTCTGCTAACCTTGAAAATGGTCAGAAAGTTGCTAAAAAGTGCTTGCAATGCCATACCTTTGAAAAAGGGGGTAAAGCTAAGACAGGTCCCAATCTTTGGGATATTGTCGAGCAATCTGTTGGCGCCGTTGAAGGTTATGCTTACTCTAAGGCCATGAAGGCCCATGGGGGTAAGTGGACCTATGCAATCTTGAATGACTATTTGTATAAGCCTCGTAAAGCCATCCCCGGCACAAAAATGTCCTTTGCTGGTTTGAAGAAAGTGCAAGACCGTGCTGACCTTATTGCTTATATTGCAACCCTGAGTGATTCACCAAAGCCCTTTCCGGCGATTCCAGCAGGGCCGCCAATCCCAGCAGGGCCTGCAATCCCAATAGGGCCGACAACTCAAGCAGAGCCGGCAACCCCAGTAGGGCCAACAGCTTAACCTGGTGTTTTTTAAGAGCTCAGGCTAAGCCGCCCCAACAACAAAGAGCAAATTTTTATGTCTGTTTTTTTCAATGGCTCCCTATTGGGTTGTTTTTTAAGGGGCGTCGCCCTTTTTTTATGCCCGCTTAACCTCCTTAATGAGTGTCAGGCAAAACCTGAGACCTCTATCGCCCTTTATGGAAAGGCAAAGCATGCCGATGGATTTACCCATTATCAACATGTGAACCCCAACGCCCCCAAAGAAGGAAGGGTTAATTTTTCCGCTGCTGGTACCTTTGATTCTCTCAACCCCTTTGTTATTAAAGGCGCCCCAGCTGCTGGCTTAACGCCGCTATTCCCCCATCTTTTTTACGTTACCCTCATGGATCACTCGCCACACGAGCCCTTTAGCCAGTATGCTTACCTGGCTCAAACCATTGACCTTGCCGACGATCATTTATCTGTTACTTTTCGTATTCGTCAAAATGCCACCTTCCATGATGGGTCAGAAATTACAGCGGCGGACGTTGCCTTTAGCTTTAATACCCTTCGATCAAAAGGCTCTCCCCTTTATCGCCAATACTATGGGGATGTGGTCAAAGCTGACGTTCTTGATAAATATCAGGTGAAGTTCACCTTTAAAGACGCAACAAACAAAGAACTTCCTTTGTTGTTGGGCCATTTTCCTATTTTTTCAAAAGCTTATTATTCAAAGGATAAGTTTAATGATGCCTCCCTCAAAATCCCCTTGGGAAATGGACCTTACCGCATTATAGATGTTGATGCTGGCCGCTCTATTACCTATGAACGGGTGAAAAATTGGTGGGGTGACTCTCTGCCAGTCAATAAAGGGCGCTATAATTTTGATCAAGTGCGTTATATCTATTTTAGAGATCAAGAAGTTGCCTTTGAAGCATTCAAAAGCCATGACTACGACCTTCGCCTTGAGAATAAAATTAAGAATTGGGTGCTGAACTATGACTTCGCGGCCGTGAAAGAAGGGAAGGTACGAAAAATCGAAACCCCCTTTGTTCAAGCGGGTATCATGCAGGGACTCTTTATGAATACGAGGCGGGAGCTTTTTGCTGACCGTCGTGTGCGTCGTGCCCTTGCATTAGCCTTTGATTTTGAATGGTTGAATGATAACTATTTTTATAATAAGTATGAGCGTATTGATAGCTATTTTTGGGGCCTTGAGCTGGCCTCATCGGGCTTACCCTCAAAAGCAGAGCAGGCCCTTCTTGAGCCGTTTAAGGATAAAGTGCCAGCGGATCTGTTTACAAAACCCTACACTCTGCCAAAGACCGATGGCAGCGGTCAAAATCGCCAGGCCCTCCGTCAAGCAAAAGCCCTCCTGGCGGATGCGGGTTGGGATGTGAGGGGAGGTGTCCTAACACATAGAACAACAGGTAAAGTCTTTAAATTTGATATCTTGCTCTCTGATATGAGTATGACAGGTTTGCTTAATGGTTATCTTAAAAGCCTTAAGCGTCTTGGTATTCAAGCTAAATTCCGCGTTGTTGATACGGCTCAATATACGTCCCGTGTGGAAGACTTCGATTATGATATGATTCTAACCGTTGTGGCGCAATCACCGTCTCCTGGGAATGAACAAAGGGAGCAATGGGGCTCTTATGTCGTTGATTCTAAGGGGAGTCGAAATTATGCAGGGGTTAAAGATCCTGTTGTGGATGCATTGATTGAAAAGCTTATTGATGCCTCTGATCGTGAAACCCTTGTGACCACAGTTAGGGCCCTTGATCGTGTGCTGTTAAGGGGACACTATGTTGTGCCCCTATGGGGATCGTCAAAGCTCCGACTGGCCCATTGGAACACCCTCAAAAACACAGGCAAATTCCCCAAGTATAATATTGATCTTTTTGCGTGGTGGGTTATGCAGAAATAAGGGCCTTTTATTTTAGAATATATTTTATCAAACAACCGTTGACCTTTTAAGAAAAAATGACTATGTTGATCAAGTCTTGAGGGCGCTTAGCTCAGTTGGTAGAGCATCTGACTTTTAATCAGAGGGTCACAGGTTCGAATCCTGTAGCGCCCACCACCACTCCTCAACGGTTTGCGGTTTTTTCGTTTTTCCCTTAGAAAGAGCTGGGGAGAAAGAGCTGGGGAGAAAATGTGGAAATCTTACTACCTTGTCATTTTTTCATAAACGGAAGTTTTTTATTTATCTATATGGCCCATGTGGTGCTGGAATTGCGGCAGAATTAAAACAAGAAAAACGTATAGATATTATCCAAGCAGGATTTTCAAAGGGTTTTTGCGTTATTGGAGGTTGCATTACTGGAAAAAATGAAATTATTAATAGCATTAGACGTACCCTCTTAGAGAGTTACAAGGACAAAAGCTCAGTTCGCCATGCGTAAAGGAGCTTTTATGTTTTTACCACTTCAAAATACCTTTAAAATTCTGTGGCCCTACCTATTGTGTGGGGCCTTTTCTGCTAGTATTTGGTTTACAGATTTTTCTCCCTATCTCCCCCTCACAGTCCTATCCCTTTATGTTTTAACGGCACACAAAGGATGGCCTCTTTTCAAAAATCAGGCTTTTATGCCGTTAAGAATCTTTTTTCCTCGGAAAGCTTAGCTCAAAAGTTGGTTTCGGCTTTAGAAAATGTGATGAAATACTCTCATAATTCCTCTGAAAAGTAACCCTTACTATTTCAAAGTAATAGGGAGGCCCGGGCATTGCTCTGAGACCCCCTTTGCTGTCAGTCATAACTCAAAGTTTGAAGGAGCCTTGATTGAGAAGCCCGCTCAGGAAATAATATAAAATTGAATAAAGACGAGTCAACTTCGGTGGATTTACCGGCTCTGTTGCAAAAAATTCACCTTTTGTGATTATGATGTGAAAGAGGTGTAAT
>CAXBEY010000032.1:0-15772 GCA_963974885.1 uncultured Alphaproteobacteria bacterium
AACATACACAATTCAAAATCTTATTAAAAGATGGGGTTCATGAGGCGCTTACTTTATAAATATGCTTTCTAGATGGGCTAGCTTTGCGGGCTAAAGGCTGAGGCGAAAATCGGAACTTCCCAAGAGGGCATCTATCCAATAGGTGCCTTTTTCTTTGTTTTGAATCCACTGAAAATTGGGATAAATATCAATAAGGACTTTAATAAGATTAAGGCCAAGATCATAGCTATCTAAGCTTTCAAGATCTGTGATTTGGAAACGGATTCCCTGACAAAGTTCGCCTTGCAAGACGCTGCTTTGGGGCGTGAAGGTGAGGGAGGTAGCAGAAAGACCTTGAATAGCTCCCAACGCGTTAAGGAGTTTTGCCGTGTTCAAATGGGGCGCACCAATGGACGTAAAGGGATACTCTGTGCCTCTGCCAAGGGAAATATTAACGCCCTCTAAGAGCACAAGTCCCGGATAAAGCAAGACGGAAGTCCAGTTTAGCAATGCAGGGGACGGGGGAATCCAAAGGTGCTCACAAGGTCGAAACTCATCTTCATAGGGAATGACATTTATGGAGAGGGGGCTTGTGAGAGAGGTATTGTGACGGGATAGAAGAGTTCCAATGCTTTGACCATGTTGAAAAGGCACATCCAGATATTGCACAAGGGATTGGAGGGTAGGCTCAAAAGGGGGCCCTTTAATTGTTTTTCCAAGGGGATTGGGGCGGTCACAAATAATAACACGGGGCGGATTTTGCAAGGTTGAGAGGTGCTCTAAAACTTTGGCACAGGTTGCTGCAAAAGTATAACAGCGCACGCCAACATCTTGCATATCAATGATAAGGGTCTCAACTTTTTCAAAACGAGAGAGGTTTTTCTCAAACAACGGGCCATAAAGGCTGTAAACATTTTTTTCGAGCTGAGAATCTCTCTCATTTTTAACGTCCTTGCCGTCTTCTCCTTGGGCTGACCACCCATGCTCGGGGGAAAATAAACAAAGGAGATTGCCTTCTAAGATATCTCCAAGGGCATAAGCCGTCGAGATGCCTTTTGCAGTAACAGAGGCTTGGTTTGTTAAAAGCGCAACATTTTTGGGCTGTGAGAGGGTTTGGCTATCCAAAAGGAGGGCATCTATTCCCGTGATAGGAAGAGACATGCCCTCGGTTTTCTGGTGTGGATTTTTCTTCGGCACTTATGCAGCTTTATTAAGAACTATCCACTCCCATTCGAGCTCATAGGTCTTAGGATCAAGGCGCCCTTTGCGCTTGTTGGACTCCCAATGGAGGGCGCGCAAGTTAATAGGCTCGTCAATTTTGGGGGCGCCTTGCTCGTAGCTCTCTTTTTTTGCAACGGGATGAATGTGGTCGATCTCCCAACCGTGGCGTGTTTCTTGGCCGTACTCCTCTCGGCTGATGATATGACCATAGTCATCTAAACAATAAGTACCTTCCTTAAATTTCTCTGAGAAAAATTGAAGGGCTGTCTCGATAAAGTCATGCTCATGCATTCTTTCACAAGCTTTTGTCCAAGCCTGATCAATAACGTCTTTAGTGAATGTGTTGCCTTGACTTGTTGTGCCTCTATGTCGATATGTCATTTTCTACTCCTATTTCTTCTTTCTTGTCTTTTTTATTTTTCTTATCTTTAATATGCACCTTAAAAATGTCTTTTAACAGTTTGAAAAATAACTTTTTAAGAGATATAATTAAGATGTCTTTTTCCTTAAAACCATCTCATCAAAAAACGGACCAGTTTAGTGGTCCTAGGGCTAAAGAGCTTGGGCGTAAAAAAGCCGCCGGCGACCCGTTTGCTGACTTCTGAAAAAGTGGGGTAGGGGGCAATGAGGGTTGCTATGTCGGCGATCTTTTTCCCTTCCTTCACAGCCATAACCCAAGGTAACAATAACTCTCCCGCATTTTTTCCAACGAGGCTGGCACCCAGAATATCGCCATTTTTCCTTGTTGACACTTTGATGAGGCCCTCTGTTGAACGCTCAGCAATGGCTCGGTCATTTTCTAAAAAAGGCCAGCGTAGGGTAAGGGTGTCGGGGAACTGCTCTCGGGCCTGAGCAGCGCTGAGACCAACATGGGCCAGCTCAGGATCACAGTAGGTGACCCACGGAACAGCAGACATATTGACTTTTGCTGACAGTTTAAAAAGAATATTGCGGATAATAATACCTGAATGATAACTGGCGACGTGGGTGAATTGATAACCGCCTATGCAATCTCCCATAGCGTAAATATGCTTTTGAGAGGTTTGAAGGCGGGGATTAACACTGATTCCTCGGGGGCTGTGATCAATATTGGCAGCCTCTAGGTTGAGGGATTTTAGATTGGCTTGGCGTCCCGTTGCAATTAAGAGATGGGAGCCTTTGATGGTGTTGCTACCGGAGGTTACTGAGATCCCATTGGTTGTTTTGGAAATTTTTTCAACGGGGGCATTTTCTAGGAGAGTGATGCCCTCATGGAGGAGTTGTTTTTTTACAACGTCAACCAGTTCTGGATCATCCTTTGGTAAAATGCCATGGCTGGTCATCACGGTGACCTCGGCTCCAAGTCGTCGATGGGCTTGGGCCATTTCAATGCCGATGGGACCGCCTCCAATGATGAGCAAGTGTTTCGGACATTCAGTGAGGTCAAAGATGGTTTCGTTGGTGAGATAAGGCGTTTGCTCAAGACCAGGAAAGGGAGGAACAAAGGCAGAGCTTCCCGTTGCAATAACGATGTATTTAGCTTTAATGACTGTTTTGCCCGCTTGAATGGTGTGGGCATCAATGAATTGAGCTTCTTCGCGGATGACATGAACTCCAAGGCTTTCAAAGCGGCTTTGAGAGTCATTGGGCTCTATTTGTGCCATGACGTCGTGGACATGGTCATGGACAGCTTTAAAGTCAATATTTGGTTCTTGAGAGGTGATACCGAACTTTTGAGCTTGTCGAAAAGTATGGGCAACTTTTCCAGCAGCCAGCAGAGCTTTTGAGGGGACGCAGCCGTAGTTTAAACAGTCACCGCCCATTTTTCCGCGCTCAATGAGGGTCACGGAGGCTCCCATTTGTGCGGCGCCTGCAGCTAGACTCAGGCCCCCAGATCCGGCCCCAATGATACAGATGCTCGTTGAATGTGTTGCCATGATTTCCTACTGCTCCTGTTTTCTTTTAAGGCTATCAGATTTTAAAGGAAGCTGGGCAGGAAAAAGAGGACCTTCATTGGGAATTTGCTCGCTCAAAAAAAGAACCAGAGTGCGCCCTAATTGAGGGTTGAGGTATAAGACTTGAGATGAAATGCGGCTGCCCTGACCAGTCAAGGAATCCATGTACTTTTGCTAAAAGGCTCCCTTAGATATCAGGCGCCGTTTCAGAAAGGAAGTGCACTAAGCAGCTTTTAACATCGTAAAAAGTTCATCTTTGTATTGGAGGCGCTTTTTTTTGAGCTCTTCAAAGTGCTCGTCAGTTACGGGCACATCCTTGGCTTCTAATTGGTGGATGTCTTTTGTGATGACATGATATTCATCAAAGATTTTCCGAAAATGAGCATTGGAGCCCTTCATCTCGTGAATTTTATCTTTGTACTCGGGGAGCTCATGGGCAAGGTCGTGTTTTTCTTCATGCATTTTTATTGTCTTTCTTTGTTGTTATTTCACTCTTTAAAGTAGCATTTTTTAGACAAAGCTGAAAGGAAAAATCCAAGGAAAACAGATTGTTTAGTCGATACCAAGGAGGCTTTCAGAGCGTTTAGCTTGTTCAGGAGCCAGCATCAAAATAACACGGTCTTCAAGGCGGATTGCGCTGCTTTGACGGGGGATGGTGACTTGACCATCACGGATGAGAGCGGCAATGAGGATTTTATGGTTTTCATAAAGATCTTGGATGGTTTTTCCCACAAGGGTGCTGGCACTTGACGCATCAACATCAATAACTTCGCCAAATGCCTCTCCAAGGGAGTGAACAGAGTGCACATTTCCTTGTCGGATATATTGCATAATCTTGGAAACCGTGACAACACGGGGGTTAATAACCGCGTCAACACCAAGGGAGATTACGAGGTTTGCAAAGGATGTTTTATTAGCAAGGCACATGGTTTTTTTAGACCCCAAACGCTTTGCTAAAACCGTTGCAAGGGTGTTTACTCGGTCATCTTCCGTCACAGCAACAACGGTATCGGCATTTTGAACGCCGGCTTCTAGGAGCATTTCACCTTCAAGGGCGTCGCCATTGAGAATGATTGTACGGCTTAATTTTTGAGCAATGTAGGCTGCGCGTTCAGGAGAATGCTCAATAATATGAATACGAATATTGGGGTAATGGGCCTCAACTTCTTGCGCCAGAAAGAGGCCTATATTGCCACCGCCTAAAATAACGAGGCGTTTTGTCGCTTCATCGTGATGACCAAAAGCATTCAAGGATTGGTCTATTCTTTCTTGATCAACGACGTAATAAACTTCGTCCCCTGGCATGAGAATTTCCGTTGGGGTGGGGACAATTTTTGTATCTCCCCTAGAAATACCAACAATGGTAAAATCAACCTCGGGAAAAAGGCTAGGGATGTGTGTTATGGGCGTGTTGACAATAGGTGTGTCCACGGTGCAACGAACCCCTAAAAGGGCAATGCGGTTATCGGCGAGGGGGGTGATATCAAGAGCACCTGGTACAGCAAGCCCCCGAGAAACAGTGTGGGCAACCTCATTTTCTGGGGAAATGATATAATCAATGGGCATGTTATCATCGGCAAAAAGACCTTGTCCCGAAACGTTCAGGTAGGATTGGCTGCGAATACGAGCAATTTTTTTGGGAACACCATAAATGCTGTGGGCAATTTGGCAGGCCACCATATTCACCTCATCGGCGTGGGTGAGAGCAATAATCATATCCGTATTCTCAACACCGGCACGTTTTAAAATATCAGGATGGGAAGCGTGACCGCAAACAGCTTTTACATCTAGGCGCTCATTAATTTGCGTGATGAGGGCTTGATTGATATCAACAACAGTGATGTTATGATTGCGTCCGGCAAGGTATTTTGCAAGGTTAAAGCCAACTTGTCCAGCGCCGCAAATAATAATGTTCATTGTTCATAGGGTCATTTTTTGTTTGTCTCTAGGAAATATTATATCACAAAGGTTCAAAATATATAGATCTTGAATTATCGGGACGACTTGTTATTCTGTAGAGAAATTTCAAAGGATTAAAAAATGCGCGCTGAAATGATTAAGCTCAAGGACGATGTGACCCAAGTCATTTCTGTTCTAAGGAGGCATCTTTGACTATGATGTTGCCTTTAAACGCCTTAAAGAACTAGACGTCCTAGCCGAAGATCCCACCCTTTGGTCCGACCAAGAAAAAGCTCAAAAAACCATGCAAGAGCGCGATATTTTGAAGACATCCTTTGAGCGTATTGCCGATGTAGAGCAAGAGCTTGAGGATTCCATTACCCTCATTGAGCTGGGGGAAATGGAAGAGGATACAGACTCCATTGCAGAAGGCGAGCGCCTTTTAGGGGATCTGGCAAAGCGGGGAGAACGTTTGCGACTTGAGAGTTTGCTCTCAGGTGAAGCCGACAAGAATGACTGCTTTTTGGAAATCCATGCGGGAGCAGGGGGAACTGAGGCGCAAGATTGGGCGTTGATGATTCAGCGCATGTATGTGCGTTGGGCCGAGCGCCATGACTGCAAAATTGAGTGGATGTCCGAAGTCTCGGGAGATGAAGCGGGTATAAAGTCCTCAACCTTTAAGGTTATTGGTTACCAAGCCTATGGCTGGCTGAAAACAGAAAGTGGGATTCACCGCTTGGTGCGTATTTCTCCCTTTGATTCCAGCGCAAGGCGCCATACAAGTTTTGCGTCTGTTTCTATTTACCCCGTCATTGATGATTCTATCGATATTGATGTGGAAGAGAAAGATTTGCGCATTGATACTTACCGTGCTTCGGGGGCAGGGGGCCAACATGTGAATACCACAGAAAGTGCTGTTCGTATCACCCATATGCCATCGGGTGTTGTGGTGCAATGTCAAAACCAGCGCTCTCAGCATAAGAATAAAGCAGAGGCTATGTCCATGTTACGGGCCCGTTTGTTTGAAGTTGAAATGCGGCGCCGTGAAGAAGATGCGCAAGCCGCCAATGCGGTTAAAAGTGAGATCGGATGGGGACACCAAATTCGTTCGTACGTTTTGCACCCTTATCAAATGGTCAAGGACTTACGCACCAACGTTGAAAAAAGCAATCCCACCGCTGTTCTTGACGGTGAGATTGATGATTTCCTCGAAGCCTCTTTGGCGGCGAAGCTTTAAAGGTAAAGTCGAATATTTCCTTGTTTTACAAAGGGCTTGAACTCTGATAGAATGGGGTGTTTTTCATAGAAAGCCCCAACAGGAAGGAACGAAGTCATGGACCCTTTAAAGCTTGCTCAATTAATGTGCTCACGGCTTTGTCATGATTTAATCACACCCGTTGGTGCCATCTCTACGGGTCTTGAAATTATTTCTGAATCCGGGGATGATATTGATCCCGAGCTCCTTGATCTGACCATCCATAGCTCTCAAAATGCCTCCCAGCGCTTGGTTTATTATCGTGCGGCCTTTGGCTATAGCGCCTCAAGTATTTTAAATTGTCCCGAGAAACTTGAGAAGCTTTTGCGTGAGTATTTAAAGACCTATAAAGTCAAATTGGATTGGCGCTGCCAGGTGCCCGATGAAAAAATGAACGTGCTGCAAGATCATGCGCGCCTTCTTATTAATGTTGCTGGTATTATGGTTGAGTGCGCGCCCTATGGTGGAAACTTCACAGTCTTAGTGGAGCCGTCTCAAAGGGGAGAAAATTTGACGTTTTCCTTTAAATTAACCGGTGACCTTGTGACGTTGAAAACAGAAAACCAACAGGCTTTACTGGGACAACTTTTGGACGAAGACATTACCCCCCACAGTGTGCAAAGTTATTTGACCCATTTATTACTTGAGGAAAAACAGGCAGATCTGTCTATTGACACGCTCTCGCCAAGGGCTTTGGATATTCATTTTGAGACCGAATGCTCAGATGGACAACACTATGGCTCGCTCTTCTAGCTTTTTTAGAACGACTTTATTTTGATTTAAGGTTCGGCCACTTAAAGATAATCCCTAAAACGGCACTCATTGCCAAGAGGGGAGAATATATAACATGGGTCATAATAGCAAGGGGCGACAATCCAGTAATTGAACTTGCCAATAAAAGTTGTGCGCTATAGGGCAATAGACCTTGGAAGGCACAGGTGAAGATATCGATTAAACAAGCGCTTCTCTCGGGGCTCACGCCGTGCTTTTTAGCAAGCTTTTTGGCAATGCCGCCGGACAAGATAATGGCAACCGTATTATTAGCCGTGCAAATATCCGCAAGACTGGAAATAGCAGAAATACCTATCTCACCAATGCGGGGGCTTTCTTTTTTATGGCGAAATTTGAGGGCCAGCTTTTCAATATAGTGGATAAGGAATTCAAGGCCCCCTTGTTTGTTGGTCAAATAGCTGAGGCCTCCCACAAGAAGAGAGAGAATAAGGATTTCTTGCATGGAGGCAAAACCCCCTGCGATGTCTTTTGAGAAAACCACAAGAGAATAAGCATCAGCTGTCATTAGACCAACAAGGCCGGCGATAACAATGCCAATAATAAGCACAACCAAAACATTAATACCAGCAAGGGCCAAGGCTAATATGGCCAGATAAGGTATAATCTTAATCCAATCATAAGGCGCAATGGCAAAATCGCCTGTTGGCGCTGACACAAGGTAAAAAATAAGGATCGTTACGATCATTGCTGGCACAGCAAAGACAGCATTGAGAATAAATTTTTCTTTAAATTTAGCTCCCTGGGTATTAACCGAGGCAATGGTCGTATCGGAAATGAGAGAAAGGTTATCACCAAACATCGCCCCGCTCACAACGGCTCCTATGCACCAGCTACAATTTAATCCCGTTTGAGAAGAGATCCCCAGAGCCAAGGGCGCAACCGTTGCGATAACCCCCATGGAGGTGCCCATGGCTGTTGCCATAAAGGCGGCTATGATAAATAAGCCAGGTAGCAAAAGAGAAGTTGGGAGGATAGAAAGCCCCCAATTGACCGTAGCATCAATGCTGCCAATGCCTTTGGTGGTGGCAGCAAAGGCGCCGGCCAAGAGGTAAATAAGGCACATGATAATAATATTGGGATCTCGTACTCCTTCAAGAAAGCTATCCATGCGAGCGCTGAGTTTCCCTGATCCAAGAATGAGGGCGAGGGTAATCGCTGGTAAAATAGCCACATTGGGAGAGATTTGATAAAAAGCGTTGGGAACCCCTTGCAGGGAGAAATAAAGGCCACTACCGACAAAAATTGCCAGAAAGAGCAATAAAGGCAAAAGGGCTAAGGGATTAGCTGGAGCATGTGGCGGCGCTGAATAAGGTTTGTTAGACATTAAATGGGCATATTTTTTTTTACATACCCTGACAGCGTAACACCGTTGAGGGTTCTTTAGAAGAACCCTCTGCACAATACTCTTATGGCGGTAAAAAGGGAAAGGATCAACTTATCAAGGGAAGCAAGCGCTGAGTATGAAAAGGGGTATGTATAAGGTTCTCTAAACACTATGGGAACCTCTGCAAAAGGGGGGGAATTTTCTAGATTCCCCCCCTCTGCGTTGACTTTACCCTTTTAAAAACTCTTGCGCCAAAGCCTCGATGATCATGGCTCGAACATACTCAGTCATCCCTGCTGTGAAGAGTTTGCCTGTCTGTTGAGCAATGGCTTTGATCTTTTCAGGGCTTAAAGGCGCTAAAGCCTTGATGATCCAGCCTCGATCATCCCCCTCCATCCCTGCTGTGAAAAAAGCACTGGCTTTAGCCGTTATTGCAAGGAATTTGGCAAGGTTGTGAGGGAGCACAATGCCCTTATCATTTTTGTTGAGAAACTTCTCAGAAAGTTCCGTGGCCAATGCCCCATTACTCCCTTTCAATAAGTTCATATTTTTTTCTGAAATGAGGTTTCGGAACAAGTTTCCATAGGCATATTGCGGCACGCCTTCTAAGAGGGTTTGGATTTGTTTTCCGAGGGCCTGGCCGAATATATCTGGAATGCTCCCCTGTAGGATATCGTTATACTCTCCGGGTGTTAAAGAGGTATAAGCCCGTTGAAAAGAGTCTCCTGCCACAAGAAAGGCAAAGAGCTTAGAGGTCTTTGCAGCAGATGAAAGGCTGTCAGGATTGAGATTTAATAAAATTGCTTCGAGTATTTCCGTTGGTAGGCCTTGGAGGTTGAGACGCTCAGACGGTTCTTCTGCATTGAGTGAGGGGCTCTGTGGAGTAGGCACACCCATATACAGCGTGCCCGCTAGTTGCCATAGCTAGCCCTAGGGAAAGATTCTTTAAAAAACGAGAACTTTGAATAGA
Organism: uncultured Alphaproteobacteria bacterium; assembly: GCA_963974885.1. Classification (GTDB taxonomy): domain Bacteria; phylum Pseudomonadota; class Alphaproteobacteria; order Caedimonadales; family UBA9215; genus UBA9215. The sequence goes on from CAXBEY010000032.1 coordinate 9,375, forward strand.
AAAAATCATAATATTAACCTTATACTTTGTTTTGATTATGATATTTATTTAGTAATGGAGCTAGTTTATGTCAAATATTTATTTTATTTAATTCAGTTGAAGTAATATTGAGTCAGCTTCTTATTCATATTTTTTCATTTATCCCGGATCTTTTTTGACATTTTGTTAATTTCTTTGTGATAAATTTAATTTTGAGATATATTTTATGCATTAGAAATAACAAGTCATTGTCTTGTGAGTTCTGTCCTAGGAGGAAAAGTGGAAGAAAAGAGGCGTTTTTCCTTAAAGCTATCTTGGGTGATTATCTATGCAATCATTGCCTATTTTATTGCAACGGATATCTACACCCCAAGTATGCCGTCTATTGCGCACTATTTTGGGACCACTGAAGATTTAATTCAGATGTCTATGGTGTTTTTCATGCTGGGCTCTTTTGCCTCAACCTTATGTAGCGGGGCATTAGCAGAGAATTTTGGACGGCGGCGGATTTTTGTTGGGGGGCAAATACTGGCCGTTGTGGCTAGTCTTGCGTGTATGCTGGCTCAGGATCCCTATACCTTGATTGCTGCCCGTTTTATCCAAGGGCTTGGCGGAGCCGTTGCGACCGTTATTGGATTTAGTGCTGTGCAAGATGTTTATTCTCCCAAAGAAAGTACCAAAATTTTTACCATTATGGGTGGAGCTTTTGCGGTTATTCCCGCTTTAGCACCAACATTGGGAGGGCACCTAGATCAACTCTGGGGTTGGCGATCAAACTTTATTGCTATTTTTTCTTTTTTATCATTATCCTGTATCTTGTCTTACTTTTTTTTCCACCTTCCTGCAAAATCTGATCAAAAAATACCGTCTACTGTTTCTGAAGTCCTTAGGAAATATGCTTCCATCCTTAAAAACAAAAAGTTTTTGCGCTATGGCGTTATGAACTCTATTCTCATTTCTGGAGAATGGTGCTATCTCACGATTTTACCCTTTTATTTCATCCAAGTCATCGGCGTTTCGGCACCTGTTTATGGGTATTATCTAGGCGTTATGCTTTTGTGTTATGGTATTGGTACATATGCATCAGGCAAGCTCATCGATCTTATAGGCCATGATAAAACCCTCAATCTTTCTTTGATGATTTCCATTATGGGGGGGATTGGGCTCGTGTTGACCCATTTGTTTTTACCAAAGAGTCCAGGGGCTATTTCAATATGTATTGGGATTTATTCGATCGGGCAAGGGCAGTCCTTTACGCCGTCTATTACGAAAACCCTAGAGTCATTTGATCGTATCAGAGCCTCTGCGTCATCGGTTCGCAGCAGTATGAATGCGTTATTTGCGATGTTGGGGACATTGGCGGCTAGTTTCTTTAATGATTTCACGCTAGTGCCATTGGCTCTTTATATCATTCTTTTGCCCCTCGTTGGGCTTTTGATATTCAGGCTTTTAAGGCAAAAACCATAGACTAATCTCCAAAGGCACGCTGACTGGGTGTGCTTTTTAAAGCGTCTGCAGGGCGGCGATTTCCTGTTTTATAACGCTTATAATTCTCAGGCGCTGAATAAGAGCTTCTTTTTTTCGGTTTTATGGTGGAATCTGACTTGTCATCTCTAGGTTTTACCCCCTTTTCTTCAAGGAGAGTGGCATAGGGGTTAGAAGATTTTTTGTCGAGACCCTGTTTTTCCTTAGGAGTCGTCTCTTTTTTAGATTGTTTTTTAGCTTCTTTTTCAACAAGGGCGCGTTCTTCCGGTGAAAGAAGAACCGCAAGGTCATCGCTTTCTAGGTTAGGTTCAGCAGCCTTAAGGGAGCCAAAAAATAACAGGAAGCTACATAGAAAAAAGGTTAAAGGCAGTGCGCTACTCTTGTTCATGATAAATCTCCCTGTTCATTTTTAGATGGTCTTATTTTTTATTGTCTTGTTTTACCCTAGTCCAAGTTTGTGTTTTCCAAAAGAATAAAATATAACCTGTTACTTTTAATATGCCATCTTTTGTAAGTTCAAGCTTGCTGTCGTAAGTTTTTCCTGTGCGAGGACTGTAAATTGTTCCGCCAGAATAAGTATTTTCATCTTCCTTTTCAAAACCTTTTAACATGAGGACGCCCATAATAGGACGGCTTCGTAAGGCCGTGTCGGGATTCTCTTTATCAAGCTTTGGTTCACCTGTTTCGGGGTCAATGGGTTCTTCGAGGGCTATGATTTTCCCGCAGAGCTGTTGGGGATTATCGCTACAATTTGAAATTTCCACATGAGCCGTTCTATTCTCATCTTCTTTCTTTTCCGTTTGCCAAACGCCTTTAATGCCAGTGTCATTGGAAGATAGGGGAGCTTCAGCGCAAAGAGATGTCGCCAAAAGTGGAAGGGTTAGAAGTGTTGCTAAGGTAATCTTGAGTGTCTTTTTCATGTTTATTTCCCTGTTTTTTGTTTATTAAGACTGTTGCATTTTTGCACGTCTTTAAAAGAATTTCAAGTTTATCAAAAATTTCTCTATTTTTTTATTAAAAAGCTCGATAAATTGGAATTGTTAATAAACAAGGAGATTATCAATGCAAAAAACAGGTTTTTTAATTGCAACAACTGCAATTGGCCTTGTGCTCAGCCTAACTCAGGCTCAAGCAGCTGGTTATATGATTAAAGAGTCAAGAACAACGGCAAATGCAACGGCGGGTTCCGCTGCTATTGGCGGTGATCTAACGACAATGTGGAACAACCCTGCAACTATGACATCTTTAGATGGTCATCATTTTGCCTTTAATGGTGCTTTCATTATCCCTGATACTAAATTTAAAAAAGGTGATAACACTACGGCTACCATAACAGGTAATAATGGCGGTAACGGCGGCGAATTTGCCTTTGTGCCGGCCCTTTACGCTATGTGGAGCATCCAACCTAATGTGAAGGCTGGTGTGGCTGTGACTGTTCCCTTTGGTTTGGCAACAAAATATGATTCTAATTGGGTAGGTCGTTACCATGCTGTTGAGTCAGAATTGAAAACTCTCAATATCAACCCTAATCTTGCCTACAAAATTAATGATATGTTGAGTGTTGGTTTAGGTGTTTCCTTCCAATATGCCGATGTGAAGCTAGAACGCAAAATTAATAATGCGGTCTTTGGTGGAGCCGGTGATGCAAATTCAAAGGCTACCGGTGATGATTGGGGCGCTGGCTTTAACGTTGGTCTCTTGTTCGAGCCCATGAAAGGTACACGTCTTGGTTTGGCTTACCGTAGTAAGATTACTCACGGTTTGCGGGGTGATTTAGATATTAATAATATAGCTGCTGCTGCGCCTTTAAATAATGGTATTACAAAAATTTCAGCTGATTTAGTAACGCCAGAAACAGTTGATTTCTCCTTTTCCCAAGATCTGGGTGAGGCATGGACTGTTTTGGGATCCGTTGTGTGGACTCGTTGGAATCGTTTTAATGAACTGGACATTCGCTCACAAGTAACGGGTACATCGATTACTAATGAACGCCAAGGTTGGAAAAATGTGTTCATGTTCTCCCTTGGAGCTGACTGGAAATTCGCGAAGGATTGGGTTGCCCATATTGGTGCTGCCTATGATCAATCGCCAATTTCTGATGCACATCGTTCACCCCGCTTACCAGGGAATGACCGTTATTGGCTTGCAACAGGTCTTGATTGGTCTGTAACCGATTGGGCTAAGGTTGGGTTGTCCTATACTTATATCTTTGTAAAAGATGCGAAGATTGATAATACAAATGGGACATCGCCCCTTAATCCGGCCTTTGCTGGTAACCGCCTTCAAGGTAAGTTTGAGGCCAACGTTAATATCATTGGTATCAATGCAAACTTTAAGTTCTAATAATAAAAAAATATATCTTCCCTTCCTTATGGGAGGGGGAGAAAACTCAAGGGGTGCGGGCAATCGCACTCCTTTTTTTTGGGGGGGGTCTTTTTTTTGAAGTCTTTTTTAATTTTGGAAGTGTTGTACTTTTTTGCGACTTTTAAATGTAAGTTAAATTTATGAGAGATTTATTTATTTTTTTATTAAAAAAGTTATACTTTAGAAATATCAACATATAAGGGAAAAGTCGATGCACAAAAAAAATACCTTTATTGCTTCAACCATAACGTGTCTTATCATAAGCGCAACGCAAGCTCAAACGGCGGGTTATAAATTTAATCAAACGAGAACGGTTGCCAATGCAACAGCTGGTGCTGCTGCGATTTCTGGTGATGTCACAACAATGTTTAATAATCCTGCGACCATGACCTCTGTAAAGGATCGTCATTTTGCTGCTACGACATCTGTCATTTTACCCCATCTAAAGTTTAGAGATGGCGGTAAGACTAATACAAATATTGGTCTTCTTGAGGATGGCGGCCTCGGTTCTGAGACCATGGATGGCGGTGACGGTGGAAACGGTGGAAAAATTATGGTTGTGCCTTCTATTTATGGGCTGTGGAGTGTTAAAGATGACATGAAAATTGGCTTGGCTGTGACGTCACCTTGGGGGCTAGCAACTGAATATGACCCTGACTGGAAGGGACGTTTTCATGCCATTGAGTCTCGTTTCACAACGTTCAATATCAACCCCAATTTTGCCTATCGGATTAATAGGATGTGGAGTATTGGCCTGGGAGTTGCTTTCCAATATATAGATGTGAAATTAAAGAAAAAAATTAGCAATTCGTCCTTAGCGGTTTTTGATGAGAATGATGACTTTGGGCTGATTGAGGATGTCCGTTCAAATTTTACGGGAAATGATTGGGGGGCGGGCTTTAATGTTGGTCTCTTGTTCGAGCCCGTAAAAGGCACACGTCTTGGTTTGGCATATCGGAGTAAAATTACCCATGGCTTACGGGGGGAAATGGATATTAAAGGGGTTGATCCTACCCCTTCCATTATCAATGGGGCGGCCGAGCTTGGCGTTGTAGAGGGTATCACCAAAGCTTCACTTGATTTGACGACACCTGAAACCATCGACTTTTCCTTTGCTCAGGATGTAGGAGAGGCGTGGACTTTTCTAGGGTCCATTGTGTGGACCCGTTGGAATCGCTTTAATGAGATTAACGTGCGATCACAAGCAACAGGTAATACAATTAATGAGGTGGAGCGCCATGGATGGAAAAATGTTTTCATGTTCTCCCTTGGGGCGGATTGGAAGTTTGCAAGGGATTGGGTCGCTCATCTTGGTATTGCCTATGACCAATCCCCTATTAGCAAGGCCCATAGAAGTCCAATGTTGCCAGGCGATGATCGTAGCTGGCTTGCAACAGGCCTTGATTGGTCCGTGGCAGATTGGGCCAAGATTAGTGTTTCTTATACTTATATCTTTATTAGGTCTACTGATGTGGATAATCTTAATGGTGCTTTTAGAGCTGGTGGTGCTGATATGAGCTGGTCTAGCGGTAACCGTTTGCAAGGTAAATTTAACTCTCACGTTAATATCATTGGTATCAATGCAAACTTTAAGTTCTAATAATAAAAAAATATATCTTCCCTTCCTTATGGGAGGGGGAGAAAACTCAAGGGGTGCGGGCAATCGCACTCCTCTTTTTTGGGGGCTCTTTTTTTGAAGTCTTTTTCCACACTTTTTAGAGTTCTCCTTTCTTTTTCTTGAGCGATCCTTTTCTTGCTCTCTAAAAAAGAGATGTGTGTGAATCTCTCACCTTGTGTGATGGCTTCTTTTTTTGTACAATTAACTGATAAGTTAAAATGATATGTTTTTTTTAAGAAAGCACATTATTGAAAAAAGCTAATTTAGGGAGAGTATTATAATGGTTGCTAAAAAAGATAAACCTGTAAAAAAAACAGCGTTAAAAAAAACATCTCCTCCTAAAAAAATGCCTGCCAAAAAAGGAATCGCTAAAAAAGCCCCTCCTAAAAAGAAACTCTCCCCTAAATCACCGTCGAGCTCTAAATATCCGTGGCTCAAGACCTACCCTGATGGTATTTCTTGGGAGGCAAAAATTGAAGAAACACCCCTCTATAGTCTCTTAGAAAAGTCCGTTGAAAAGTATTCTGACCGCTGTTTGTTAGACTTTTTGGGCAAAAAATACACTTATAAGGAAATTTCTAATCTTGTTGATCGGGCAGCCAAAGGCCTTCTCGCACAGGGTATTAAAAAAGGAACCCGCCTTGGCCTGTTCTTACCAAACTGTCCTGTCTACATTGTTTTTTATTATGCGGCTATGAAAATTGGTGCTACCGTTGTGAACTTTTCTCCTTTGTATGCGACCCGTGAGGTTGCCACTCAAATTGAGGATTCTAATACGGAAGTGATGGTGACCTTAGATTTGGAGGCTCTTTATCCAAAAGTCTATAAGATGTTTGAGCGCACAGAGCTGAGAAAAATAATTATCTGTCCCTTAAAAGATCAATTGCCGTTCCCGAAAAATATTTTATTTCCATTGCTGAAATCTAAAGAAATCGCAACGTTACACCATCGA
>CAXBEY010000033.1:0-15493 GCA_963974885.1 uncultured Alphaproteobacteria bacterium
CTAGGCCCAAATGCTGGCCATTCTCTGGATCTTTCACCATAGCCGCAACACCATCTAACCTCCACGGTGTATAATAAGACTCTGACATAAGTGTCAATCCAATCTGATCTGCCAAGGCTTGAAAAGTTGTTTTAGGGATAAAATTTCCTGTGCACATCCCATTTGGCTTCTTACTTAAAATGAGTTCTAACACAGGTGTCTTGGCTAACCACGCATCATCGATGAGGCCTGGGAAAAGAATGCCTTCCTCTTTTTGGGCAGCAGTTATCACACCAGAACAAGCTTTTAAATAGATCTCAGAAATATTTTTACTCTTTGAAAGTTGATCATAAGTTAAATCTGCCAAACGAGAGTGAGTAAAAATATGAGCTTTGCCACCGGGTTTTAGAAGATTAACTATATTCACCATAAAATCTAGCATTTGTTTTCCATCAAAAAAGTGTGTGACATTTGCACACATGATAAGGTCAAAAGCATTGTCCGTATCGGCAGCCTTTAAAATCTTTGAAAATTGAGCACTATGGGGGATATCAAAACAATCTCCTGGGGCAAAGCTCACACGATCTGCCGAGGCAACTTTTTCTATATCACCGCTTTTTCTCATGGAAACAACCTTTGAGACCAATGATTTTAAATTATCAGGAGAGAGCTCATTCACAACAAGATGGGATGAAGACGTTTCCCTTAAAACACGCAAGGGCAAGCGACCATAGGCAGCCCCAATAAAAAGAACTTTACCCTCCGTAAGATCATCCGCAACTTCTAGGCTACGACAATCCCTTATAAACTCTTCTTCAAAAGGCCCAAGATTATTGAAATTCATTCCTTTGCCGTTTTTAGTTTGAAGAGGCATTATTGTTATGGAATCTAGGTCAACTTCTTCCTTACTACGATCAGAGGCAAAAGTATCACTGGTAAAAGCTGTTAAAATACCAAAATATGTATAGAGTATTTTCTTTAACATTATTTTATCCTTAGTTCTTTAATAAAACTTCCATAAATATATATAATTATTAATTTTAATTTTGTCAACATTTAATAATTTACTATAGAGGCTTCTACAAAAGGAAAGGAGGTGAATAAAAGGAAGGACGGAAGATAGAAAAAGAAAAGAAGAAATGGTGGGTACGGCTGGGATTGAACCAGCGACCCCTACGATGTCAACGTAGTGCTCTCCCGCTGAGCTACGCACCCATTTCTTGATTAGATTTATACAGGGCTAATGGCTTAAAATCAAGGGGCTCTCAAAGGTTTTTTCCACAAACAAAAACCCTACTCAACCTCATCAAATTTATTAACGGGTGCAGGATAAATACGTTGCCAGAAAAGGCCTACTTCTTCAATATATCCATAAAAATCACCGCGCATACTCCGTCTTTTTTTTAAAGGAAGGTGCTTTTGCCTCTCAGCCTCGAGAAGAGCCACCCTTTCAGAAGTGACACAAGGGCGCCAATAGTGAGCCTCATCGTCTTTTATATAAATTTCACCATCAAATAAAAAAATATTGCTCGCAAAACAAAAATGCGGCCCGCCCAAGAAAAGACCAAGGGCTAATAAAAGCTTGATTGAAATAATCCGATACATTTTCCTCTCCTCTAAAGACACCTCAATCTTCGGATAATAAAAATGGTTCCGCAAGTCTTTTTTTCCAAAAACTCCCATCTACAGGATGGTAATAATATTGGGTAGGCTTTATAGCCATTTGCCTTATGGCCCATTCAGGTTTTGAAAGTCCGCCCCGTGATTCAGGAATCACAACAGGTGACCATAGGGTTTTACCATGGCCGTCCGCTGGGTTAAACTCCCCTGGCACAAGAGTATTCTCAGAGGAAAACGCCGTTCCCGCCAATGCCCCCATAACAAAAAAACATACAACTATTTTTTTTAACATTTTTTTTACTCCTAGAAAATTTATAGTGACTATAAGCCAACTTTCTTTAATAATAAAGAAAAACCATCACTGATCTGGCTTTTGAGCTTAGGGATTTTCATAACTTGATCAAGGCGACGGCTTAAATACGCTCTGGTTTTAATGTTATCTTCTGAGGTGTCATCCAACCAATAAAACAAGGTTGCCGAATAAACCCCCGCTAACAACGTGCGTTTTGTGTAGAAATTAAAGTCCGTGGAGGTATCTCCCGCCGCATACCAAATAGCATTCACCGTATTATAAAGCCCTTTCAGGGCAAGGGAGCTCCGTGTTGGATGACGCAAATAGCGCAAGCTTTTTCGCACCGCTTCTTTGTCTTTCTCTAAAAGGCGCAACCGCACCATTACAGCCGTTGCAACACGATCCTTTACCCGCATGGAGGGCAGGTCAACGTCTTCTAAGCGCGCTGTCATTTGCCCATCAATCATTGCTAGATAGTGGGTTAGCACCTTATCCATGTTCCCCTGAAAGGCACGGTATTCGTCCCCTTCTTTATAGCCTGCAGCGACAGCGCCCTGTTTCAAAGCCTCTAAGGTCCAGCCTAATTCCGGCACCTGTTTCAGCATGTGGGTAACAATAAGATCTTGCATTTTGGCCGTGTGAATGTCATCGGACATGATTTTTTTCTTTCTTTATGGTATACTAGGTATTATAGTGTAGTGTGCTTAAGGGTGGAATAGCCTATTTTTTCCTTCAAGCATTAATTTAACCTTGCCCTTGAAAAGGGGCATTTTAGAAAGGAAGTGAGCGCCCATGCTCATTACTGTTCGCGATAATAATGTAGACCACGCCTTGCGCATCTTGAAAAAGAAGTTGCAACGTGAAGGTGTATTCCGTGTGATGAAGCTTCGTAACCATTTCGAAAAGCCTTGCGAACGCCGTAAACGCGAAAAAGCTGAAGCAGCCCGCCGCATGCGTAAAGTATTACGCAAGCGTATGGAACGCGACGGTTATTAAGACTAAGGGGTGCTGAAAAGCACCTTTTTTTATGGGAAAATCACCTATAATCAGATTATATAGCCCTCAAAAAAATTGTGCTAAAAAGATCTTCTAAAGCACTCGTGTGATGGCCCGTCTGATGTCATCAAGGCCAGAAATTTTCTCCGAGCTAGAGGCAAGAATCTCGGGATAAAGGGCCGGATGTTTAGGCGCGCTGTCTTCGACTTCTTGCAGACGTTTTCTAACGGCCGGTTCTTTAATTTTATCAATTTTGGTCAGGACCACTTGATAAGACACCGCAGCCTCATCCAGCATATCCATGATCTCAATGTCATTTTCCTTGAGGCCATGGCGTGCATCAATGAGGAGAAAAACCCGCTTGAGTTGCACACGCCCTTTCAGATACAGGCGCAACATTTTGTTCCAGCTGGCAACCAAATCCTTGGGAGCTTTTGCATAGCCATACCCTGGCATATCTACCACATGAAGGTGGGTGTCCATTTGAAAGAAGTTTAAGCACTGGGTGCGACCGGGTGTATTGGAGGCTTTGGCCAACCCTTTCTTGTTAAAAAGAGCATTAATGAGGGTTGATTTTCCAACGTTAGAGCGTCCTGCAAAAGCAATCTCAGGCCAGTTTTGAGTGGGCAATGTTTTCAGATCATAGACAGAGGTCACAAAGGTACAAGGGTGGGCAAAAAGCGCGCGGGTCTTGCGCTGGCTTTCTGCACGTTCTTTGATTTCCTCAGGCGTTAACTCTGATGGGAGGTCTAAAGGCTCTTGATCCATTTATTTAGCGCCGGTTCGTTTGGCTTCCATGCGCATAATGGTCCACTGTTGAGCAATGGTCAAAGTATTGTTCCAAGCCCAATAGATCACAAGTCCGGCGGGGAAAGAAGCCAGCATCACCGTGAAAATCAACGGCATGAGCATGAACATTTTCTCTTGCATAGGGTCCGCTGGTGCTGGGTTCAAACGTTGTTGGATGAACATCGTTGCTCCCATGATCAAGGGCCACGCCCCGATTTGAAGAAAGCTCGGTACATCCCACGGCATCAGGCCAAAAAGATTAAAAAGGCTTGTGGGATCAGGGGCTGAAAGATCTTTGATCCAGCCATAAAACGGTGCTTGGCGCATTTCAATGGACACAAACAAAACTTTATAAAGGGCAAAGAACACAGGGATTTGAACGATCATGGGCAAACACCCTGCCATGGGATTCACTTTGTCCTTTTTATAAAGAGCCATCAGCGCTTGGTTCATGGCCATCTTATCATCTTTATGGAGCTCTTTTAACTTGGCCATTTTAGGCTGAAGTTGCTTCATACGCGCCATGGAACGATAGGACTTATTCGCCAATGGGAAAAAGAGTAGCTTCAAAACAACGGTCAACAATAAAATCGCCAACCCAAAGTTTCCAAGATAGTCTTTTGTGTAAGTGAGCACGTGGAAAATTGGCTTTGTCAAGAAATAGAACCAGCCAAAATCAACGGCCAAGTCAAAGTGCTTAATGCCTAACTTTTCCTCATAGGAATCCAACAAGGCCAAAACCTTTGCACCGGCGTAAAAATGGTTTGAGAAATCAATGGACCCACCCGCCTTAAGATTGAAAGCCGGACTAATATAGTCAGTGAAATAACGATGTTTTGATCCGTTAAGGACATGGCGATACGTCACTTTAGAGGGCATGTCTTGGGGCGGGATCAAAGCTGTTAGCCAATATTTATCGGTAAAGCCAGCCCAGCCTCCTGTAACATTGTGGGTCTTTTGCCCCTCATTTAAATCATCGTATTTGTGTTCAATTAACTTATCTCCAAGGTAGCCAATGGGCCCTTCAAAGAGAATGAAAAAGCTGGAAACTTCTTTGACTTCGTCGCGGGTAATCATGGCGTAAGCATACAAAGAAACATCTTGGGCACTTGCATTGCGCACTTGATCTTTCAATGTAAAGAGATAGTCTTCGTCAACGGAAATAACCCGCTCAAAGGTTAGACCTTGGCCATTGTCCCATGTCAAAACAACGGGACGCTCCACCGTTAAAGCGGCATTTCCTTCAGCTTGCCACACCGTATTTGCATCAGGCACTTTAATGGACGGTGCACTGGAAAGCCATCCAAAATCAGCAAAATAAGGTTGCTCTGTTTTATCGGGAGACAACAAGGTAATGTTCTTGCCAGAGAGATCAACTTTTTCATTATATTTCGTGAGGGTCAAATCATCCAAACGCCCGCCCTTTAATCGAATAGAACCGGATAAAGAGGGCGTCTCAATTTGCAAGCGTGCAGAAGAAGCCACAACTTCTTGAGCCGTTTTTGTTGGTACAACAACCGCCCCACTGGGAAGAGATGGTGCCTCTCCTAAAGTTGGCTGATTATTGGCCGGCAAAGCCGGTTTCGTGCCATCGGCCACTTGCTCTGTTTTCTGAGCATCTTGGGGGTCTTTTGACGTATCAAAAAAGACGCTCCAGCCCACAAGAACAGCCAAGGTTAACACCATAGCTATAACCATATTTTTTGTGTTGTCACCATCGGGTTGCTGCATTTTATAACTCTCTTATTGTTAATCTGTGTTGCGGTGTTTAGGGGGAACGGGGTCATATCCTGAGCCGCCCCAAGGATGACACCTTACAAGTCGTTTAAAAAGTAAAGCACTTCCTCTTATAAAACCGTGAGCCTCCAAGGCCTCAATACCATAGGCCGAACAGGTCGGCAAAAAACGGCATCGCGCTGGAAGAAACGGTGAAATACATGTTCGATATAGCACAATTATACCTTTCATGCAAAGACTCAGCATTTGATCTAACAGTTGGGCTAGAAACCCCATGACTTTATATAGATTTTTAAAAAACTGTGTCATGAATGAGGCACCCGCCCTATGGACCATTTCAGGTCTTTTGGAAGCTGGGCAAAGTCATAGGTTAGAATTTCTTTGCGAGCAATAAAAAGATACAGATACCCTTGTTTACCAAGCTGGGGAAGGTGACCTCGGATAATCTCTCGAAGGCGCCGTTTTGCTTTATTACGGCACACAGCGTTGCCAACCTTTTTAGAGGCGATAATACCAAAGCCGATCTGAGTTTCCCCCTCCTTAAAGGGGGCAATTTCAGAGAGAGGGCACACAATAAGAACGAAAGATTTCGTGACCCATTTCTCTCCCTTATTCATAGCAAGCTTGAAATGGGGATTTTTTTTAAGACCAAAGAGCTGAGTCACAGAGATAACTTAAATGCTAAACTTAAAGCTGAAAGCCTTAAGCTGATAGACGTGTGCGACCTTTTGCACGGCGACGATTGATCACATTGCGACCAGAGGGTGTTTCCATGCGTGAGCGAAAACCGTGACGACGTTTGCGAACAAGAACACTAGGTTGAAAAGTTCTTTTCATAACTGAAAGACTCCAATAATATTAAACAATATACCTCTTATAAGAGGGATTCCGCCCTATGTCAACAAAATGTTCACCCTTTCCCCTAAGAATCCATCCAAAACCGCGCCAAGCTAAGCCCCCTTCAAGTAAGAAACCTTATATGATAGACTGGAATAGATTTTCTTTATTAACAGACAAAGCGACAGGCAATTTTTATGGATAAAAACCTTTACGACAGTGCCCTTGATTATCACCGCTCTCCAAAGCCTGGCAAACTGGCCATTCAGCCAACGAAACCCATGGCAAACCAACGAGATTTAGCCCTTGCTTATTCTCCTGGTGTGGCAGCCCCTTGCGAAGAGATCGCGAAGGATCCTTTGAAAGCTGCAGAGTACACCGGTCGGGGCAATATGGTTGCGGTGATTACCAATGGCACGGCGGTGCTTGGTCTTGGAAATATTGGCCCCCTTGCCTCTAAACCTGTGATGGAAGGAAAAGCGGTTCTCTTTAAAAAGTTCTCTGGAATTGATGTGTTTGACATTGAGATCGATGAAAGTGACCCGGATAAACTGGTTGATATTATCGCCAGCCTCGAGCCAACTTTTGGGGCCATTAACCTTGAAGATATCAAAGCCCCTGAGTGCTTCGAGGTGGAGCGCCAACTGAAAGAGCGCATGAAAATTCCCGTCTTCCATGATGATCAACACGGCACAGCCATCATTGTAGCCGCGGCCGTTACAAATGGTCTTAAAGTTGTAAATAAGAAAATTAAAGACATTAAAGTTGTTGCTTCTGGGGGCGGAGCTGCGTCCCTTGCCTGCCTTGATTTGCTCGTTACCATGGGCTTAAAACGCGAAAATGTAACCGTATGTGATGGGACAGGGGTTATCTACAAGGGCCGTGAAAAAGTTGATAAATATAAAGCCCGTTATGCCCAAGAGACCACAGCGCGTAAAATGGGCGATGTCGTTGAGGGGGCTGACTTCTTTTTAGGCCTTTCTGCTGGCAATGTGCTAACGGAAGAGATGATCATGAAATTCGCCAAGGATCCTTTGATCTTCGCCCTTGCAAATCCCTATCCTGAAATTGATCCCCTTTTGGCTAAGAAAGCCCGCCCCGATGCCGTTGTTGCAACGGGCCGCTCTGATTTTCCTAACCAAGTCAATAATGTTCTGTGCTTCCCTTTTATTTTTCGGGGCGCTTTGGATTGCGGCGCCACGTGTATCAATGATGAGATGAAAGTTGCATGCGTCAAAGCCATTGCAGACCTAGCAGAGGCCGAAGCAACGGATATCGTTGCCAATGCTTACGAATCAGAAGACCTTAAATTTGGTCCTGACTATTTAATCCCCAAGCCCCTTGATCCACGCCTCATGATACATGTGGCCCCTGCCGTTGTTAAAGCCGCCCAAGATTCTGGTGTGGCAACACGCCCCATTAAAGATCTAGAGCTTTATAAACAGCATCTTAATCAATATGTTTATCGCTCCAGCGTGGCTATGCAACCGATTTTCACCAAAGCAAAAGCGCACCCAAAACGGATTGCCTATGCGGATGGCGAAGATAAACGCGTTCTGCGCGCCGCTCAAATTGTATTAGATGAGCACCTTGGAGCACCCATTTTAATCGGGCGCCGCCGTGTGGTTGAATCCCGCATAGAGCAACTAGGCCTTCGCATGCGCCTTGATAAAGAGGTAGAGCTTGTTGACCCCGAAGACGACCCTCGTTTTACAACCTATTGGCAAACTTACCATAATAAAATGGCACGAAGTGGTGTTTCCCCTGATTTCGCAAAGACCATTGTCCGAACCAATACATCGGTTATTGCAGCCTTAATGGTGACCTTAGGCGATGCGGATTGCATGCTTTGTGGAGCCGTTGGCCGTTACCGTCATCACTTAGAAATCATCCGAGATATAATTGGCTTAAAAAGGGGGATTACGTCTCCGGCATCGGTCAGTATTATGTCCATGAATAAGGGCATCTTTTTCTTTGCCGATGGGTATGTGAATAAAGACCCCAATGCCATGGAACTTGCAGAAATCACTCTTCTCGCAGCCGAGCAAGTGCGTCAATTTGCTTTAGAACCCAAAGTCGCTTTATTGGCACACTCAAATTTTGGCACCAGCCAAACGCCAAGCACCTGCAAAATGCGAGAGGCCGTAGAGATCATTCACAAGTGCGCACCAGACCTTGAAGTCGATGGCGAAATGCACGGAGATGCTGCTTTAATTGAAGCTATTCGCAAGAGCAATTTTCCAAATTCCCGTCTTAAGGGGCAAGCTAATATGCTTGTCATGCCCAATATTGACACCGCAAATATTGCCATTAACCTAGTGAAAATCTTAGCCGATGCCCAACCCGTTGGACCCATTTTATTGGGCTTTGGGGCCTCAGCTCATATTTTAACAACAGCCGCAACGGTCCGTGCTATTGTGAATATGACCGCCGTTGCCTCCGTGGATGCGCAGCGTCACGAAGAACAAAATGGGGGAAGTATGCTCCCCTTTGCCACAAAAGTTTGCGGGTAGTTCCGTTTTAAAAAGGCTGATCGATGATCAAAAAAACAGAGCATAAAATAGGAAAGAACCCTACCCAACAAAAAGGGTCTGACTTTGCAGCCTCTTTGAATGAATCTGCCGATGGGGTGCGTTTTGGTGTCTCTGCTGACCTGCGGGATACCATCGAAACGGCCTTGGATCACAACGAGACAACCGTTGTCTTAGAACACCTTGCTCCCCTACATGCGGCAGATATTGCCGACCTCATCAATCACCTTAATGCCCGCTATCGAGAGCCTTTTTTTCAAATCATCAAGGAAGAACTTGATCCGGAAACCCTTGTGGATGTCGATCCAAATCTACGTCTTGAACTCCTCAAACTCTTAACCATCGAGCAAATTGCCAAAGCGATTTTGCACTTAGATAGTGATGACGCGTTAAGCCTTCTTGAGATGCTGGATGAAGAATTGATCCATAAAATTCTCTCAAAAATCCCCGCCGGAGAACGGGCGACATTTGAGCGCGTTTTACGCTACCCTGAGAAAAGTGCTGGACGCTTGATGCAGCGGGAAATTGTATGCGTTCCCGACCACTGGACCCTTGAACACGTCAGCAGCTACATCAAAGAACAACAAGCAGGCCTTCCCTCTTTCTTTTATGATATTTTTGTGGTGGACCCGCGTTATCACCTCTTAGGCAAAATCCCCTTAAATAAACTTTTTCGCCACGACCCCTCAGCCCTTGTCTCTGACATTATGCTAACGGACATCCAGGCCTTTCCTGATACCTCGGACCAAGAAGAAGTCGCCCAAGCCTTTAAGCACTATGCCCTTGTCTCGGCCCCGATTACCAGCAGCAACGGCCGCATTATTGGTATGGTCACCGTTGATGACGTAGTCGATGTGTTAGAGGAAGAAGCGGAGGAAGACATCCTCCATATGCACAAAGTACACGGTGAGTCAGACTTTTACGCTCCCGCCTCAACCACCGCTTACTGGCGCACAAGGTGGCTCTTGATTACCTTAGTGAATACCCTCATTGCCTCTTACGTCATTTCCCAATTTGAAGCCTCCATCCAACAAATCACGGCCCTTTCCTTTTTAATGACCATCAACGCCGCCATGGGCGGAAACTCAGGCATGCAAGTCGTCACCGTTGTGGTGCGGGCCATGGCAACCCGCAGTCTCTTAGAAGAAGACACATGGCGGGCCGTTAGAAAAGAAGTAGGCGTGAGTTTAATGACCGGTGGTTTTTGCGCCCTTGTCTTGGGTGGCATTGCAGGACTTTGGGTCGATAACATCGGTCTTGGGATCATTTTGACGGTCTCTTTGATGTGTAATATGTTGTGGGCTTCCTTTGCGGGAACCCTCCTGCCTATTATCATTAGTCGCTTTGGCCTCGACCCCGCCATTAGTGCTGGCCCCATTCTCACCACCACAACGGATGTCCTTGGCTACGCCCTATTTTTAGGGCTGGCAACTCTCTTTCTTGTTTAATTAAAAGGAAAGGCTCCCGGCAGCTGTGGCCTCTTAGGGGGCCTTTTTTTATGCCCTCTATACGAAAAGCTTTTTCCTTTGTATCATAGGGAAAACAACTCTTTAAAATAGGGATTCCCATGAGCCATACCATCCAAACGACCACCCCCGCTGAGCTGAAAAAATGGCTCGAGGCCGGTGAGGCTGTCCTAGTGGACGTTCGCGAAATCGTTGAATACAAACAGCATCACATCAAAGACGCCTTCAATTTACCCCTCTCTGAGATTTCCCTCTCCCACCCGTCCATGCCTAGCCACGAGGGAAAGCGCCTTGTCATTCACTGCAAATCTGGCAGGCGGTCTATGATGGCTTGTGAAAAAATAGGTGCAGAAGGCAAAGAAAAGGATCTGTATAACCTCACGGGCGGTATTGATGGCTGGATGCAAAATAACTTTCCCGTTGAAAGCGATGATAAAAACGTCATGCCCCTAGAACGCCAAGTTCTCCTTGCTGCTGGGCTTGTGGTGCTTACGGGTGTTATCCTTGGTTTTGTGGTGTCATCAAGCTGGTTTTTGCTGAGCGGATTTGCCGGACTTGGCATGGCTTTTGCGGGCCTTACGGGGTGGTGCGGCATGGCAAAGTTCTTGGCCATGATGCCCTGGAACAGATAAGAATCGCATCCTTTTTTTAAGACATATGTTCCGGTGCCATCAGCTTAACATCACTGGACAACAGAAGCTTAAAATGGCCAAGGGCTTGTGTCACGTTCTTCCAAAATACACCAAAGGATGATTTCCCTGTGAGAGCCTGCTGCAGGTTTTCCAAAACTGTCTTTGGTCGTGGGAAAATCACAATTTCATAGGGATTTTTAGCGGCAATACCCCCGAGCTCTTTTGCAACACTAAAGGCCTCACGCAATCCTCCAATGTCATCAACGAGGCCAAATGTTTTGGCTTCTCCCCCGGTCCAGACACGCCCCTTTGCAATTTCACTGACATGATCCAATGAGAGACCCCGCCCTTGGGAAACAATTTGCACAAAGCGAGCATACAAAAGATCCATAGTGCGATCAATGTGACGTTGCTGATCATCGGTATAGGCCGTTAAAGGAGACCACAAAGACCCATTATCCCCAACGGCCATGGTGCTAATATTCACGTCAAAATTCTCGAGGAATTCACGGAAAACGATTTTACCGCCAATGGTTCCAATGGAGCCCGTAATGGTCATATTTTGCGCCAAGATTTTCTTGCAAGGGGCAGCAAACCAATAGCCTCCAGAGGCCGCCACATTTCCAAGAGACGCGACAACAGGCACCCCTTTTTCTTGGGCAATATGGATAAGTCGGCGAACGGTTTCTGAGGCTACAGCAGACCCCCCCGGAGAGTCAATGCGAAAGACGATGGCTTTGACTTGAGGATCTTTCAAAGCGGCCTCAAAACTGCGGCGTGTTTCATCGGCACCCATCACATAGGATTGTCCCAACAAACCACCACCATCCTTGTCCTCTTGCATGATGGCACCCACACCATAAATCAAAGCAATTTTTTCTTCTTGAGGTGCGAGGGCTTCACTCACAAGAGCACTGTAATAATGAAGGGAAACAAATCCAGCCTTATTTTTAGAGTCCTTCTTGCCCTCTTTTGCCCCCACCGAGGCCTTATCAAGGGCTGCTTGTTTAAACTCATCAATATACCCAAGGCGATCAATAAAGTGGTTGGCCTTTGCCTCCATATCGCTCATCATGGGATTGTTCTTGGATAGATCTTGCACAGCCGTTGAGGAAAGTTCTCGCCCTGCTGTAATATCCGCCATTAATTTATCATGCAGCCGTTGAAGCAAATTAGTTGTCGCCTCTTTATTGGCATCTGAAGCTTCCGTATCCGTTAAAGAAGCATAGGCATTTTTATATTCTTTGCGGGTTGAGATCTGAGGCAGAATCCCAAACTTTTTCAGCACCTCTCCAAAGAAAGGTTGATCCACCTGAATACCCGTTAAATTAAGGGAAGAAAAAGGTTGCATCCAAATTTGGTCTGCACAAGAAGCAAGGTAATATTTTTTTGTCCCTGGAGAGAGATCACCAAAGGTATCTGCGTAAACCATAACAAACTTACCACTCTTGCGAAAAATCACGAGGGCGTCTCGCAGCTCTTCCAATTGGGCAAAACCAAGGGTAGGATCATTTAAGCGCAGAACAATACCTTTCACTTTAGGATCAAGTTCAGCAGCACTCAAAGCTCGCAAAAGATCGAAAAATGTTGTTGTGGGGCCCGCTAGAATTTGTTGAAAGCCTTTCAGGGCTGGTGATTCAGGGAAATGCTCCCCAAGATCAAGGCTTAGGACAATTTGAGGGGGAAGAACTGGTGTTGTTTTGGCTTGAAAAATCTTCATGCCAAAAAAAACCAAAATTGGCAAAAGAGTTATAAAACCGACGGTCGCTAAAAAGCGCATAAGAAATTTCTTCATTGTTCCTGCAAAAGCCTTATCAAAAAATGTTTATTTTTCATTCTGACTTAAAGAAAGGTAAAATGCAAAGGATTACAACATTTTTTCCGTGCATCATGGTCAAAAACCCCTTAGAGTGATGTTACTATTTTCTAGAAATATGGAGATTTTATGAACCTCTTACAATTCCTTGGCGCCGTTGAACTTGGAACAATTTTTGCCCTTGTTGCCATTGGGGTGTACTTGTCCTTTCGCGTCTTGGACTTTCCCGATCTAACGGCCGATGGAAGCTTTCCCTTGGGCGCTGCCATTGCGGCTACCATGATTGTTGCCGGTATAGACCCTTGGCTTGCCACATTGATTGCTTTCTTTGGTGGCACCCTTGCCGGTATTGTCACCGCTTACCTCAATGTGCGCTTTGGCATTTTATCTCTTCTGGCCTCTATTTTAACCATGACGGCCTTATACTCCATTAACTTGCGCATTATGGGCCGTCCTAATATTGCCATGCTCTATGAAAAAACAGTTTTCACACCTTTTGAATCCTTTTTTGGGGATCATATTGTTGCCGTTTTGGTCTTTGGATTCTCTGCTATATTTATCGTGGGATTTCTGGTTTATTGGCTTTTACAATCCCAAGTCGGCCTTGGTATTCGAGCCACAGGGGCCAATCCTGTTATGGCTCAAGCCCAGGGCGTTCGGACCAAAACCATGATTCTTTTTGGTATTGCCCTTAGCAACGGTATTATTGCCCTTGCCGGGGCTCTTTTCGCCCAGTCTCAAGGATTTGCCGACGTGAACATGGGCGTTGGGACCATCATTATTGGCTTGGCCTCCGTTATTATTGGTGAGGTTATTCTCCCCCCTCGCCTTGTGCTGTTCAGCATTATTGGCTGTGTCATTGGATCTATTTTGTACCGTCTAGCTGTTGCCTTTGCCCTTAACGCAGACTTTATGAAACCCTCTGATCTTAACCTTATGACGGCCCTTATTGTTGTTGTTGCAATGGTTTTACCAAAGCTCAAAAAAGAAGCCGCCTTAAAAATACGAAGGTCCTAACCCATGATTCGCCTCGATGATCTAACTGTTGTGTTTAACCCTGGAACAAACCTAGAGAAAAAGGTTTTACGGGGGCTATCTCTCAATATGGACGAGAACGAGTTTGTCACCGTCATTGGGGGAAATGGAGCGGGAAAATCAACTCTTTTAGGCGCTCTCACCGGAGACGTCTCCCTCACCAAAGGGCGCATTTTATTCGACGGAGAAGACGTCACAAATTATTCTCCTACAAAGAGATCTCACCTCATTGCGCGGGTTTTTCAAGATCCTTTGAAAGGGACCTGTGGCGAATTAACCGTTGAAGAAAACCTAGCCCTTGCCCTTAAGAGAGGACAAACTCGCAACTTTACAAAGGCAATTAATAAGGAAATCAGGGAAAACCTTTGCCACCACCTTGGACGCTTACACCTTGGTGTTGAAAAACGTTTGCGTGATCCCATCGGCTCTTTATCGGGCGGACAACGTCAAGCTATTTCTCTTATCATGGCGGTTCTCTCTCCCAGTAAAATCCTTCTCCTCGATGAGCACACCGCAGCCCTTGACCCCAGAACAGCGGCTTTTATTATTAATCTGACAAAGGATATTGTGGGCACAAAAAGCCTGACAACCCTCATGGTCACCCATAGTATGGCTCAGGCCCTTGACGTGGGGAATCGCACGATTATGCTAGCAGACGGGAAAGTCGTTTTTGATGTGAAGGGAGCCGCCCGCAAAAAACTCACCCCCCATGATTTGCTGGGAGAGTTTGAAAAGCGAGCCATGGCTTAAGGCGCCTTTAGGCTCGTTGATTTTACTTAATAAGGTTTAAAAGATTTTTGTGCATTTTTTCGCTACCAGCAAGAATATGGCCTGTTTCCAGAAAACCCTCTTGACCTTTGAGGTCCGTGACGACACCGCCCGCTTCTTGCACAATCAAAGATCCTGCAGCCATATCCCAAGGGTTAAGGGCCTGTGACCAATATCCTTCATAACGTCCAGCTGCCACATAACATAAGTCAAGAACAGCAGACCCCATGCGACGCACCGCAGCCGTATTTGCTTCAACGCCTTTAATAGTCTCATAAAAATCAAACTCTCCCTCGTCATTATGACGGGGAAAAGTCACACCGATCACCGCATCACCAAAACTATCTTTTGCAGAAATGCGCAGCCTTTTTTCATTCAAAAAAGCGCCTTTACCTTTTTCAGCATAAAACATCTCGTCTTTAATAGGGTCATACACCATCCCCGCAAGCATCTTTCCCTTATGCTCAAGTCCAATGGAAATAGCAAAATGAGGAATAGCATTAATAAAATTGGTTGTCCCATCCAAAGGATCCACAATCCAACGATACTCTGGCTCACGCCCCACAAAAGCGCCAGCTTCCTCCACAAGCAAAGAATAGGTCGGTGTGGCTTTTTGCAGGACATCAATGATGGTTTCTTCGGCTTTCAAATCAGCTTTTGAGACAAAGTCCCCAGGGCCTTTTCGAGAGACCTGCAAATGCTCAACCTCCCCAAAATCACGAACAAGACCACGGGCTGCACGGGTACAAGCTGTATATAATATGTTAAGAGTTGGCGTTGAGATAGCTAGTTTTGAATCAAACATCGTTTTTTTCCGTACAAAATTAAAAAGGGACCATTAAATCAAGGAAGAGCGGCTTTTAAAAAAGCATCCTACCCCAGCACTATAGCACTTTTCACCCCCTATGACGAGGGGGTGCACAATTTTCCAAAAAGGGTCCACTCTAAGCGCCAGCAACGAAGCCTATTCTGATAGGTGAGGAGTGCAGGAATGA
>CAXBEY010000034.1:0-14516 GCA_963974885.1 uncultured Alphaproteobacteria bacterium
AACCGCTTTGAGCGGTTCAAATTACATACCTCCGGCTTTGCCGGAGGTCTTGATTTACGGACTATAACGTATCTGCTGAGGCAATCAAACAAGCATGGCTGGGTACAGAAAATTTATCTTCTGCAATTCAGACAGCTATGGAAGCAGTGAAAAGCCAATCTGGTATTCTTACTAAACTGTTTCTATTGGCTTTTCAAGCACAGCGTACAGATCTTAGCGATAAGGATCGCCTTACCCTTTGTAAAGGCTTTAAGAATCTAATTGCAGAATTTGATACAATTGCAAGGTCAACAAAGCATAAACATGCAAATCTTCTAAGTAGTGATTCTTCGAGAAGATGTTTTTCTTTCACATCTCAAGTTGGGTTTTCGGTTGAGGATACGATGACTATTTATTTCTCACCTACAACAATAGATCACAAGGGGTTTAGGTTGAATGCTACTGATATTTCAACACCTTACAATGCTGATCAAGCTGAAACCGTCTTTGGTGTAGTAAATAATCGCCTGAGCGCAATATATTCTCGTCTTAGTTCAAAAAAATCTAAGTGTGAAGGTATCATGGCCCTTCATGACCTTGAGTTTGGTGTCCAAGAGTCTAGTGCCCCAGAACGCATTTTTTACGACAATTTATCTTTAGTCACCGAATTAGGCTTAGATTCTTTAGCTATTGCAAAAAACATATTGAGAAATATGGACTCTTTAGCAGATCAGGCAACCTCAGCAGATATTGCTCCTAGAAAAAGGAAGCAACTTCATAATATTTTTAGCAATAGACGTGAGGGCCTTCAACGCCTGATGACCATGGTAGCCTGGAATGAAACCCCCTTATTTACTAGTGAAACGGGTGTGAAATTTATATCACAAGATGAATCTTTGGCGCATAAAAATGTGACTTTTTCACCGCTCACAATAGATATGTTGGGCACAGAAGACCTAAAACTGGAGGCCACTAGTATTGCAACAAAAGTTGATGCAGCTTGTGCGTCGGTATCCATTTCTAGGGCTTTGAATACGCTCACTATGATGCGTAAGAAACTAGTGATAGAAGAAACGTCACTTTAAAACAGGCTGCTTCTTTTAAAGTAAAATTTCCATCTGGCGTTAATTGATAAGTTAAATTAACGCCAGCACTTTATGAAGCTCTCACTAAAAATACCTGCTATAGCACCCTCTGAAAAAGAGTTAAGCAAAGCGATTTTGCAGCCCTCACCAGCAAAGTCTTTGCCTTTTTTCCGCACCAAATTTCCATTTCTCTTTCCGTTAACTAACCTCGCCTCACCACATTTTATTGACTAATAGTCATTAGATATGCCTATTAATCAATAAAATGTGACAACATAAAGGCAGGAAAGAAGAGAAAGATAAAAGGAGGGAAATAAGGGGAGAAGAGCGGAAAGGGAGAGAGGAAAAAATGGGAAAGGGGGAACTTTACCCCCCCTTTTTCGACAGAAGTGTATTCCTACATCCGTTGAACAGTGGTAATCAAAGGTGACGCCCTTAAGCAAGCAATGATATTTATCAGATGATCCGTATTTGTCACATCAATATCAACATTCACTTCAAAGAAGTTTTCCGTCCGGTTAACAACCTTTAGGTTGGCTATGTTGCCATGATTTTTACTAATGGTGGTTGTCAAGGTTGCAAGGGCCCCTTGACGGTTATCCATGATGACATAAAGGCGCCCAACATGGGTTGTTTTTTCTTGTTGATCTGCCCACGTTAAATCAATCCAACGCTCGGGTTCATTGGCAAAGTTCTTAAGCATATCACAGTCATTAGTATGAATGGTAACCCCTCGCCCTGACATGATAATGCCCACGATATTGTCCCCTGGCAGCGGGTGACAACATCCTGCATAATGCACGGCCATACCGGGAATGAGGCCCCGAATAGAAAGAGCAGAATCTTTATCTTTCCAAACATTTTTTGCATGTTCTTCAACGGATTTTAGCGGCTTTTCTTTTCTAACAGCTTGATAGTTAGGATAAACAGCTCTAATAACTTCAGTAGGTGTATTTAACCCCTCCCCAAGCAAAGCATGCAGATCTTCCGTTGTGCTGCATTTAAAGCCCTTGAGTGTCCCTTCAATCTGTTTTTCCGTATAATCTAACTTGGCTTGTTCAAACCCCTTTTGCAGAAGACTCCGCCCCAGTGTCACAAACTGATCCCGTTTTTGTGCCCGAATAAACTTGCGAACATTAGCACGGGCTTTTCCCGTCACAACAAACCGCTCCCATGACGGAGATGGCGTTTGAGCCTTAGCCGTCACAATGTCAACTTGATCTCCATTATGAAGGATGGTGCGCAAGGGAACCATCCGGCCATTAATTTTAGCGCCCACACAATGGTCACCAACCTTAGAGTGAATGGCATAGGCAAAATCAATGGGTGTTGCGCCTTGAGGTAGAGAAATTAAATCACCTGTTGGGGTAAAGCAAAAGACTTGATCTTGAAACATTTCAAGCTTGGTATGTTCGAGAAATTCTTCTGCACCAGAGGTATTTTCCAAGATTTCAAGGAGGCTCCGCAGCCAGCCATAATCATGGCCTTCCTTAGAGTTTTGTTTATATTGCCAATGGGCTGCAACCCCCATCTCGGCAACTTCATGCATTTTTTTTGTGCGTATTTGAACCTCAATGCGCTGACGATTTGGTCCGACAATAAACGTATGCAAAGATTGATAACCATTAGGTTTTGGTGTGCTGATATAATCTTTAAAACGATCGGGGATAACGCTGTAAAAACTATGCAGAATACCAAGAACTTGATAGCAGTTTGTTATATCTTCAACGGTCACACGAAAAGCAACAATATCCAAGAGTTGTTCAAGGGTAATATTTTTATGATGCATCTTACGCCAAATAGAGTAAGGCCGTTTGATTCGCCCTGTAATCTCTGCAACAATGCCCTCTTTTTTGAGCAATTCTTGAAGCTCATTTACAACAGCCTCAATATGATTATCACCCTCTTGATGCTGCAAAAAATCAAGGCGACTGATGATTGATTCTCTAGCATCAGGATTCAAAGCCGCAAAAGCGAGGTCTTCTAACTCGTCTTTGAAATGAACTATACCAATACGTTCCGCCAAAGGCGCATAGATATCAAGGGTTTCTCGAGCGATACGGCGGCGTTTTTCTTCTCTCACAAAATCAAGGGTGCGCATGTTATGGAGGCGATCCGCTAACTTCACAAGAAGAACCCGAATATCATCTGACATAGCCAGGACAAGCTTTCTAAAATTCTCAGCTTGTTTTGTTTTATCAGACTGCCCTTCAATTCGGGTAAGTTTGGTCACACCATTCACAAGGTTTTTAACTTCTTCGCCAAACAGTTTTTCAATATCTTCAAGAGTCGCGTGGGTGTCCTCAACGGTATCATGGAGCAAAGCCGTTACAATAGAAGCCGTATCTAATTTCATATCAGCCAAAATACCAGCAACTTCGAGGGGGTGGGAAAAATAAGGATCACCAGAGGCGCGTTTTTGAGACCCATGGGCCTTCATGGCAAAGACATAGGCACGGTTTATAGCCTCCTCATCCGCGCTGGGATCATAGGCCTTTATTTTTTCAACAAGCTCAAACTGACGAATCATTTTTTAAAAACTACTATTTTCCATAAATATTATAACAAGTTATTTATTTTCAAGCCACTTGATATTCTCTTTACTTTTTGTTTGCAATTATATGATAGCATGAAAGGTACCGTAAGAAAATAAATCAAGAAAACCAGTATCAAAAGAAGGGAGTTCTATAAATGAGTCAAAGAAATAAAGAACAACCTGTTATTGATAAGTACCTCAAGACGCCTGATGGTGCTCTTTTACGTTACCGCCACTGGAAACCAACCACGACATCTGACATCAAGCCCCATGTTCTTCTTTTGCCAGGACGCGCTACAGCCCTTGAGAAAATGAGCAATGCCGTTAGTATTTTACGGGAACGAGGCTATGCCGTTTGGACCTTTGATTGGCGAGGACAAGGGCTTTCAACACGGGAAGCTGGCAAGCGGGGCTACATTAAAAATTATGAGACTTATTTACAGGACCTTGATCTCTTTATTCGTCATTTCTTAAAAACAGATTACGTAAAACGTCCTGTTGTTATGCTCGCCCATTCCATGGGAGCTCACATTGGCCTTCGTTATATGGCAGAAAATCCTGGCATTATTGATGGCGCTATTTTAGCAGCCCCCATGCTGGATATTAATACAGGCCTTTACTCGAGGCGCTTAGCTCAGTGGATTTCTAATTTTATGGTTTATTTAGGCCTTGGAAAGAACTACATCTATAGCCAAGGGGACTATAACCCCGTCACCCAACCCTTTGAAGGGAACATTTTGACCCATAATCAAGAAGCCTTTTATTATCATCGACACTTGCAAATAGACAATCCTGACATCGTTGTTGGAGGGGTTACCTTTGCTTGGATTAAGGCAACCTTAGATTCCATTATAAAGCTTAATTGCCCCGGAAAATTGGGGCGTATCAAAGCCCCCATTAAAATTTATGCTGCGGGAGAAGAGCGGGTTGTCGATAACACACGCATTGAACAAATTGTCGGCTGGATTCCACAATGTGAGCTGGAAATCATCCGCGGCGCACGGCATGAGCTTCTGGCAGAAGTGCTCTCCGTTGAGACCCGTATCTTTAACGGGTTCGATCGTTTTGTCCAACAAAACTTTGATTTACCTATCATAGATCATGATTACCGCCCTATTATTGCCCCTCAAAAAAGCCCCCTTCAAGAGCTCACTCCCCTTCCCCTCGCCACTCATTCCGAGATGTAGGGAGAACTCTATATAGTCGTTCCAAAAAGGTTCCAGTCTAGGAAAGAGTGATCGACGACTACCCCTTGTAGTTTAGGAGAGATTGACGACGTCTGGGGCCTTTTTGGAACGACTATACAAAAAAGCCCCCTCATAAAATGAGGGAGCTCTCTCGAGAGATAGTGGTTCTTCTCAGAAACCTAGAATTTATACATCACACCAATTTTCGCTGTGAAATAATGGGGGCGTACTTTGACATCATGTGTATCAGTTAGAGCAAGTGTGTTTGGATCACTAGGATTCTCCAAGCTCTTTTTGATTGATGGGATGTATTCATAGGACACATCCGTAAAGACAGAGGCCTTGCTATTCATGGCATATTCAACACCGAGGGTTGGCTTGAAACCAACTTTTGTGACTATTTTATTTGTAGAAACAGTAGATTCACCAATGACTTTATTGTCTAATTTGAAACGGGAAATGCTAAGGCCTAATTTTAAATAAGCCATCCACTGTTGTGCAAAAACGTAACCGCCCATGATTTCAGGTGTAACAGAAAATTGACGATAAAGTTTTGTTGTACTGGTCGCCCCAGCGTTTGGAATATCTATGATGCTTTTTAAACGGTTTGTATCTTTTGTAAGAACGACATTAACTCCAGCCACAAAACATTTATTAAAGGCAAACCGATATCCTGCAATAAGATCGGCAACAAACCCATTGCTGGTAGGTGTTTTCTTAAAAGTACCACTTGACTGTGGAACCCCGTCAAAAAAGAGTGTGTCTGTCGTTTTTGATGAAAGATGGCTATAGCCGAGTCCCGTTCCCAAAACAGCTCCCGTTTTATAGTAAGAGCTCGTATTGGCCACACTACCCATGGTCAAGACACAAAGAGAGGCGCATAGTGTTAGATGTTTTACATTTTTCATTTAGATTCTCCTAAAATATTTATTATTGATGGAACTTACATTCGCCCCCTAATATAAAAGAAAAACGCAACTTGTCAATGGCAAAAAACATTTTGTATAAGTTCAGGTGATATGGGATTTTATGAATCCGCCTCGAGAGATTGATTATTAACATATTCCATAGGCGTTAATCCACCTAAATTTGCATGTGGGCGATAAGTGTTATATTTTTCCACGGCCTTTCTCAAATCATAGCGAAAGGCGCCGATGGAATCGGCTAGAAGGTCTTTTTTAGCGTAAAATTCTTCTCTAAATATTCTATTTCCTCGCTCCACACCGCCATTGTATTTTGGCCTGGCCGGCGGCAAGACAATCAAGGGAATACCTAATGCTGCGCACGCTTCTTCAAATTCCGCCATGAATTCCGAGCCTCCATCCACTTGAATTGACAAAATATCAAAGGGAGACTTTTCCACGAATTCTATTAGGAATCTCTTTGCTGAAGAGGCTTTAGCATTGCTGTAAACGTTCGCTGCAATATACTTTGAACGGCGATCCCAGGCTTGGAAATGCTTTAAACAGATACCATTTTTTGTGGCTGTCATGTGATCGATTTGAACCCGCTCACCCAGCTTCATCTTGCTGTAATCTTTATATTTCCATCGTTGTGAGTGGCCTTTTGCAAAAGATCGTTTTCGTTTTTGCCGAAGAGCTGACAGGGACCGTTGGATAATTCCTTTTTCTTTCAAGTGCTTGAGGATGCGCCCAACGGTGCTTTCACTTATATTCTTGTCCTGATCGCGCTTTAAAATGATGGCTATTTTGGCCTTTCCATAGGTGGGATTTTCGCGCCTAATTTTTAAAATAAGCTGCTTTTCAGACTCTCCCCATTGGGGTTTATTAACGCTGTGAGGCTTTTTCGATGGCGGAAAAATGCCTCGGGCGAGCTTTTTGAGAATTTTCTTATGGCGGTAATAAGAAGACCTTGAAAGGCCAACGATTTCTTCGCGTGTTTTAAGGCAAACGCCTTCTTTTTTGAGGGTTTCCCAAGTGTTTACCTGAGTCTCATAATTTTTTCGGTACGCATCCAAACATTCTTGTGTCCTTGCGTAAGAATAAAGTTTATAAATGTTCTTGTGTAGATATTTTATCTGCATAAAAGGCCTCTTGTTTTTGTTTTGCTTAACAATATTCTCGAGGTCTTTTTTCATGAACGCAACAAAATTAATTCCCTCGCTACGGCGCTATGTGGGAGCGCGCGTCACGAACTAATTTCGTCTCACATCTCTCTGAACTTATACAGCAAAAGGCTCTTTTGCAGACCTGCCCATAGAAAAAGCACCGCTTTTTTAAGGGTGACGGTGCTTTTTTAGACATGTTTGTGAATGAGGTAAAAACCCTATGCAAGGTGTAGGTGCATTGTTTCTTTAAGATCTAATTTTTTCCGCTTGAGATGCTTGAGGACAAGATAATCAGGGAGGGGGCGCTTGTTCTCATTGGCGATTTGTTTATCGAGGGTGGAGTGGCGAAATTGAAGGGCCGTTAAATGTTGATTCGTTAGCATTATTTTTCTCCCATTCTTTTTATACAAAGTCCAAAAATACATTACTTATGGAATTTGAGATTACTTTAATATTACGTCCTAGTTATACCATTGTCTACATATAAAAATAAAAAAATAGTTAATTTTGACAAGTGTGTAAAGCATAATGCAATATTTTCAAGGAAATAGCAATTAATTTTTTCCAAAGGAAAGTTTAACAGAACCTTTCTCCTTTAAAAAAGCTAAGGTTTATGTATACTGTAAAATCATCAAGTTTCAAAGATCAAGGACTGTACTATGGGATTTAAATGCGGCATTGTAGGTTTACCAAACGTTGGTAAATCAACACTTTTTAATGCGTTGACAAAAACAGCCGCCGCAGAAGCAGCTAATTACCCTTTTTGCACTATTGAGCCCAATGTGGGCCGTGTGTCCGTCCCTGACAAGCGCCTTGCTGTTCTGGCGGATATTGCGTCTTCCAAAGAAATCATTCCAACACAATTAGAGTTCGTAGATATTGCTGGCCTTGTGCGAGGGGCAAGCAAGGGAGAGGGGTTGGGAAACCAATTTTTGGCCAATATTCGTGAGCTTGATGCCATTGTTCATGTTGTCCGTTGCTTTGAAGATGGAGATATTACCCACGTAGAAGGAAATGTTGATCCCTTACGGGATATAGAAATCATTGATACAGAGCTTATGCTGGCGGATTTAGAAAGTTTGGAAAAACGCCAGCCTAACTTGGAAAAAAAAGCCAAGGGCGGTGATAAAGAGGCTAAGGAAACCCTCGACATCGTAAAGCGGGTTTTAAAGGTTCTTGAAGAGGGAAAACCAGCCCGGACGGCAGAAATCTCTGAGGACGAAGAGAAGGCCTTTAAACAGCTCCAACTGATCACGAGCAAGCCTGTGTTGTATGTGTGTAATGTTGGGGAAGAGGATGCGGCAACGGGAAATGCCTATACGCAAAAAGTAGCAGCCCAAGGGGAAGGAGAAGGGGCGCGTCATGTGGTTATTTCTGCAGCCATTGAAGCTGAAATTGCCTCCCTTGAATCCGAAGAAGAAAAGGCAGAGTTCCTTGAGAGTATTAACCTTGAAGAAACAGGCTTAACCCAAGTGATTCGAGAAGGCTATAAGCTTTTAGATTTTATTACGTTTTTCACCATTGGCCCTAAAGAAGCGCGGGCATGGACCGTTAGGCGTCATAGCACTGCTCCCCAAGGGGCCGGTGAAATTCATACGGACTTTGAGCGAGGCTTTATTTGCGCTGAAACCATTGCCTACCCTGATTATGTTGAGTTCAAAGGGGAGCAAGGGGCCAAGGCCGCCGGTAAATTCCGTCAAGAAGGCCGTGATTATGTTGTGTGTGACGGCGATGT
This sequence comes from uncultured Alphaproteobacteria bacterium, assembly GCA_963974885.1. GTDB lineage: Bacteria > Pseudomonadota > Alphaproteobacteria > Caedimonadales > UBA9215 > UBA9215. The sequence continues at coordinate 8,591 of CAXBEY010000034.1, forward strand.
TTTCCACTTTCGCTTTAATGTATAGAAGTTACTGCAAAAGAATGAAGAGACCTTTGTTTTTTAAAGCTTACTGATTAAAAGCTTCTTTAATATGCAGGGCGACGTTGCTTTGAAAATCCTCAGGTTTGTTCTTAAGGAGCAGGGGGAGCTCGTCCGATAAAGGGCCAAGAATGTAGGGAAGGTCTTGGAGTTCTTTTTTTGAAAAATTTCCAAGAACATGGGAGGTGACAAGGTCTTTGTGCCCTGGGTGCCCAATACCGATACGCACCCGTTGGTAGTCTTTCCCAAGGTGAGCATCAATGCTTTTTAACCCATTATGGCCACCGGCAGTTCCGCCAATTTTTGTTTTTATCTTTGCAAAGGGAAGGTCAAGGTCATCGTGAAAGACAATAATGTCTTCTAAGGGGATTTTATAGAAAGTTGCGATTTGAGAAGCGGAAGTGCCTGAATTATTCATAAAATTCATAGGCTTGAGAAAAAGGCACTTAACACCTTCAATAACGCCGTCGGTGATCAAGGCTTTGCCCTTTTGTTTAAAGGCAGGCAAGTCATAGTCATGGGCGATCATATCAAGGATAATGAAGCCAGCGTTGTGTCTGTTCATTAAATAAGAAGGGCCGGGGTTACCCAGCCCTATAATTAATTTCATTATAGCATTTTCTCTTTATTTTTAGAGGTCACTCCCGAAAAGAAATTATTTTTCAGCAGCAGGCTCGGCTCCCGCCTCGTCAGTTTCAGCTGCGGCTGCAGCGGCAGTTTCAGCTTCATCATCATCAATACCATCACTTTTAACACTTGAAGGCGCCACAAGAGTTGCGATTGTAATGTCACGCTCTGGATGAGTCATGACGGCCCCACCAGAAATTTTTAGGCCCTCTGTGTGGATGCTTTCGCCCATTTCAATTCCGTCAAGGTCAATGAGAATTTCCTCAGGAATCGCCTCAACGGAGCAAGTGACTTCAAGGCTGTGAAGGACGATGTTAAGCATGCCGCCTTGTTTAATGGCAGGGCACTTGTCTTCATTAATAAAGTGAACGGGAATATTAACGTGGATTTTTGAGCCTTTTGAAACGCGCAAAAAGTCGATATGTAGGGGTTGATCCGTTACGGGGTGTAATTGCACATCACGTACAAGAACACGCTCTTTTGCCTTGCCAATATTTAATTCATAAAGGCGCGCATAAAAACCAGTTGTGTTGAGGCCGGTCATAATATCACGGGGGTCGACAGATATATGCGTATTCTCTTTACCGGCACCATAAACCACACCGGGAATCATGCTTGTGCGACGTAACGCGCGGGCAGCACCACCGCCAAAATTATCACGAAGTTCCAAGCGGAACGCGTCTGATATAAAACCTGTCATTTCAATCTCCTTTAAGAAATATGCCTTTAAGCAATAGGTAAGCGGCGAATCCTATCTCAATGGATAAGAGGGCGCACAAAATAAACTTTCACTGTTCTTTAACCACATTATGAAAGGAATCGCAATCTTTTTTTGTGGATTTTCTCAGCATTCGAGAAAGCAGCCGCTTATTTTGTTTCAAGATCGTTTTTTGAAAGGGGGTAAATAGGCCTAGAAAAAAAACAATAAAAACAACTGTTTGTATTGGTAATGATTTTTTTTGCTATTAAATATAGTTAATTTAACTTAAATTTAATATTGTCCATTAGAAAAAGAATTATTTCTTTTTTCTCAGAGGCTTTGAGCGAAAATAAAACAAAAGGAAACGACAATGAAAATAACAGATTTATTAAAAAAACTTTCTCTGGTGGCCGCTGTGTCAGCTTTTGCCCTGCCCTCTTATGCAAGTGATCATGAGGGAGGTGTAGATGAGGCGCTTGAAGAGGCAAAGGTTCATGCCACAGCTGCATCCGGCCCTCTGACTTTTACTATTGTTGATCATGAAAGTGGTAAAAAGAAAATCATGACGATGACTAATTGTAAGGTTATGCAAGTCGTTGTTGATGAAGAAGGCTCATTAGGTAAGCAATCTTATCTTCTTATGGGAGATGAAAGTCAGCTTATGGCCTCTAGCAATGGCCGCTTTAATTTAGGAGGCACAACCTTTGATTTGAGTGAAGCAATGGGCGAAGAGGGGGATCTTGCGGATTGTGTAGCTAAAATAGTAGCACCGTTCCTTGAAGGTGTTGTGGCATCTGAAGATGAAGCCCTTGCACTTGCAAAAGAAAAAGCTCTTGCTAAGAAAGCTAAAGCCGAAGAGGAAGCCCTTGCTCAGAAATTAGCAGAAGTAGAAGCCCTGGCTGAAGAAGAGGCTCATTTGAAAGAGGAAGCCCTTGCTAAAGAAGCTGAAGAAGTGAAAGTCGAAACTGAAGAAGTAAAGGTTGAGGCTGAATCTGAAGAAGTGAAGGTTGACGCTGAAGAAGTGAAGGTCGACGCTGAAGAAGTAAAGGCTGTCAAAGAGGGTGATGAACTCTAAAAAAGCCACATTTTTCTCAAAAGGAGCTCTTAGAGCTCCTTTTTTTTTGACAAAATCACAGGCGGTTATTTGATCAAAAAAGGAACGATTAGATTTTGTGACAGTGGCTTTTACGAAAGAAGGGGGAGAAAAATAGGAAGGAAAATAGAGTTTTATTTATGGAAAAAATCTGTTAAAATTTTAAATAAATTGAAGTAAAAAACAGGAAGAACCATGAAAAAAACCTTTACACTCCTTACGACATGCCTTTTATTATCAACGCCTTTGAAGGCCGAAGGGGAGAATCTCTCTCAATCCGGTTTCTTTATAGGAGCCCAGGCTGGTTATAATTATCTCGGCACCAAGGTAGATACAACGTCTAGCCTCGCCGATTTAGTTATTCCTGTTATTAGCTCCGTTTCAGATCGGAAATTTGTAAGAGTACATAGTTTCATAGGAGGGGGACTTTTTGGGTATCTGTGGTCTTTAAATCGTGCTTGCTTTGCCGGCGTTGAGCTTGAAGGCAACTTTGATAATATGGAATTGAAAAAGAGATTTGCCCAAAATGGACAAAATTTTCAGTATAATATTTGTCGCCAATTTAATTTGGTCCCCTCTTTTATCATTGGTGCTTACCTGCATGAGCGACTTAAGTGTTTTTTAAAGCTAGGTTTTGCCCTGTCTTCCCTTGATTATAGCGTTAAAAATATTACTGATGGTATTAAAATTAGCCATCGTAGGCTCGAGGTGGGGTTTGCACCTTCCTTGGTTCAAGAATTCCAAGTTAATAAGAATATTGCTGTTCTGGCCACAGCGACTTATGAATTTTATAAAAAGTCAAATGTTACATTTCTTGGAACGATTTCACCAGTTACTCCCGTTGATAATAATGTGTTAAAGGCGAGGTTAAATAATTTTTCTCTGAAATTTGGTCTAAAGTATTATATTTAATAAAAAATTAATATATACACGCTAGAATGATAGTAAATTATAAAAATGTCGAAAGGGGCATCTCTTGAAATTTTTTCTTTTTTTCTTTTCCTTACTTATTTTACCTTTTTCTCAGCTTCATGGGGCTAAATCAGATTTTAGGGCTTCTTACCAAAACCAAAAAGGTTCGGGGTCTGGCGGAAATACAAGTGCGCTTCAAGCCGAAATAGCCAAGTTAAAAGATCAACTCTCAACGGCGACGGGGAAAACCATTCCCGAGCTTCAGAAGAAAATCCAAGACCTCGAGGCCCGTGCAAAAGGTGCTGCTACAGGTGGAGGTATAGGTGGTGCTGGTACAAATCCTGGTGGTGGTAACGCTGGTAATGTCCCTCAAAGTCCACCTTCTAATGGTAACGTGCCACCGCCACCGCCAGCTTCTAATGGTAACGTGCCACCGCCACCTTCTTCAGGAGGGGCACCGCCTCCTCCCCCTCCCCCTGGATCAACATTGCCCGCGGGTGTTACGAAAGAAATGGAGGGAATTCGTAAAGCTTTCTTTGATAAGTATAAGTTGGTTGCGAAAAAAATTAAGGATGGTAAATATCCTCCGGGCCTTTGGGCAAAGGTTGAAGATATTACAACCCATTCAACGGTTCAATCAAAGGCAGCTTCTGAGATTAAGCGTGCTACGGATAACTATGTGGCCAGTAAGGCGCTTCTTGATGAGTTTGTAAAAGCCTATGCTGAGAAAAAGGCCGGCTTTGCTAAATATAAAGATCACCTTTATAAGTGGTTTGTTTACCTAACGGACTTTTCTTTACGAGCAGGAAAATATAAGAAACTAACGTGGCCTGTGACGGCAGGGGCCACTCTTACAGATAGCCAGTACTGGAAGCTTATGCTGACCCTAAAGGGGACTTATAATTTGATGGCACAAGACTTGAAAGAGGTTTTGGAAAAAGAAGTGATAGCCGCCAAAAAAGCTGCAGATGCTGAAAAAGATAAGATTACGAAGGGTAAATTCCAGTTTAGTCCTGGCAGTGTCAAAAAGGATATTGGACGTTTATTCACCGTTCCTCTCTTTAGGGCAAAATTGATTTCTCATTATGGCGATCTTTTGATTACGAAAAAAACAACAGATCCTGATTCACAAAAAGCAGCAGAAGCTCTTTTCTCTTGGAGTTTTGAGCGACTTGTCTTGCCATTTCTACCCTCTGATGTGAGTGCAATTACCCTTAAAGGCGCCTTGAGATTAGCTATGATAAAGGCTGTGCAGGCAAAAGGTATTGAAGATCAAGCCGCTTTAGAGGCCTATCTAAAAGACCAAGCAAAGTCCAAGGCTCTTATGAAGGCAATGGATGAGGCCATTAAGACAATCATTATTAAAAATGGAATTTCTGCCATTCGTAAGGGCGCCCCTCCCGTGGACATACCAACCATTGGTAAGATTCAGCCGGAATATGAGCAAATTCTTTTGTTCGCCATTCAAGGGAAGTTGAATAAGGTTGTAGAGGCTCCCCTACAAACACTATTAGATGATACTCTAGAAAAAGCGCCCATTCCAGGGGGAGTGAAAGCTCTTGAAGCTAAACTTGTAGAGATCTTAAAAGTAGGTCTAACTAAGGTGTTTGCGGGGCGCCAATCTATTGTATTAGAGCTCAAAGGAGACGTTGTTGGGTATGATTTTTGGACATGGACGAAGAGTTTTGAGAATCCAAATGCTAAGCTTATTACAACAAGTCAAGCTAAGATGAAAAGCCTTCTTGAGGTTTATCAAAAAGATCTAGCCGCTTTCCATGCTGGGACGAAAATCTTGCCACCCTTTATGCAGCCTATCGATGATTTGGGGTATGCGGAATTGCCCATCAAAATTGATGGTGCTTTTTTAACTGAATATGCCAACTTAATCTTGCAAAGGGTGGCCTCTGTTATGAAAGGAAATAAATCAGAATATGGAAAAATTAAGGACAGCAATAAGGCAGAGCGAGAGCTGGTGCTAATTGGCGTTGAAGCTGTAAAAGCGCCCCTGAATAAATTCCTGAGTGTTAAAGATTCTAAAATTTCAGGCTCAGGGGATATGAAACAAGAGGTCCAACCCTATGTTGATATGTTAATTGCAGCGTATTTATTGCAGGAGTAAATTTCAGCTTGCTTGATAAAATAGCACAACGCCAACGAGCTAAAGCAGTTCGGGGGCGTTTTTTTTCATCTCAGTCTCCCCAGAGTCTTTTAGAACTTGAAGAAAAACGCATAGCAGCCCTTTGGGATCTTAGGATTTTTCAGGATTTTTTAAAGAAAAAAGGGGCCGGACCCATAGGCCTGTACAATGCCATAAGGGATGAAGCGTCAACGGCTCTCCTCGTCAAGCACCTCTCAAAGCTGGGATATTCTTTAGCCTATCCAAGGGTGACAAAAGAGGGGGAACTGCATTTTCATAGGGGGTCTCCAGAGCATCCCCTTATCAAGTCTCCCTTAGGTCTCTTGGAACCGGAACCGACTCTTCCCATTGTCATTCCAGACCTTTGCATTGTCCCTCTTTTGGCTTTTGACGAGCAAAAAGGGCGTATGGGGTACGG
>CAXBEY010000035.1:0-14213 GCA_963974885.1 uncultured Alphaproteobacteria bacterium
TTTTCGCCTTTTACTTCTCTGTGTATTCGCTATAAACACACCTCTCCTTGGGTCATTTTATGAAGTCCGAGAAGTCCAGGATGTTTCTATGCGTAAGAGCGCCCCCCTCACAAGTACAGCTCTAAAAGCGGCATTGCACTCTTTTAAAAAAATCTGCCAAGATAAATCCCTCATTTTACCCGAAGGACTTTCCCTTAAAAATCCAGAGATGTTTTTTAAATTAGAAACATGTTTACCCTATTACATAACTAAAAAAATTCTCTCCGATATGACCCGTCGCGATACCAGCCTATCTATCATGATCTCCCTATCAGAAAAGGGGCAATATACCCAACAAAAAGTGGGGCAAATCCGTCTCATTGAATACCCCCATCAAGAGACGAAAAAATTTTCCCTCCACTTTATCAACATTTCTGATGGGTATCAGAGTAAGGGTTTTGGTGGCACAGCGCTTGACTTAACCATTTTGCTCACCCAGCACCTATCACAACAAAGCGCTTTTTATGACCAGCTCACCCTACAGTGTGCTGATTATGATGGAGAAAAAGACTTGGGAAATGTCCCCTATCGCCTTTCTTACTATTTAAACCATGGCTTTCAAATTGCCACAGAAACCATAAGTTATATGCGCCACCTTGATTTATCCTATTTTATTCACTCCATAACCACTGATAACTTTGATTCTTTTCTAAATAGCTATGCAGATGGCAATTATGGAACCACTGATCTTCCCCTCAATACTTTTAGGGACAAAACTGTACCATTACTAAGAAAATTAAAAAAGCAACATCCTCTTAGTGAAGCTGATTTAGATGAACGTTGCTTACAAATCGCTGAAAGTAGCAGCTCAGATGCTAGCAACAGAATCTTAGATCGTCTCTTTTATGATGACAGACTAATGGATGATTTTTATGAAAGTGAAATTGAAGGAAAAATTTATGTTATGCACCTTAATGTAGCCCACTGGGGCGATCATCTGGCTGCTCGTCAACAGCTTAAGCTCGCGAGACCACTCTCTTTAAGCAATTATTCCTATAACCCTGAAGAGCTGAATTCTCTTTTAAAAGAAATAGCTGATCTCCATGGGGAAATGATACAACCAACAGTTAAAAGGACAGAACGCCTAAACAATCCCCTCTTTTCTTTAATCGTTCCCATGAAAAAGAAGCGCAAGCTCAAAGTACATCACTTATCAACTATAGAAACCTCTGCGAAAGTCCTGCAGAGTTTTTCCTAAAGTCAATTTATGCATTTTTTTGCACAAATCCCACGATCTTCTAAAAACACCTCCTTTTAGCTTGTTTTTAGGCTCTGACAGGCCCTTCAGCCTATTTTTGGGCGCACTTATCCTACAAAACAGGGCTCCTTTCGGCAAAAATAAAAATTAGATAAGGCGCATAAAACCGTAAATTGGCTCGCCTCTGAATTTTCAACTATTTATGTCAGAAACGAAACTACTTCTCGTCGTTTTGTTGAAGACGTTTTGTGGATGGCTCGAAAGGGTTGAAATGAAATCTCAACAGAATCTAACCTTTCAGTGCTCCCCTATAGAAAAATTTAGCACATATGTTATGATACGGCTCCTATGGTAATTATGCATCCTACTGGGAATATATCCATATCCACCATTAGTGTCCGTAACCATGTCCGTAACCGTGGCCACGATTGTGCCCGTAACCATGCCCGTAGCTATGTCCACGATTGTGTCCATAACCATGTCCATATCCATAATTATGGCTATAGACAGTACTTGGCAGCGTGCTAGAGTACCGTGCGACTTGTACGCTCATAGCCGCTAGTTTGACAGCCCCCTAAGAACACAACAGAAATAAGCCCTATAATAATACCTCTCATAGTAAAACCTCCTACGGACATTATAACACAAAATAAACTTTTAAGTTTCATTTTATATTTTATAAAAATATTAAAAATTTGGCTTTTTCATATAAATACATCAATATTACTACATAAAAATTGTGAAATTATCAGAACACGACTTAAATTTCAAAAATCTTGAGATTTAGGTGAATTTTCTTATCAGAAAAAGAGTCTTTTAAGGATGTTCTTATGGAATTTTAGTTTTAACTCATGTACTATAAATGTTAAAGGATTTAATGATATGACATTTTTCTTAGTATTTTTTACACTCTTTTTCCTCTTGGAAAACAACGTTATGGCCCGCTTGGCGACCCAAACACACGAAGACGGCCCGGCTCCCAAACGTCAGAATCGCTCTTCTCCTAATGTGACAAAGGTTTCATCAGAAAAAGAATCCCGACAAACTGGCCGAGGCGGGCAAGTCAGATCTGTAGGACGGGCAGGGAAAAACCAAGGACAGGCCACTAGCACCGCGTATGATAAGGGTGATTTTACTATTTCGGTGGATATTGGCAGGGGGGAACAAGAGGACAATATATCTGAAAATACCGTTTCGGGCGGTCCTGAGAGTGGCAATGATAAAATGCTGGGACAATCAACCTATTCAACGGCAGCTTCTCTTACGGGAGCAAATGCTATTTCCTCCTCAGCTCTTAATCGGGCAAAAGCAGCTGATGCGCTTAAAAAGAAACTTCAAGCAGAAAACAAAAAGAAATTTAAACTGCAAGATGTCTCCGGAGAAAAAGCAGCTAATGATCCTCGACAAGAGATCATTAATAAGCTTGTTGAAGCTTCTCAAGATATTGAAAAATAACCCTTTTTACTCAAATATTTCTTTTTAAGAAGCCTCTTAGGGTATCTGACCCTAACATCCCTCTTCCTCTATGACACCATGCTATCGCACTATCTCCCTAAAAAAAAATAAGCCTTACCAATATCTTGCCAAAAACTGTTTAAAATGTGAGGTATTTTTAACGGAAAATCCATTTCCTTTCCCCATAATGGTCTAATAACATAACTATATATAATAATAAAAAGGGAGAAGTGCAAAATGTCCTCAAAAAAGAAAGCAAATTTACAGGACACATTCCTGAATATGGTTAGAAAAGACAAGGCTGCCGTGACCCTTTTTCTTGTGAATGGGGTCAAGCTCCAAGGTGTTATCACGTGGTTTGATAAATTCTCGGTTCTTTTAAGAAGGGATACCCATGCACAACTGGTTTACAAACACGCAATTTCGACTATCATGCCTATTAATCCCGTTCATCTTTATGAGCAAGAAAATACTGAAGCTGAGGCTGATGACGGCGACGATGATGATTAAAAATTGAGGGTCACTTATACGGTGCCTCAGCATTGAGGTACCTATAAAAACATGCGTGAAAAAATCCATAATCAACGCCCTGAGCCCACAAAAACCTACGTTTTATACCCTCAAATCCGAGAACATCTTAATCGTGCCATTGATCCCGAAGCCCGCCTAGAAGAAGCTTGTGGCTTGGCTCTTGCTATTCATATTGACCTTGTGGATGCCAAATGGATAAAGCTCCGTGAAATTCGCCCTGCAACTTTTATTGGGGGAGGCCTTATTGAAGAACTGGCGCCTTTTTTTGAAGAAAAGGGCATTGAACTTGTTATTGTGGATGCAAATTTAACGCCTATTCAGCAACGTAACCTTGAAGAAAAATGGAATATTAAAGTCATTGACCGAACGGGGTTAATCCTTGAAATTTTTGGCGAAAGAGCCTCAACCGCAGAAGGTCGGTTGCAAGTTGATCTAGCAGCCCTTGAGTATCAAAAGAGCCGGCTGGTTCGATCTTGGACCCACCTTGAACGTCAACGGGGGGGCACTTCAACCACAGGGGGGCCGGGAGAAAGCCAACTCGAAATTGATAAGCGCCTTATTTCTCAACGCATTACCCGCATTGAAAAGGACTTGGAAAAAGTCAAACAACGCCGTGCACTTCACCGGAAAAGTCGTCAAAAAGTCCCCTATCCCATTGTCGCTCTTGTGGGCTATACCAATGCTGGTAAATCAACCTTATTTAACAGCCTAACTAAGGCTAATGTCGTGGCAGAAGATATGCTTTTTGCCACCCTTGATCCCACCATGCGCCTTTACAAACTCCCTTCTGGGCGAGAAATTATTCTCTCTGATACCGTTGGATTCATTTCTGACCTCCCGACCCAGTTGGTTGCGGCTTTTCGGGCGACTTTAGAGGAAGTCCTTGAAGCTGATTTGATTTTGCATGTCCGTGATAGCCACAGTAAAAACACAGCCTCTCAAGCCTATGATGTCTGCCACGTTTTACAAGATCTTGGTATTGATCCCACGTCAGACGGCATAATAGAAATTCTGAATAAATCTGACCTTTTAAGTCCCCATGACCGTGAGATGTTAAAAGAAGAAAGCCTTACTAAAAAAACACCTAGCCTTTTTGTTTCTGCCCTTGAAAAAGAAGGCCTTGAAAAGGTAAATGCTGAAATTGATCGCTATTTTGATCACTTCACCACAACCCGCACTGTGATCATTCCAGCAAGTGATGGCAAGGCAGTTGCATGGCTTCATTCCCATGGAAATGTTCAAAATATTGAGGAAAATGAAGCTCTCTTATCGATCACTGTTAAGCTTGGGCATCGGGAATTTGCCCAATTCTCCCAACAATTTTTGCAGGATTTTTCATAGTCCTTTTAAAAAGATGCCTTGTAAAATAAGGCTATTTCAGTATGATACACATCATAATGCGCCCGTAGCTCAGCTGGATAGAGCGTTGCCCTCCGGAGGCAAAGGCCAGGGGTTCGAATCCCTTCGGGCGCACCATATAGTCATTCCAAAAAGATCCCAGACGTCGTCATTCTCTCCTAAACGACAAGAGGTCGTCGTCGGTCACTCTTTCCTAGACTGGAACCTTTTTGGAACGACTATATATAATAAGCAATGCCTTCTTTTATGAGAACCCCTGAAAAGGGGGCGATATGATATCACTGTCAAAGCCTAGAGCTCTTCGAGAATAGAACGAATATGGTGGAAAGTTTGCTCGGGGGGTTGCGTCGCATCGATAAGACAACAGCGACGAGGATTGCTGGCCTGAATTTTTAGAAAGCCCTGACGTATACGGTTGTGAAAGTCGAGTCCCTTTGATTCAAAACGATCTTCTTGTGCCATTTTTCTATCATCGGAGGATGTGCTGCGCTTTTCCACTCTTTCTAAGCCAATTTTAGGGTCAATATCAAAAACAAAGGTCAAATCTGGGGCAAAATCAGGGCCTGCTATTTCTTTGTAAACACGGTCCATAAAGGACAAATCAAGAGCCTGCTCCTTCTTTGGTGACAGGCCTTGGTAAACATAAGAAGAATCATAAAAACGATCACACAGCACCCAACTGCCTTGAGAAAGGGAGGGTTTTATGACTTTTTCGATGTGATCCCGCCGGGCTGCACTAAAGAGAAGGTATTCCGTTAGAGGATCCATGGCATCCGCTTTTCCCGTCACAAGAAGGGTGCGAATTTTCTCAGCTAAGGCTGTTCCTCCCGGTTCACGGGTCACTAAATGGGGAAGATTTTTTTCGCTGAAATAGGTTGAAAGGCGTTTAAGTTGGGTGGATTTTCCAGCGCCCTCCCCTCCTTCAAAGGTTATAAAAAGAGGGGGGGATTGAAAGAGCATTTTTAAGCCCCCCCAAAAACCAAATAATTAAAAGCTGAGCCTATGCGGGAAAAGAAACCGATCTTAGCAGAGGCTTCTCCGGCAATTAAAGGGTATTCTTTCTCGGGTTTTCCAGGAATCTTGACCATAACTTTTGCCAGCGGGTCCCCAACGGAGATAGGCGCTTGAAGGGGCGTTTTATAAACCACTTCAATGATAATATCTTTAATTAAAGCCCGGGGAACAGTAATGGCAATATCAGTTTCACTGACCAAAGGAATTTTATTTTTAACCCCCATCCAAACATCAGCCTCTTCAACCAGTTGTCCAGCAGAATAAAGAACCGTACTGGCAAAAGCGCGATAACCATAGGTAATCAAGCGTTTAGAAGCTTGAGCCCGCTGTTTTTTCGTTTTGCACCCATTGACAATCATAAGCAATCGACGGCCCTTTTGAAGAGTAGACGCGACTAAACCATAGCCCCCAAGATTTGTGTGGCCGGTCTTTAAACCATCACAGCCTATTTTCTCAAACAAAAGGGGGTTACGGTTGGGCTGCTTGATATTGTTGTATGTAAATTCAGGCTCTTTATACATCGCATAATATTCTGGAAAATCCATCATGGTCCGCGTTGCAATGACGGCTAAGTCTCGTAAAGTCATTTGATGTTCAGGATCAGGCCACCCCGTTGCATTAGAAAACTGAGAATCACGGGCTCCTATTTCTTTGGCTTTTCTATTCATCATGTCAACAAAGGCATCTTCAGATCCAGCAACACCCTCTGCCAAAGCAATGGCTGCATCATTTCCAGATTGAACGATGACACCGCGTAAAAGATCTGAAACGGAAACATCGGTCTTAACCCGGATAAACATACGGGACCCGCGCATTTTCCAAGCTTTTTTGCTCACGGTAAAAGTATCTTGCAAACTTAAACGGCCTTGCTTGATTTCATTAAGAACCATATAAACCGTCATAATTTTGCTCATAGATGAGGGGGCGACAAGTTTATCAGCGTCTTTTTCATACAAGATTGTCCCCGTGGTAAGATCAATCAAAAGGGCCTGTTTAGCCTCACTATTAAATGATGTCGCTTCTCCTGTTAAAGACGTCAGAAAAATAAAGAAAAAGGGCATCATTCTGTGAAGCATGGTATTTTTATATCCTATTCATTCCAGAGTTCTCCCCAAGACTATACATTACTTTTGCACAACAACAAACGCATCCTTTACATTTCGTATATCAAGTTCATGGATCATTTTTATCGTTGCTTCTTGACTTTTCATGGGCCCCATTAACACGCGGTGATAACTCTTCCCCCCCTCGTTAACAGAGAGAGATTGACAGGGCACGCGCATACGAGCTGCAACTTTATGAGCAAAATTCTGAGCATTGAGTTGTGAGCTATAGGTCCCCACTTGAATATAATTTCCTTTTGCTAAAAGCCCTAAAGTCGTGTTGATATTAGCCGTTGAGTAAGTTTTAAAGCGCCGTGGCTTTAAGGGCGGGTGGGTCATTTTTATAGCCGGTTTATTAAAAATAGGCCTCGATACGGGCCTGCGGGCCACGCGTTTTAGTGTATTACCCATGGCTTGTTTTAAAGTAAGGCCATGGTCATGGCCCCGGTGTCCATGAACAGTATAAGGATTACAATTATTTGGATTGTAGTTACGGGCCAACATCATACTTTCAGAAACCAGGCACTCCACACGAACGTCAACAACACCATCGTGGTGAAAACCAAGCAATTTTGACGCTTTCTCAGAAACATCAATAATGCGCCCCTTCACAAAAGGCCCCCGATCATTGATCCGTAATTTTATACTGCGCCCATTTTTTAGATTTGTCACACGCACAACGGAGGGCAAGGGAAGGGTTTTGTGAGCCGCTGTCATACCATTTTTATCAAAGCGCTCTCCCGTAGAGGTTTTACGGCCATGGAAAACATCCCGTCCCCCGTAATAAGACGCCTTGCCCTTCTGGGAATACTCATATTGAGGCCGAGGGTGGTAGCGCGTTCCTTTGATTTTATAAGACTTGTTATAGCCTCGCTTAGCATGCTTTTTAATGACAGGCGTCCCTGCGCTATAGTAGCGCGTGCTACACCCTCCAAGAACCAAGGCCCCAGCAAGGGAGAGCGCATAAAAAAAACGTAAAAAACGGACTCTTCTCAAGGACACGAACGATTGTCCCTTTCACAAAACATTAATATTAAAGCTAGAAAATAACTTTTATACTTTAGAAGATATCAGACCTCTTGACCAGCAAAAAACCGGTAAGAATACCGGCCTTAAAAATAAAAGAAATCTTAAAATTTTATTAAGAAGCTTGATTCAGGCGTTGGCGTAATTGTTTGCCAGCTTTAAAGAAAGGGACTGCTTTTGCCGCAACTTGAACGGACTCACCTGTTCTTGGGTTGCGGCCAATACGGCCTTGACGTTCCCTTGTTGTAAAAACACCAAACCCTCGAAGTTCCACACGATTTCCCGACGACAGAGCCTTTGAAATTTCTTGCAAGATCGTACTCACACTTTTTTCAGCCTGGTGTGAGGTTAGTCCTAAATTCATAGACGCAAGTTTTTGAATGAGCTCTGATCGTGTCATTGTGTTCTCCCTATTTTTTATTTTCAATCTACTATAAGTAAATGGTGACAAACATCTAGCCATAGGTCAATAGACATTAATAAAATAATTTTATTACTCTAAATTTCAATTAGTTGTGAGAGTTGGCATGGCATCTGCATAACAAAAGATATCACGCTAAATAAAAGGAAGAAAAAAACCATGTCTGCCTCAATTTTACCCCTTGATCCCCTTATGGATATAACTGCTTTAACACCTCTCACCCTTCCTTCCCTTGCCAAAAATGACGAGGGGGTCGGTATGAATCAAGGGACTAAACAGGATTTTCAAGACTCCCTTTTTGCTTTTGAAGGTTTTAACCCAAAAGAAGGAAAGGGACAAGAAACGGCCATACCTTTATTGCCCCCGTTTACAGAAAAAGCAATACCAGTGCAGAAAAGTAATTTCTCCATAGCAGGTCCGGAAAAAGAGATACCTGAAGGCAACGGCATTCCTTTCAACGGGACACAAATCCTTAACACCTTGATAGCGCCTCCCCTGCAAAAAGAAGCCCTTGCCATTAAAGGCAAAGTTGATCCAACTTCCCTTGAAAGCGCTGAGGCTATTCTTGATGAAGAGGTTTCAACACCAGCTCTTTCCTATGCCATGGCCCTTCAAGAAAAAGAAAGTTACCCTTTATCAACTGTGCCAATGGCCCCAGACCAAAAAGCGGAGGGGGAATTTTCTGCCCTAAGTTCTGCTGTGAAAGAGAGCCCTCAAAAACCTCTTTTAGATCAAGCCCCTCAAGAAGCCACAGGCCTTCCTAGGGAATCAGCTCAACCCACAGAGGCGGAAATAAATGCCGAGGGAAAAAGCAACCTAACTGCTGTAGCGGCAAAAACAGCCCCTTCTACGGGAAAACAAGCCCCCCCTCAGGAAATAAAAACAAAAGACTCTCTTGTAAGCTCAGCTTCAAAAGGGGCAGAAAAAGAGAGTGTTACCCCCCTTGGCCATACCTCTGAAAATGCCCGCGATCACTCTAAAGACAACGGCAATGATCTTGACTTAGAGCAATCCACAACAGAGGCTGCCAAAAAAGCTAAGAAAAGTGACCTAATCTCTTTAGCAAGTGAAAAAGCCTTCTCAGCAAGCCTCTCGAAATCAACCCCTCATACGGCAACGTCCTCTAATGCCCAAGCAGGCTTAACATTTCTCCAGAGTGGGGACCTTGAAAGCTTTGAAGGCAGAGATATTGAGGAAGCTGTTCATAGGGGAAACGCACAGACAGAGGGGAAAACAACGTCTTCTCAGGGCCTCCATCAAAGTGCCCAACAAAGCACACACCAAAGCTCCCTAGCTCACAATGCTAGCCTCCAAGAGCAAATTGCCTTTTCCATTAAGAATAATGCCCCTAAAGGAAAATCAGAAATTAGTCTGCAATTACGTCCTGATAGCTTAGGGCGACTTAATATTAAAATTGATATCAACAAAGAAGGTCAAACTTTTGTTGTGGTCACAGCGGAACGAACGGAAACAAGAGACCTCTTACAGCAAGACTCTCGGCAACTTATGGAGCTTCTTGAGCAGTCTGACTTAGAAATCAACGATGAAAATATGTCCTACAGCCTCTTTAACGACCAAGAGCGAAAAGACTTTGAAAAGAAAGAGGGGAATGCTTTTGAAAGTGGACAAGCTCAGACTTCGGAAAGTTCTGTGATTGAGAAGGCAGACCCTCCCCTCATCCCCCTTGGTATGAGAGAAGTTCAAGTACCAAGGCATGGCGGAACTTGGCAGGCAATAGCTTAAAAAACGCCAGCTTGGCACACATTTTGCATCGTTAACACGAGAGATAAAAGCGTTTAAAAGGATAAGAAAATGGCATCAGCAACAGCACCCGCAGATCTAATGCGTGATTATGATGGCGGTATGGATGCCCTAAGGCGTAACCAGTTTAATGTGGAAAAAGCACAACGCGCTAATGGGCAACTTCCCGTTAGCTTTGACAAAGAAGCTGTTGCCGCCAATGCAAAGCATTATGCTGACCAAAATCAAGATATCACTCAAATGAATTTTGAAGATTGGTTAAAACTCACCGTCGCCAGCTTCCAAAATCAAGATCCTATGAACCCAAAGGATCCAGGCTCTGTGGCAACAGAATTTGCCACCATTGGTATGACCATGGGATTTTCCGAGGCTCGGAAAGATATTGCTCAAATGCTGGGCGTGATGAATAAAGGCATGTCTCTTAGTGCCAGCGGGAAAGTGGGCCAACAGGTTGAAGCCGAATTTAATACTTTTAAATACAGTGGAAAAGATCCTGTCAAGCTTGGTTTTGACCTTCCCACCAGTGCGGCAAAGGTGGAAGTTACAATCCTCGATGAGAATGCACAATATGTCCATAAAATGGTTCTTAAGGATGGTGACAAAGTCAACATTAATGGAAAAGATGAAATTGTCGATTTAACTCTTGGTCGTAACAACCTTTATTGGAACGGTCTTAAAAATAATGGGACGGCTGCAGAAGGGGGCAAATATACTTTTAAAGTACGTGCCTATGATAGCAACGAAAGCCTCATCAAAGATCCTAAAACCAATAAGCCTTACCAACTTCGCCAATATGTCACAGGAACCTTAGAGGCTAGCTTTATTGACTCTGGAAACAATCCAAAGGTTCAAGTGGATGGCATAGAAATGCCTTTTGATGCCATCAAAAAATTATCAAGCCCAATGATGAACCGAACACCTTCTGCCCCTCCTCCAGAGACAGAACACCCCATGCCAATATCAAAAGAGCAAGAACAAGAACGCTGGGACAAAGCAAGAGAACCTCTTTTTGAACGCTACAAACAAGCCGGCGCGAGCCCTGAAAAAATGAAAGAACATATGCAAGAAGATCTTGTTGATGTTATGAAGCGCTTTAATTTAGACACGCCAAGGCGTCCTCAAGAAACACCCACGGGAGACTATATGCCAAGCAGAAACCCAAGCAAAAGTGCAGCTGGCTACTACGAATCACCCCTATAAAACAAACAAAAAACAGACGATAAATTAAGGAGATAAACCATGCCATTTCAAACAGCTTCATCAGCATTAACGTCCATTAAAAAGGCCTTTGATGTTGTGTCAGAAAACATTGCAATAACGAAAAACAATGGTGTTAAGCCAAAAAGTGTTACCTTTTTGAACACGGTGTCTGGACGCTTAAATGCGGGTACCTATACCCCTAACACCGTGTCAGCGGTTGTTACACAAAATAACAACATCTTAGGCCCTCTCCAAGAGGGAACAGCAGACACTCACTTGGCCTTTGACTCTCCCAAGGGTTATTTTGCGGTCACCGGTAACATAGTCAACATTTTCGATAATGTTCGCTATACCCGTGATGGTGACTTTGCCCCGGATGCGGAAGGTAACCTTAAAAACTCTGCTGGCTATTACCTGCTGGGGTGGAAATTGGATGATAATGAAGCAATTCCTGCGGGCATTAATACCAGTGTTATTGAGTCCCTTGAAATCATCAACGTGACCTCTGTTAGCGGAACCTTCACACCAACGACCCAGTTAGACGTGCAAGTCAACTTGCCAGCGGATGCCCTAACCGCCGATACCCACACGGTGAACACGCGGATTATTGATAGCCTTGGTATTGCTCACAACGTTTTGTTAACTTATACAAAGACAGCGACTGCCCTAGAGTGGGATCTGAGTTTGACCAGTACAGATGCTACCGTTGGTGGCATCCTCCAAACCAGTGGAGCAAACGCCGCTGCAGCCTATACCAACATGACCATTCAATTTGACACAGATGGTAAGCTGGTCAGTTATAACGGTGTACCAGCTGAAGTTACCCCTCCAACGGCCAGCATTGACTGGGCCACAACCGCTGCTGGTAACAGTGCCTTAACCTTAAACTTTGGTACTGCGGGTGCCACCGATGCCATCCGCATCATGGGTAACCAAGCCTTGACGGTAAAGAACGATGATAACGGTCGTGGTTTTTCCACGGTGGATGGGACTTTTATTAGTCCCGAAGGTGATGTGTTCTCTGTCTTTAGGAACAGTGATAAGCAAAAAACCTTTAGGGTTGGCGTTGTAAACTTTAACGCGCCAAACCAACTCGAACCTCAAAGTGGTAACACCTTCACGGAAACCGGTGCTTCTGGTAACTACGTTCTTGGTAAGGCGAACGATGCTGGTTTTGCTCGGATCGTCGCCGGTAAACTTGAAGGAAACCCCGTTAACCTTGCCCAAGAGCTCACCAGAATGATCGAGCTTCAACACTTGTTCGCTGGTAACACTCGGTCTATTCAAACGGAAGACGAAATGCTCAAGAAGCTTGGGCAAATTTAAATCATTATATCATCCCCCTATTTTGAGCCTCTTAAGCCTTATTGGTTTGGGAGGCTTTTTCATAGCAGGCTTCTTGAAAATATGTGTAAAACAATCTAAAATATTAGAAAAACAGGGATATTAATAAAAATGATTAACGTAAAAACGCTTTTAAAACAGGCCTTCACACCAATTCTAGCCCTTTTTTGTTTCGTGGCACCATCCTATGGCAGTGACAGAAATGAGGATTTTAGCCGCGAGGAACTTCCTCGAAGTGCGACAACAACAATACAACTGTGTCTTCAATTGCCCCAGAACTCTCCAGAGGGGGAATTTTGGAGTGTCAATAGTTTGGTCGTTGATTCCCGTGGCATACCCCATAACCTTTTCGTGACCTTTACAAAAAGCTCCGGGCCTCTTATTTGGTACCTCAGCCTTTCCAGCCCGGCTGATTATGAAGACAGCATCTCGCAAGTCAGTGGTTCTCAAACAGGAAAACCTTACAAGAAGATACCCATCGTCTTTGATAGTGAAGGGCATCTTAAACATTTTCATGATGGGGTGGATGACATGAATGCCCCAAGTTTTATGCTGCCTTGGGATGATACGCGTTCAGCCGTTGCCTTTGCCTTAAACTTTAAATCTCCTAGTGAGGACCCTGAAGGCTTAGAGCTCCCTGAAAGGAACCTTTTCCTGGCAGTATTTGAAAACACTTCCGATGGCATTGCTCTCCCTTTTTGAGGTGGTGCATTGCTGTTGAACTTCAGCACTTGTTCGCTGGTAAAACTCGGTCTATTCAAAGGGAAAATAGGGATATTAATAAAAATGATTAACGTAAAAACGCTTTTAAAACAGGCCTTCACACCAATTCTAGCCCTCTCTTGTTTCGTGGCACCATCCTATGGTAGTGACTCTGAAGAAGGCCTCTTGCGAATGCCCCCACCGTCATCTATTCATGCTCCTAAATATGATGACTCTCAGAGTGACTCTGAAGATGAGGCTGCTGATAAGCCACCTTTCTCTATGAATGGCTTCCCGTCACAACAAGATCCAAAAATAATGAGGCTGCATGTCTCTTTACCCAGTGATGCAAAAGCAGGTAATAAACATCTGTTCTTAAAAGAAATAATCTATCATGATGGCAAGAAAGAAACGGTTCCAATAACCTTTACGAAGAAACCAACCCCCGGAGGGACTTATAACTTATTTGGGCCTGTGTGTTTTTGGTCCATCGACTTTGGCGAATTTTATAATCCCATGGAACTCTCTTTTGACATCAATGGTCATAGTATCCAGACTTCTTCTGAAAAAGATGATCATTTTGCTGATCTCGGAGAAGGGCGAAAAATAGATGACAGCATAGATAGGCTACGACAGGCCCTAGAAGCTGTAAAAATATACACTGGTCCCCCAAAAGTAGAAATCTACGCAAACGTGGATGGAACGGCTTTTCAGGTGGAAGATAAGTCAGAGTAATTTCCCTTCTGTCACCAGAGAATAAGCTCTTATTGTATAAGTCCAGAGAGATGTGAGACGAAATTATAGTTAAATAGTTTTTCATTTACGTTATTTTTTGCTATAATGCCCTTATGCCCCATGGATACCCTATTGAGCTTAGAGCTCGCGCGTTGTCTTCCCTAGACTCAGGCAAGTCACGCAAAGACGTCTGTGAAATATTTGATATTTCTCTTAAGACATTGTTTAATTGGATTAAACTCCGCAAAGAAACCGGCGATGTTCAGATCAGAGCTATGCCCGAAAGTTGTGTATGAGAGTTCAAGCGGCGTCTCTCATGTCCTGA
>CAXBEY010000036.1:0-14012 GCA_963974885.1 uncultured Alphaproteobacteria bacterium
TAAAGGCTCGGGGCTTTTTTTGTGCCATCAGGGTGGGCTTCCTGAGTCGCTTACTGATAAAACTAACTCTTGCTTTAAATCTATAAAAACTCCCTTGAAGTTTATTCGAAACTATCCTTGAAAGATGCACAAAGAGAATACGCTGAAGCCATGAAGAAATTTTATATTCAAATTGAAGATAATGGGCAGGGTATACCTAAAGAAAAAAAAGATGATGTTTTTGGAATGTTTAAAAGATTTCATGACGGTGCAATTGAAGGCAGTGGTCTCGGTCTTTATATGGTAAGAAAGCATATGCAAAAAATGCAGGGACACATTAATTTCGAAAGCAGTAATACAGGAACCACATTCTATCTAGAGTTTCCCCTCAGTGAGGAGAAGGATAGTATCCCCACCTCCAGTACCTCTCCCCCACAGCGGTAATCCCCGGGCCCGTTAAGTTCATTTACCTCCCGGGGCGGGCTCGGGCCGCCAGTCCAATGATTTGTTCAAGGGCAGATTCAACTCTGAAGTGCAATGCCTTTCGCTGTCATCTGACCTCCCTGATTGATCTCTAAACCTTCTTCAGGATAAATCAAAAGAGGACATTATTAAATTGCTCCTACATTAAATAAAATAAATTGACAATATATTATTTGTACTGTATGCATAAATAAATTTTTATCTATATGAGTACCCTAAAGATGTTTTTACGTTTTCTTAGCATAATTTTTTTCGCGTCTATTTTTTGCTCTCAACTTGTCCAAGGCTCTGCGGCTTCTTCCTCCTTCTCTTCGACTTTAAGCGAGCTTTTAGAGTTGTTTATTGATGGAAAACCCTGTCGAAAAGAGGGGGAAACTTTTACCACGGAAGAGGGTGCTCGTTTTACCATCGAGCGCGTAATTCAGGAAAGAGAAAACGTGGCTGTAACATTTTCACACTCAGGGGGATCAACAGAGGGATCAGAAACCCTTATTGCCCTTTTAAGTGCTGGAGATCATATTGAGGCCGTTCCGGATTTATCCTATGATTCTTCTCAAGCCATGGCTGTCTTTCTTGCACAGGAAAATACTAAAGGACGACGTGCCTCTCGAAAAAGCACTTGGAATAAAGGGGGAGAAGTTTCCTTTGAAGAGGGAGAACTATGGACTCCCAAAATTTACTTTTCTACTGTTTTTAGTACCATGCCTTATAAGTTTATGGATTGGCTATATGAGAGTGATTCGCAACGCCATCAAACAAAAATCTTTGTGCGCTATGGTTTTGAAGGTACGCCTGAAAGTGCTTGGCGTCAGCAGCAAGTTCATACCTTTAGTCATAGTCCACAAGATGATTTTGTTGAGATTGCGGGAACTTTTTATTGTGATAAAAATGGACAATTACGCACACTGAAAAAAGTTACTTACCAAATAGATACGCCGGCTTTTTTGACATGGAAACAAGCCAATGGCCGAGCTGAAGAAAAACATATGCCCTATGAGAAAACGCTTTATTCCGCACCTATGGCTCGTGTTTTAGGTGATGCTTCAGGTTATAGGGGCAAGTACCTGAGCCATGAATCCTCCACACCAAAGGAAACATCCATTATTTATGTTGGGGTTGGGGGTAAGCTATATGCCTGCGCTCAAACTCGCTCTACCTATAAGACGAAAGCCTCTCTTGTTGGATTAGAGGCTTCAGAAACGAGCGCAACTCTTCAGGTTATAACGCCAACATCCCTCGAGGTTTTCGTAGGAGCTGATGTCACACGGGAGAGAGGTTCCTTTTACCAAAACAGTTATTTTGAACGTACTTTTTTTGATCCTGAAAATGACACCCAAGATTGGAGAGAGATTGCTGGAGAAACTAGGGTGCGCTTGATTGAAAAAGCCAACCCTGAAGTCCCTCCTTTTTCCACGGTGGATGTCACGCAGGCCTTGAGAGAGAAAAAGGTTGACTCTCTTGAGGTTATCCAAGGCGCCCAAAGAGATTTGGCACACTTTATACCCCTTGCTAAGAGTGCCAATAAGCGATTGCAAATAAGTCTTGACGGCCTTACAGATCATAAAAAGAAGCGGGTATCCAGTCGTTTTATGCAGCTTTTAGGTCGTGAGGGAAAGGCTGGTCATGTAATCGTGCCACAGATCAGTGGAGACCCCAGCTTTGAGGTTTTAAATAATGATGACATCTCCTTCGTAAAGGACCTCTTCCCTAGGGGCGGTTTCGAAGTAGGTCGTTGGAGCATGCGATCTTTTTCTAATGAGGATGATCGGATTCATTTCTTTGAGTACTTAGGTAATCTGTCGAAATGTGTCGTTGGAACACTTGATTTAAGGGCCTTAAATATTATCCCTCATACGGCAGTATTGGCGCGTTTAATTCGTAAGAATACCATTAAGGATTTAGCCCTTGATTTAAGGAATGTGGATATTCCCCGCACACCTGCTTTACGTCCTTTAGAAGATGCAATCATTGCAAGTGAGGCGCTGACGGTTTTTCGCCCTCAACACGTGGATCTTGCGACAACGGATGTGCGCGAACGCAATAGAGAATCTCATGATCGGCGTCCTTTTACACATGAAAATCTTACAGTTTTCCTTAATATGTGCCAAGAGGTCTCATGGTTAGAGCTTAATGTGTCGAGCGCTCCTTCATCTTTTCGTGGGTGTCTTTTATCGCTCATAGAGCGGAATGCACCTACTCTTGTGAGATTGGACCTCAGCTATACGAAATTCCCTGCAAGTACGTGGGAAAGGATTTTTGAGCTATTGCCATCTATGATAAAGCTGGAGCATATAGAGTTTCACCATACGAGCATTGGGAATAAGCAGCTGATGGCCTTGGCCGAGAAATTACGGGGCATGCCTTCTTTAAAAATTATTGAAATGGACATGCCTTATATTGCGAGTCACTTCATCGATACTCTCAACGTAACTGCTGAAGTAATCACTCGCCCCTCTACAGGGGTTTTTGAGGCTGCAGCGGGTTTTGCATTCGTTCCCATAGTGCTTAGTGTAGGTAGCTTTATCTCATTTTGTGGTGACGCAAGTTCTACCCTTAGAAAACCTTTTGGGGGAACAATTGATCAGGGTAGACACTTTTCGCAAGTTATTGAGAAACTGGAAGCACTCGCCTCAACAGTTAGAATCCACCTTTACACATCAACAGAAATTAATCTAGCAACTCAGAAATTTTATAAAAATGCCTATCAGGATAATCCCTCTAGACCTAACCAAACTATTTATGACCGAAATGGTTTTACTAACCCTGATCGCGTAACTTTTCACTCTTGGTAAACCCATAGGATTTAATTCACATGACTAGTCGTCTCTTTTCTCTTCTTCTGAGTCTTTTTATTAGCGTGTCTTTTACGGCACAGGGCTCAACACAAACCATGCCACGAGCAACGCATCTTGCCGCTGGATCAAGCTCAAGTTCTCAAGCGCCAAAGAGTCAAAAGATCGATATAATGAGGAGTTTAGGAGGTGGTTTTTCAATTGATTTTTGTAACCTCTTTATCGAAGCACCCCTTGTGGAATTACATTCTAGAGGCGAGCACATTGCTACTCTTTCCTTCATTAACGGCTCTGTGCAATTTGAGACTCATACAGGTCAAGATTTTAGTTTTCGCGGCATTCCATTCCTTAAAGGCTTGCGCGTGATATCCGAGGGCAATGTCACCTTTAAGGAAGAGGTTGATTGCAAAGAAGGAGGCATTTTCGATGTGGCCGGTCGATGTCAGTTTCAACAGGGCATCCGTTTTGAGGACCCTGAGGCAACAATCTTTTTGGGCCGAGGAAGTTTTGACTTTGATGGCGCATCGACTATCCCTCAAATGCACCTTTTAAATCATCCTACCATTTCTATAAAAAAAGGGGCTTTCCTTGAGAATGACATGTTGATTTCTCAGGAAAAAGGCCCTGAAAAACCGACCTTAAAGAATTCAGGTCGATTTATTTCAAAAATGGTTTATGGGCATTTTGATAAAATTCAAACAGGGGCTGGATCTCTAACGGACATTAAACAGGCCCACGTTGTTTGTGCTCGAGCCATCAACCGCGGGGACTTTTCTATTGCAAAAGGATACCTTGAGACAGCGTCCTTAACCAACTTGAAAACCATGGACCTTGGTGAATTAGATTTGTGTGCCTTAGAGACTATTAACCGTGGTTTATTCAAGGCAAAAATTCTAAAAGCAACTCAAGGAAACTTTCATAATACGGATACGGGAACCCTTGAGGTGACTGAACGATTTACAGGAAACTTTAATGTTTTCAAAGATGATGGTGAAAGTATTTTCGGCGGCTTTGCCAATATCCTTGCAAAAGAAGCCCGTCTCTCAAATCACACGCAAGGCTATGCGGTTTTCCTCCATGCCAGCGACTCTCTGTTTGTGAGCAAGGACGCGACCTTTGATATCCAACACCATCTGACTTGCTTTAGTGAGAGAGATCTGGACCTGGCAGGAGACGCGCAGGTCAATTTTAACCCAAACCATGATCAATCTTTTGAAGGGTTCCAAGAAGAAACGCGTCGTCAAATAACAGGCCTTCAAGCCGGTGCTTTTTTCTCTGCTCAACAGGATTTACGTCATCGAGGGCAAGCACGTTCAACGAATTCGACCCTCTCCTTTCAAGCGGGGGAAACTTTCTCTGATGAGGGCTCCAACACTCAATCCGGTTATTTCAGAGACAACACTATTCAAATAACGGCAAAACATGCTGAGCTGACAGGAGAGGCACGCTCCTTTGATGGAATGGTTGTGCAGGCTGATTCTGCGGTGTTACATGGAAAGAGGAAAACCAATAAGCACCTTCATTTCCAGATCAAAAAATCTTTAAGCCAGCTCGAAGGAGATATGACAAAGGGTAAACTTGTCACGGGTCACGCGGGTTCCATGGATTTGGCAGGTTACGTTGAGTCAGGCAAACAAACTCACCTTGAGGCCGATGGAGACCTTCGGGTGCAAGGGAGCGCCCGTATGACGGGGGGACCTGCCGCTTTAAAAGGTAAAGATGTTGTTGTGGGTGGACAATTTGCGGACATTAGATCCGTTATGGTAGGGGGCAAAAACTCTCTATCCGTAGAAAAGACAGGGCGAAATAAAGGGGATGGAGATTTCGTTCTTAAGGGTAAGAAAATTCATATTGATGCCCCCGTCTCAACAAAAACAGGCGACTTCATTGTTGATGCTAAAAAGGGCGCTGTGACCTTTGGGGCACACGCGGATATTCGGCCAGAGAACTCCAGAGTGACAGCAGACACCATTACTCACCAAAGGGGGTCTGTTCTTAACGCACGGGGAATGAATAGTGAAACAGCCCAGAAAAAACTCACCACAGAAGAAGGGTCACTGGTTCAAGCTGATACTAATGTTCTCAGGTCAGTAGAAGGAGACATAGAAATAGGAGGTAGAGTTAAAAGTGCGAAAAATACCTATACAAATTCTAAGGGAAAAACCACGGTTACGGGAACAGGTGATGTTGAGTCCGGTGAGACGACCATTGCTAAAGCTGAGGGTGACTTTCTAAATTTTGGCAGTATGCATGGTAAGGATCACTCTATCCGAACAGATGGCCTTTTTCTGAACACCCATGGGGGCAGTATAAAATCAAAAGAAAGTTTTACGGTGGATGCCGCTGTTTATGCAAATGTTCTTGGTGGAAATATTACGGCGAAATCAGCGCGGGTCAATGCGGATTTATTGAGTGTGTCTTGCGGTTTCTCAAACTTATCGGCACGGGATGTGGAAATTAACGCCCCCCTTAATGTCGTGGCAGGAGCACGGATCAATGGAGGGCGATCCTATACGGTCAATGCCGGGGCAAACATTGCTTTGGGTGCCTTTATCCAATCCATGAATTATACCTCTAATGCTCCTGTTAATGTCAGTGATATCACTTTATTATCGGGCTTACCTTCTTCTTATTCCTTGCCTAGCTTTGATGATCGGAAAGATTGGTGGGACTCTGAGAAATCATTTTTTGAGCAGGGAATCGTGACCTATGTTGCTAAAACATCTCTGTCTATGGTCGGCGGTGTTGCAGGAGGGTCCATTGGTAAAGGGGTTGCGGGACTTCAAACGGCCATGGGAGCGGGCAGCCTTCTTGCTTCTCTCCCAGACCTTTTGAGTTTTGATGATGTGCCCGAAGAAGATAAATGGCGACCTAGCCATTTGACTAAAAAGTTTGGTCAAGGCCTTGCTGCTTACCGTTCCGCGCAAAACATTTATAGGGGGGCAACGGAACTGTTAACACCAACTCAAGGTCCTCAGCCCCAACCAAAACCTTTTTGGACCCGTATGAAAGAAACAGCTGCCAGCACTTTTGGCCCTCAAACAACGGTGAACAGTATTTGGAACAATGAAGGAAGCGCGACGGGCGGCTGGAACTGGAATGTCACAGGGCAGTTTACACGCAACACATCACATAACTCAAGTTATGGAACAACTTGTGCCTTCACCAATACAACTAATGCAGCATGGGGAGAGGATCACAGTACGGTCCATGCCCTGCGTGATACCACCAGAGTATCAGGGGATTATACCCTTGGCGGAGAAAAGCATGTGCTCTGGGATTTAAGCGCTCGTACGGGAGGAAACTTAACCCTTGATAGCGATTTGAGTGCCCATGCTGGGCAAGACATAGATTTCACGGCAGGAGGGTCTTTGTCCTCAGAGGTCGGCTTTCTCGCTTCATCGGGTGGTCAAACGACATTGACCGCAAAGAATGAGTTAAGCCATGGGGGAAAAGCTTTTAGTGAGGAAGGTGCAACTTTGACGTCCAAAGAAGGCAATGTAACCCTTCAAAATGGATCATCAACACGGGCTGGTGCTGGTAAAGTAGTGTATGTTGGGGCAGAACAAGGAAACGTTACAGTTGAAAAAGGCGCTGGTGTTTTCTGGCATCGCCAAGATTTAGACCTTGCGAAAGCGCCCAGTTATGTTTTCAAAGGCCAAAATATTACCTCCCATGGACGTTTTTTCGGCGCAAAGAGTCTTTTCTTTGAGGCCGCAAATGACTTGCGTTTTGGAGAGGATGCTTACCATGATGTGCAAGAGACCTTTGGCCTTAAGGCGGGAGGATGTTTACATTATCCAGGCTCAATTCTATCGCGCGGTCAGAACTTGGCGATGGAGGCACCAAATTTGTGTGATATACCTAATTTGGCGGCACAAGATGGTCACTACCATAATTTCTTCTTTGACAGACATGTTGAAGTAACTCTTCCAGGCCACGTGGCGTTTCCAATGTCTCTCACCTCTGCGTCAAGTAGCTTTGTCCTTAATGCAGATAGCATCACTGTTAATGCGGGGGTTGATGTTTATGTGCCTGAGGCTTTATCTCTTCATGCTAATGCCGGTGATTTTACCCTTGGCCATGGAGCCAGTGTGAGAAGTGGCCTTTTCACGGATATTTATGCGTCAGGGGATGTCATTGGCCGGCACAATTTAACCACATGGGATTGGACGTCTAAGCATACACGGGGCAATGTGCAAGGAGCGGACTTTTCAGCAGCAGCCTTCCAAGGAGGAACTGGAGTTAATTATACTTACAACGATCCTGTCACAGGCGAAGAGTCTGTTATTCAGTTAGGCCTTCGGGTGAGAGCCGATGGGGAAATTCGTGGCACAGGTATGACTTTTGACGCCCCAGGAAGTGTTATGGTTGATAGTGTAAAAGGCATTGCAAATGAAGGCCTTTCCGTTGATTACTTGAAGGACTATACATCATCCCATGGTGTCACGCGCACAAAGAGAAGCTATGATTATGACACGTTCTTTTTCACAGGGGGCGTTAAATCTTCTAACGGGAGAGTGCTTCTTTATTCAACAGAAGGAGGCTTCATGCAACGGGCTGGATATCTTTCTGCTGCACAAGGGATGACGGCCCACGTTCATGGAGATATTTATACACCCGAGCTTTTTGGCACAAAGGGATATCAATCACGGCGCTCTGGTAATGCCGCTCAGAATTTATTGAGACCGTTTTGGGATAGTGATAAAACAAACAAAGATGAGCTGGGCCAATCCATTGACGAAATCGTTTTAAGTGGCCCCCTACATCATATCTCAGATACCGGTGACATCGTTATGCCAGGGCGTCTTTTAAGAGCGCCAAATTCTACGGAGTATCTTAAGGGGAAACGTCTCACATTTGAGGCAGCACCATTGCACCATTCCCGTAAGGCTCAGGGCTTTGAATGGGGGGTTAATTTTAACCTTGGCACAAGGCCACTTGGTTTCTTTAAAGGTATGGGCAAGGGTCTTTCCTTAATAGCACGGCCTTGGAAACTTCATGATATTTATCGACGTGATGGCTTTAAGGAGGCTTTAAAAGCCGGCCCCCTTGCAGCGCTGGGAGGCGATGCCACCTTATACAGTGATATGAAACACATTGTGAAAACATTTGCAGAAAAAGGTTTGAAAGAGGGTTTGAAAGATTTATCTCCTAGTGTTGGAGTGACCCTTGATTATGTCACACAACGGCGCGGTTGGGATACAACGGGTGGAGGCTACACCCTTGTTGGGAATGCTGTTCATATCGGAGATGAGCTCTACCTTGGTGGGGGCTATAACTACAGTATTTTAGGGGATTTTCACGCTGATATTGCTCAGATCTTTTTAACGGGTCAACGCCTTGGCTTTTATAATCGTGACTTTCGTGCTGGTGAAGGGCTTACCCTTGGGATGACAGGACCAAAAATTGATCTCCACATAAGTTATGATGGCACGAAGGGCCATTCTTATACGCCGTCTATATTCTCCGTTGGAGGGACCTTCACAGGTCACATCGGCCACCTTCATCAAGACGCAGGCATTATGAAAATTTATGATGCACATGGCCGCATCGGTCAGGTAATATCACGCTCCCGTCAAGTTGTTTCTAGCCGAAAATTTAGCAATGCCTCCGTTGCTTATAACCCTATTACGCAAGAGCTCTCTGCTTCCCTTGGTGGAACGCCGGACCGCATTAGAACACGCCTTAACCCGATTGATCCTTCTGGCGTCTTTATCGAGAACGCAGGCCGTGATTGTTCCATTGGTGAAAATGGTGGCATTGATCTTACCGGCGCAAAGCTGAAAATTAGAAATAATACGGGGGCAACAACGGGTCCGGTTACAAAGCATGACCTACCAGACGAGCTCAACGGAGAAGGTATGAGTTTTACGGTGAGTGCTTCCAGTTCTAAATCAACGAAAGAAGCCCCCCCAAACGATGTTCTATCAGGAACCTTTGGCGGAACCTATCACCATGGTGGGAATAGCTACGGCGTGACGGTACCCGTTACCTTTGTTGCACCTGAAACCACACCTGTTGCTGGAACTGAAGCAAAAGAGACAACGACAAAAACATCTTTTCTAGCAGGGCTATGGAATGCAACAAAGGATGTGAGTGTCGCTGTAACCCATGGTGGACAGAGTTATCGAGCAACCCCCAATAGTGTTGTTGAATTTTGTGATCGCGGCTCATGGAGGGCATTTAGACAAGATGTGCGAACCATTAGTCATAATACCTATGAGCATTTTTTCCCAACGCCACAGGCGTATATCCCAACCCCTGAGCCAACAGAAAAGGACTGGATGCAACCTATGTTGGCTATGATGGAAGATTGCACTAGTGGAACCATGTTGGCTGGTGTTTCCTTAATATCAGAATACCCAGCAGATATGGACTTTGAGTTGTCTGGGATGGGTGATGATGATATTCCTTTGATTGGCCTTACACTACCAACAATGAGTATGTCCAATGGAATTAACAATATGAGTCTTGGAAATGAGTTCTTTGAGAGAATCCTTGACGACCCTACCTATGACCCCTTTTCTCCGTTGAACCCAAGAAATTATAGTGTCTTTGAATCTCAATATGGGTATGATTTCTCAAGGGATCAGTATATTTCACACGCTAATAATTACCATGATCATAATCCTTTCATGCATGTTTTGCATGAAGGACTGTTGATAGAAGGTGGTATCCACATGCCCCATTATTTTCCCCATGGACATGCCCCTCATTCAGCGCCCAATACAAAGGCCAATTACCGATTATGGAACCGTTCTGTTAAGCTTGCTAATGGTATTTTCTTTGGAAATCATCAAAAGACTATTCCGTTGTATACGGCCTCAAAATCAGGTACACAAACTGAACCAACAATACGTTATTGTGACCGTGTTCCTGATCTTGAAAGCTCTGTCATCCATGGTAAGGCAAGCTCCTTTTTAGAGGCTGATCCTCGTTGGCAAGGGCGGAATTACACACTAGGCTCTCATGGTATTGAGGTTGAAATTAGCTTACCCAGAAATCAAACATTAGGCGGCGTTGCCCTCGGTGAAGGTGTGTTAGGCGGACATCCTTCTTATTCCCGTACATCGGCGACTTTGCTTGAAAATAGGTTATCAGAGATTTTTCCACAACCAACAATATTTGAGCTTGGACATACACCCCTTGGGGGACGTTTAGGAAACTCATCTTTTGTCCCTGAAGCTGAGCTTTTCACCTCAAGAACACCTTTAATTGGTAACCCTGGTCAGCCTTGGTATGGTATTAAAGGAACACAGGTAAGCTTTGGAGACCTTCGATCCTATGAGGATATACGACGGGTTTTTGCCTTCGCAGAATCTCGGCCGGAGACTATTTACAGCCTTAATAACTTAAAAGAAATACCCATTAGCTTTTCCTATGGGGGCAAGACACCTTATGCAGGGTTTATGAACCATAACCCTTCTATACATTACGGACCTAATGGGCATTCTCTCATTGGTATTAATAATGCGGGCGCAGAGTTACACCTTCCCCTTAGTGGTGTCAGTGATGTTTCTGTTTTAGGAGTGGGTTGTCGTCAAACAAGGACAAGCTATGGCTCATACAATCAGGTGTTTTTATCTGCAAAACAGCAGCCTTCTGTGAATATTAATGCTGCATGGTGCACTTATTCGGAAGAAATTATTCATCACGCTCTGCTATCAATGCCTTCCTTAATCCCCGAAGGTGCAACTAGGATAGCAGTCAATACTCTTTCCGACTATCATGCATTTAAAGGAAGAGCTGCACAAATGTTGGGAGATCAATTCGTTGACTTTACAATGGGTACTATCCCTTCAGAATTTAGTGTTGAAAAGCACTACTTTGGAAGGTTTGCTCGCAATATCGAAAAAGCTATTGGAGATGCTGGAAAATTAGGCACTGCCCTAGAATTTTGTGAAGCTCCTCATGGTGATATTGGACGGCATATCCCAAAAAATATTCTGAACTCCCTTGCTGAAGAGCAAGTTGCTGGTTTGGCTCAATTAAAAGAAGCAGGTATTAATACGAAGGCTCTTGCCCCTAGGTCCACTCGACACTTTACAGCCATTGAAGGTGAGTTGAATGCACTTTCTGGTCAAGCAACGAGCATTTATCCCACTCAACCTCACTTGGCCTTTTGTGATTTGCCAGCGGCTGGAGGCACCAGAAACGTTGTGCCGTTGCTTGATGTCCATGGCAATCCCTTGCAAAGTGTTGGAACAATTTCAAAACCATCCTGGTGGCGTTGCTTGAGTCACTCGCCAAAAATACAGGGGATTTTTAAGGGAACTAAAACAGTCTTTCAGCTCGGCGCTTTACCCGTTGACTGGGGGTTGCATATTTTCTCTGAAATGCAAGACGGATATGATATCCACGATGCCCTAGGCCGTGGAAATGTACGCTTTACAACGGATAGTATTGTTTATGGTGGTTTTTATGGTGGACTTAGTGCCTATACTGGTTGCTGGCCCGCCGTTGGTCTTGGGCTTCTTTCAATAGGGGTCGAAAAATATGTGCCCGAACACTCTGACTTTGAGATTGCTCGCGGACACAATACCATGGCCCAAGCTGCACAAGATCAAGATCCCATGGCGCTTTGGAATGCCCTTCACACGACGCGCACTATGCATAGTGATAATGCCCTAAGGGATATCTTCACAGCCCCCAGTGCGTGTGCGGCGTGGACCTTTGATCAAGTTCAAACCCATGCGCCTGAGATAGCCCGCTCTATTTCTTTAAATAGTCGCTATCAGATGCA
This sequence comes from uncultured Alphaproteobacteria bacterium, assembly GCA_963974885.1. GTDB lineage: Bacteria > Pseudomonadota > Alphaproteobacteria > Caedimonadales > UBA9215 > UBA9215. Next base: position 12,001 of record CAXBEY010000036.1, read on the forward strand.
TTGGGAGGATCAACGTTCTGATAGAGAACATTTACAAGCCCTTGAGCGCGTCAATTGGATTCGGGGTGTCTTTGGTAAAGAGCCTTACGACACGGGCCACTTTCATGTTGAAAATCCAAGGCAGCTTATGGCACGGGTTGAAATGGAACAAACTTGTGAAGATATGTACCATACTATTCGCCGAGGCAGCCAAGAGATGGGTCAACTTTTGAAAGACTATCAGGATGTTTGTGATTTGAAATCTATCCCGCCTGTTCACCTTTCTCGAGAAGAGCAAGAGGTCCTAGAGGATATGTGTGATATTTATAGAGGTTTGTGACAAACAGACTTAAGGGGATGGTGGATTCGTCTGCAAAAAGGTACCGAAAGTCCCTCACACTAGGCCAAATTGATAATGTCTTAACGTATTTCACTGCACTTTCCCGCAAACGACCCCTTTATCTTTTTTATATCTATTTTTCTAAAATCTTGACATTATATAATATTTAATAGTTCGGATGAGCAGGGGGAATATATTTCCTATAATAATATAACAGATTTTCCCTTGCGCGTGGAAACATTCCGTAAAGAATTATTTTTGCGTAAGAATCATTTGATGCTTGTGAGAGAAGCCATTCAAAGAACTCCATAAAAGATGTCATATGATCCTATTGTATCTGACCTAGATACTTCAGGTACAGAGTGGAAGCCCAAGGATTTTTCATATAGCTTAGTCAGCACATCTTTCCCTATTGCTCAAGATTGTGTGTACGTTCCCTATATTGGCTCAGGGGCTGAAATGGTGTTTCCGGTTCCGCTTCATGTGAGGGAGCGTGCCATGAGCCGCCATCTCAAAACTAGATCACGTATATTCCTTTGATATCAACAATTATCCGCCTTATCTAAACCCGGCGAAGCTCTTCTTTTTCAGGAGCATCATTGGATGCAGAGCTTATAGAAAGCGATGCTATAAGCACAATACTTATAGTGCAAACGCTCAAAAGAAATTCCTTGAAATTATTTTTTATGCTCATGATTTGACTCCCATTCATTAATTACAGCATAGAGAAAATCGAGAAGAAATAAAAGGTGTTTCTTGCAAGATTAATCAGCTTTTGGGGCCGTCGGCCTGTGCTTAAAATCTTCGACAAGGACTCATTATTCTCTTGTGTTCTTCAGAGGAATATCTCTCAACATATTCTTGAGCGTTCTCAACGGAGCCTTGACGAACCAGGGTAGAAAGGTAACCGCCTCATAAAGTGCAGGTGGGATTCATGAGGTGTTACGTTTCTCAGAAAAAAAAGAGCCCTATTGCGAAAAGTGCTAGAGTTTAGAAAACCCTAGTGGAAGGTTGACACATCAACTTAACCAGTAATTTCTCTTTTTTAATTCTCCAAGAATACCAGCAACTATTTCTTTATTAACTTTTCCCTGACAAAAGACCTTCTCTAACGATTTTATAACAAATGCAATATCGGTACAGTTTGTGCATTTTTTAATTACATTAGATTCTTGCATCAAACTGAATAAGCCTTCAAAGGCAGACATTGACATTCCCTCGACGGATTCAATCAATGTAACAAGTTCATTCCCATTAGAACACTTATCCAACACTCCACAATCTTTCCACTTTTTTATTCTTGAGGTTAACATGTCATGATCTAAATAATAATAGGTAATCCCCCAGCTATGCTGGGGGACTCCTAAAGTATGAACCACCGCTTCTAGCGGTCCTAGCGAAGCGTCTCAAACCTCCCAGCTTGGCTGGAGGTAAATGACTTAGCTAGAGATCCTTGCTTGAGCTTAGTGTTAAACTCGGTCAAAAGACCATCAAGCGTCTCAAACAAAGCATGTATCTGCTCGTTGCATGGGGTTTTTAACCACCGTATGTCAAGCTCTTTTAAAATGTAGCCTTTTTTCTCAAGAGGAACAAGGTCACTGCCAAATATTCGATGGTTAATGCTATCCTCAATATGGATGAGCTATGCCCGAAAGTTGTGTATGAGAGTTCAAGCGGCGTCTCTCATGTCCTG
>CAXBEY010000037.1:0-13760 GCA_963974885.1 uncultured Alphaproteobacteria bacterium
AACATAGGCGGCAAGAACTTGCTCTGATTAGCTTGGGAGTTGAGTTAGAGGCGGTGATAGCATGGCTCCATAGCGCGCTAAAATCCGGCTATCCAGAGCATCTGTCTTTAGGGTTCTTTAAAGACTAAAGATTCTTTTGTCCAAAAATCTTCCCACCCGTACCAGTGATCAGTAGTGGGAACGGAAACGAGCTGAATCGTTGGAATGCCTTGAAAACGATCACCATAAGCTTGCGCGACTTTCAAAGGCACAATCGTATCTTTTGCACCATTATAGTGGCATTGGGGAATATGTTTCAACTCATCAAAATACGCTACGCTATTCAAAGAAAAATTAAGGGGGCTTGAGTCGTGGAACGCCGACCAAGCTTCATGATCCAAAACGCCAGCAAAGGTCACGACCCGTTGGATATCATGCTTTCCCTGTTGATAACGTTGTGCTGCGGTCAAAAGAGCAATAAGCGCCCCTCCCGAATACCCAAACAAGGAAATTCTAGACTTTGGGTAAAGGGCCTTGAGTTGATCCACGATATGAACATATGTTTCAATGGTTTCTTTAGAAAATCGTGCAAAAGTCCAACTATAAAGCCCCAAGCGATCATCTTCAATATAATGTCCAGGGCGCCCAAGATAAACTTTCACAGCCGATGTTTGATCAGCCATGGCAATTGTTAATCCCGTTGGCTCAACAGGTGTAGGGTCCAAGGAAACTTGATACTTTGAGGCCCATGCAAGCCCATCTCCTTCAATATAGACATGCAAATCAGGGGGGCTTTTTTGGACGTTTATATCTTGTTTTTGAGGGCTAAGAAGGGCAAAAATTTTGTGATTCTTCGTTTCAAAAACATGAGGTGTTAACTGATTTTCCACTGATATTTTTCCCATAGACTCTATACAGCGGTCCCCATAATGGGTTTCACAAGCGCTTAATAGACAAAGGGCTACAAGAGGAAAATATTTTTTATAAAATCTAAACATCAAAACAACTTCTAGGTGGGGAGCATAGCTCTAGAGTCTTTTCAAAAAGGTCACAAACGTCGTCAATCTCTCCTAAACCATAAGAGATAGTCGTTGACGACTCTTTCTTAAACTGAGGCCTTTTTGAAAAGACTCTCTTAAATTAGCAAAAAAAAGCAGCGCCCTAAAGCACTGCTTTTTATTTTTAACCTAGGCTAACAATTAGAACTGATAGCGGAGGCGAACGTTAACATTGTGAAGGTTAATGTCGTTCGTTCTTTTGTAGCCATATTCAGCACCACCGGACCAGTTACGTCCTCCCATGAAGGAAAGTCCACCACCGACACCATACCAGTTATCGGAATCTTGTTTTGGCTTCCTATAACCTGTTGCAGCGTTGTTAATACCATCATCAAGACCTGTGCTGGTCATTGTGAAATCATGGTCATAAGTGACAAAGAGGTAAGGTGTAACCATTTTGCTAACTTGATAACCAGATTGCAACCGGATGAACAGACGGCTTACGGTTGTATCTTGTGAACCATAACGATCTCCATTGCTTTCCGTATAGCTATCTTGAGAATCACGACCATAGGTATAGCCAAGGCGACCCAACAAGGCAAACTTGTTAATGGTTTTGTGTGCATTACCAGCAAAGCTTCCATACCAACGGTTAGAATCAGTTTTTGCGGTTACTTTCACGCCACCAACGGGTGTGCGCTCACGGTCTTTGTTTACACGCGCGTAACCAAAGATAGCATCAAAGTCTAACCAGTTTGCTGCAATTACATTTAAGTAAGGCGCAACACCGAATGCATGATCGCCTTCGATTTTACCGTGGTTAAAGTCTGTATCACCTGTGACATAACCATAAGTTAACGCAAGACCAGCAAGGAAACGATCATTAAACTTATAGTCACCACCAAGGGCTAATGTCCAAAGATTGGCATCCCATTTACCGCCAGATGTTGAATCATCAATGCGTGTATAATCAAAACGTGACCAAACACCAAAAGGGTTTTCAGCAGATCCGCCATTTGCACCGTTGGTGTCAAGCAAGCTCATAGAAGCAGAACCAGCACCGCCGTTACGGCCTGTACGTGTATCAAGACGGGCAGAGATAATATCCGTTACAGCAGCAATAGAAACACGTGTGAGTTTCTCTTCTGTAACAACTAAGCTGCTTTGGTTACCAGCAGTATTACCCGCATAAACGCTATCGCCATTGATATAAACATAACCACTATTATCACCAGCGACTGCTGCGACACCAGCATCACCTTGATAAACCCATGCGCCTGCTTGGAAGCGTGCACCATTATTTAGGGCAAAACGAATTTGATCTTCTGTCCATGTATCAATTTCCGCTTGAGTATAAATCTTACCCTCGCGATTTCCTTCGGCAAAAGCAGACGATGCAGATGCAACGACGGCCAAAGCCGTCAGGGCCTTAACTATATTCTTTTTCATTATTATTCCTCATATATTTTATCAATAGAACGCGTGCATAAAAATAAATGCGCATCTCTTTAAGGTAACCCCAACTATCCTTAAGATAAATTTCAAAGGGCTTTTTAGATAAAATTAGTTAAAATTGTGATTTTTTTATCACACAAAAGGGCTCTCAAAACTCAGCCCCTCACAAAGAGAGGTCATTGAAAAAATATAAATTTTCGATAGACTAGGAGAAAGAAATTTCAATGACTCTAAACAGGTATTACACATGACCTCTTCGCCTCAAACTGCCCCTCCCGAGATGCTCTGCACCACGTCTCGAACCACACAACAGACTGCGCTATTTTTCCCCGCCTTAACAAGGCTTCTTTTTACTCTTGCCCTGTCGATCCCCCTCTTAGGGCTACCGGCCTTTCGTTATGGCTGGTACACGCAACTAGAGCTTCTTACTGCAGGATTGTGGCTCATTGGTGGTTTTGCTGCCCTATGGAACATTGTTTTATTTAAAAGAAAGAGAAAGCTCGCGCGCTATTTATGGTCCATGCCCGTTGTGTGGAGCTGGATTCCTATTATTATCCTCTCGATGGTTATCTCTTTCTTCCAAGCAGCCCCCTTACAATCTTGGTCAGGCAGCCCCCAATTAGCAGACGGCATTGCCACTTACTTAAGCCTCCTCTTTTTGTCCCCTCTTTTTGTTCTAGTCGGTCGAACACATCCTTTGAGACAATGGCTTTTGTGGGTTCCAACAATAATTGCCGTAACCCTATCTACCCTGACCATACTAGGAGCCTACGGCACCCCTACCCCCTCTTTAAAGTTTTGGAAATGGGCTCCGATGTTTTTCCCCGATTACATCACCTTTTTTGCCCTCTCCCTTGGGGTTATTTATTGGTATGTAAGACCCTCTTTTGCCAGGAGACATTTCTTAGACATCTTATTCACACTCATTATTGGACTCATTGTTTTTTACGCAAAAAACACAACCATTTACATAGGGCTCGCCTTATCTCTTTTTACCTATGGCGCTCTGAAGCTCCCTTTATTCAGATCAATCCCTCCACAAAAAAGGCTCGCCTATTATGCAGGAGCAGGCCTTCTTACCTTAACCCTTCTTATCTGCCTCACTAATTTTGCAAGAGACTCTCTCCCAGCCAGCTTCTCGAGCCTTATTAGTCGGGCTCATATTGGGCAATTTACTTTTATTCAGTATCTTTATGGTGAGATGACACTACCTAAAATCACCTCATTTCTTTTTGGCAATGGCTGGGGTGATTATAACAATGCAGCGGTTTCAAACCTTACCCTCACCCAAGATTTTCAACTCTTTGAAGGGGACAAACACCAATCTACTATGGAGTTTGTTTACAGAGATCAGGTCAATAGCCATAATATTTTTCTCGAGTATTTCCTTGCCCTTGGCGTGATAGGGGTCCTGCTTTTTTGCTACCTCTACTATAAAATTATCTCAAGTTTAAGAAAATCCCATCTATTCATTGGCACCGTCTTCCTTATTACCCTTGGTACGTTGCTCGTTTTTTGGTTCCAATTACCCCACACTCTTATTGCAGTGACATTGGCTTATTGCCTCCTTTTCTCAAAAACACCCTCAGCAACACCAGGGGATAAATGGACCAAAAAACTCCTCCCCATGGGGGCTTTTTTCTCAGCCGCTCTTCTCTTTACTCTCTCCCTTGCCCAAGGACTCTCAGCTTACCAATACACAAAGCACGTTGCCAGCAAACCAGGCAGCGATCTTTTCCAAAAAATTGACGACATCACAACCACAAAATGGCTTTTATACGACCACTTAACAGGCTCCCATCGCTCAAGACAAATCGTTCAAGGGCTCTCTCAGGATATTTTTGCTTATCTTTCAAAGGCCCCTCATCCAAAAACACAAGAAGCCGGAGACAACATCCTCAAGATCACCACCCACCTTCAAAAGGACATCCTTGAAGGAAGTAGCCTTACCTCCCTTATTCTGAGCCTCAATAACCTGTCGAAGTTTGCCACTCACCCTGCAACCAAAGCCCTTTTTGAAACAGACCCACGTTATGAAAAAGCATGGCATGAAACAGCGCAGATTGTGGCGCAACATTTGCCCTATCGCTCTGATCTTTTCACCCCCTATTTTTCATATCTTCTTGTGACAAAGCAAGGAGAAAAGCTGAAAAAACTGGGGGCTTATTTTATCTCAAAAAGAAAAACAGATCCCATCTCCCCTTGGTTTTTAGGAGCTTATTATTTACAAGACCCTTCAGGATTTGACAAAGGAATTTGCCTCATGAAACAAGCCCTTGATAATGGCATTGCAAAGTATGTTCCCCTCCCTCCGCAACAAATTGCTCAAATTAAACAGGCTGCTTCACATATTCAATGCTACAAAGTTTTGTAAAACCCATAAAAAAACCCCGACATAATCGAGGCTTTCCTTTTAAAATCATCTTTAAGTCTTAAGCGGCTTTTTCAAAATTCTCTGCTGCAAAATCCCAGTTTACAAGATGGTCTAAAAATGTCGTTAAATAATCAGGGCGACGATTTTGGAAGTCAAGATAATAAGCATGCTCCCACACATCACACGTCATAAGAGGTATCACCCCTTCTTGTGTCACAGGGGTCTCAGCATTGGCTGTTTTCATAATTTTAAGGGTTCCGTTTTCAAGAACAAGCCATGCCCAACCACTCCCGAATTGAGTCGCACCAGCTTGCTTGAACTGTGTCAGGAAAGCCTCAAGAGATCCAAAATCAGCTTCGATCTTTGCCCCAAGAGCGCCCGTTGGTTTACCACCGCCATTGGCTTTCATAGAGTGCCAATAAAAAGTATGATTCCACACTTGAGCTGCATTATTAAAAACACCCGCCTTTGAGGCATCTCCTGCCACGGTTTTGATAATATCTTCAAGGGAGCTGTTGGCGAGGTCCGTTCCCTCGAGAAGGCCATTTAGATTGTTTACATAGGCTGCATGGTGCTTGCCATGGTGAAAGTCCAAGGTATTGGCTGAAATATGAGGGGCCAGTGCGTCCTTGCCGTAGGGAAGTTGAGGGAGAGTAATGCTCATTTTGACGTCCTTTTTTAACTGAATTTAAAAAGATTATAACAAAATGAGTGTGTCAATCCTGAGTATTATAGTCAATCCCAAAAAGTTTGAGACGCGATATTATATCCTAAAGGATTAAAGATTTTTCAGGAAAAAAATTTATAGACTCTTGCATCAAAATCCTGTTCGATATAGGTTATCCATGTGCCCGCGTGGTGGAATCGGTAGACACAACAGACTTAAAATCTGTCGCTCTTAGAGCGTGCCAGTTCGAGTCTGGCCGCGGGCACCACCTCCTGATAGAAAACAACACACATTTTTGATCTTCTTATACTGATTAATCCCAATAAGCATTAGCAGGCGTGCGTCTTTCAGGGGCAATGGGAGGCAGTTTTTTTAACTTACTGAGGGAAATCCCTGTTGCTAATCCCAGCCTCTTAATGGTCCGTTCTTCCTCAGCTATGAAGAATTTTAATCTTTTTGTTGTTCTCTTTATTTCAAGCTCAATATCTTCTGGAGTTCTGATTGCTTGCAACGACTCCTGAAGAGCCTCGATTTTTTCTTTAGCCTTAGCGATTCTTGTCTCAGCTTCTTCCAAAGACGATTGAGCAGATTTTAAACCTGTTTTTGCTCCCTTGGGCACCTCCTTCCTTACTCCTAATAATTTCAAAGCATTGACAGAACGGGACAGGGAAATTTTCACGGCTTGATTGGCCATCAAATTGCTCTTTTCTTTTTCAATATCACTCTCAACGCCTCTTCGCAACAGCTCTACTTTTTCTGTCTTTGATACTGCAAGGGCTTCTTCCAGTTTCTTAAGTTCGTATTCTTCCCGTTCAATGGTCCCAAAAAAACCCTGCAATATTATCACATAACTAGAAAAATCTTCCCCGCCATCTGACACACCACCACCTGTGCCCTCATCTCCTCGCACCAGTTCACGACGTATATTAATGTTCCTTAGTTTTAGACCGTGTTCCTCATTAGAGTCCAAGAACAACTCTTGAAAACGAGGGTTTTTGGGGTCAGGGGTAATGGTCTTTAGTTCTTTTTTATCGCGTTGTCTGTCCGCAAATGACTTACTCTTCTTTGTTTCTCCTAGTAACCCTTTATATTGATCTCGACGGAATGAACCTTGCCGATCTTCCCTGTCGTTCACATTATTTCTTGCCTTTCTTTCCATCTCCTCAAAAGAAAGTGATTTTTTCTGCTTTAGGCGAAGCAAAGGAACGTGGGGAGGGGATTGATTTTCTCTTGTATCCTTCTCATCAGAGCCAGAGTCATTGCCAATGGTGCTGCTGCTTCCGGCCTCTGGCAAAGGCTTTCTTTTAGAACTGGGAATTTTCTCACCATAAACTGGGTTTTTAACAATCGTTTCAACATCTCTCACAATAATGTTAGGGTTAGAGCTTGTTTTGAAAGGTTTGTGTGTTTCATCTCCCCCTTTTCTATCCCCATCACTGAAGGACCCCCAGGCAGAATTTAAATTTATAAGGGCAAAAACACTCGATAAAATTAATATACTTTTCATAATCACAACTCCAAAAAAAATAATACATAACTTTAATAATAAGTCAAATAGTGCCAAATTGTCAACTTATCAAAAAAACAGCTAGTAATCTTGGTTATAACTGCGGCCAAAACGCAAATGACGATGAACGGACGCCGAAAAAAGAATTCCAAAACCCATAAGCAGGGAAAGCATTGACGTTCCTCCATAAGACATAAAAGGAAGGGGGACCCCAACAACGGGCAACAAACCCATCACCATGCCAATATTGATAAAGACATAAAAGAAAAATAAGGCTGTGAAACCAACGCCGTAAAGCCGTGCATAATAACTCCTGCAGTCAAAAGTCATTTTGAGGGCTATGGCTATAATCAACCCATAAAGGAGAATTAATAAACTCCCCCCAAACACCCCAAACTCTTCACTAAAATGAGCAAAGATAAAATCCGTTTGCTTTTCCGGTAAAAACTGCAACTGACTTTGAGTGCCCTGCAAAAAACCCTTGCCCCAAAAGCCGCCAGATCCAATGGAAATTTTTGATTGCATAATATGGTACCCACTACCAAGGGGATCATTTTCAGGATTTAAAAAAGTCATCACACGTTTTTTTTGATAGGCATGCATATTAAACCAGAGGGCCGGCAAAGACGCCCCCACAAGGCCCAAAACCGTCATCACCTTCCACATCTGAATCCCCGCCATAAAAATCACAACAGCCCCCGTTGCAGCCAAAATCAACATCGTGCCTAAATCTGGCTGCCTCAGCACAAGAGCACAGGGAAGGGCAATCAAAATCAGCGGCCACATATAGGTTTTCAAACGTGAAATCTCAAGGGGACTTTTATCATGAAAATAATGGGCCAGAGCCATAATAAGCGTTACTTTCATCACTTCTGAAGGCTGCAAACTAAAGACACCTAAATCAATCCAACGCTGAGCCCCCATACCGATGTGCCCTTTAATCTCTACAAAAACCAACAGCAACAAAGAGAAAAAGTAAAAGACATAAGAGTAGGTGCGCCAGAAACGAATATCCACCAAAGCAACAACGATCATCAAGAAAAACCCGACCATAAAGCGCATAAATTGTTTTGATGCCCACGGAGAAATATCCCCCCCTGCAGCAGAATACAAGGCAGCTAGGCCCACAAAAACAACAATAACAATGGATAACAAAAGAGGGGTCTCAATAGCTTTTATTTTTTCAACAAGATTAAGAATTCTCATATGAGCCTCCCCTTGCTGCTCTTGCCTTTTCTAGACATGATTTTCTGTGTTTTTAAAAGAATATCGTGGCCAAGGGGAGCCGCAACACGTCCTCCAGAACCACCGTGTTCGACAACCACCGCAAGGGCATACTTTGGATTATGAGCTGGGGCAAAGCCAGAAAAAAGGGCATGGTCACGGTGGGCCCATGGGCGCTGATTATTATGAATGATGCCCTTTTTGCGTTCCGCCATAGAGATACGCCTAACTTGGCACGTTGCTGTCTTACCAGCCATGGAAAAACCAGACTCTGTAATGCGATTTCGATAAGCTAAACCATAGGGAGAATTCACTGTTTGATCCAATCCTTTTCTCATCAATTCAAGGTGAGTTTTTTTAATAGTGAGAGCCTCAAAGGACGCAGAAGGAGAATGCAATAGGGTCGGCCTAACGGCCTTGCCCTCAAGATTAGCCAATCGTGCTGTCATCACCGCTAGTTGCAGGGGTGTTGCGAGCATGGCTCCTTGTCCAATACTCAGATTGATGGTATCTCCTCGAACCCAACGCTTACCGCGCACTTGTTTTTTCCATGCAGCATCTGGAATGAGGCCGGATTTTTCATAGGGAAGTTCTATGCCACTTTCAAGGCCAAATCCAAGCTTCAGAGCCATAGCTTTGATGGGACCGGCCCCAATAAGTTGCGCAACTTCATAAAAATAAACATCACAAGATTGGGCTAAAGCATTAATAATAGAAAGCCTACCATGGCCTCCATGCTTATGCCAACAATGGAAGCGATGGCCCCCAACGTCAATATGCCCCGCACAATGGACAGAATGATTTGGTGAGACGATGCCCGATTCAAAACCTGCCAACGCGACGACCATTTTGAACAAAGAACCCGGAGGGTAAAGACCATGGATAGATTTATTGTGCAAACACCCATAGGGGTTGGAGGCTAATTCCTTCCAGTCCTTTGAGCGAATACCATTGGTAAATAAATTCGCATCAAAACTAGGGGATGAGGTTAAGGCGAGCACGGCTCCGCTTTGAATATCCAAAACAGCACAGCTTCCACTTTGCTCTTTGGCCATGCGCTCTTGCACATAGTTTTGTAACTCTAAGTCTATGGTTAAGGTTGTATCAAAACCAGGCTGACTCTCTTGACGAGCTAACTCTTGAACGGTTCTGGTTCGTGAATTCACCTCAATGCGGCGATAACCCACCCGCCCTCTCAAAAGGTCATCAAATTTCTTTTCAATACCTGACTTCCCTAAGCGAAAATCAGCTAAACGATGAAGAGAATTTTTGTTTTGGTCATCCCGTGATGGCGTTTGCACATAACCAATGAGATGAGCTGTGGCCAGCCCATAAGGATAAAAACGCGACCAACCCCGTTCAATAAAACACCCCGGAAAGTCCCTGATAGCTACTTCAAGGCGACATACTTCCTTCCACGATAACCCATCAATAACGGTTGAGGCTAAAAACTTTGGCTTATAACGTACATTTTGAACAAGTAACTCAATATCCTCTTGATCAAGAGGATAATGGGCAGAGAAAGCTTCGAGGGTGGCGCGCACACTTTTTGTTTGATCAGGCACAATCATCAAACGGTAGGTTTGCTGATTATCGGCCAAGACTTTTCCGAGGCGATCTTTAATGACTCCGCGTTTTGGCAATAGAAATTGCACTTTTATACGATTATCATCGGACAAGGATTTATAGGTAGAGCCTTTATAGCTTCCTAAATAGGCCAATCGCCCGATAAGGGACAAACCAAGAACGCCTTGAATTCCCCCAAGGACAAGGGCTCGCCTTGAAAAACGTTGATCTTCAGAAACAAAGGGATTGTCCTTCTTTCTTCTTCTAGCCATGGTTCATCCACCTAAACCTAGAAAAAAACCTCACAAGCCAATTAAACAAAAGAGGATATAGCAAAATCGTTAAGAACCCTTGATAAAGACCAAAAGCATCTAAAAGGCCATAAAGAAAAAGATAAGAAACGCTAAAAACGATCCAATGGGATAAAAAACTAGAGTCCTTTAAAAATCTTTTCATAAAAAAAATAGCGCCATACTGCAAGGAAATTAAGAAAATATGCCACCCTAAAAACATTTCTAGCATCAGGTCCAGCCAGAGACTCGGCAATAAAAAACAAAACCAAAATCTAGGCGGCAAATAAAGCAGGGCCGCAAAACAAACGATAGCATAAAAATGCACAAAAAAGGGGGGACCTCTAAAAAAGAGGGGCAAAGGAATGAGAGACAGAGCCGCAGACACAAAAAGAATTGTCATCACTAAAAGAGCGAAAAGAACCTGATTCATATTGCGAATAAAAAGGGTTTTTATATTAACCATTATGCTTATTACTCCCCTTCTCCCCCATGTGATTTTTGAATTTGCACATAGTGCAAACCTTTAAAATCAACCAAAGGTGCCACATAAACTTGGTTGTTTTCAATCCTTGATATAGACCCAATGGGTTTTCCCCTAGGAAAATACCCATCTACACCGGAGGAAAAAACAAGTTCTCCTTTTTGAAGTTTTTGAGGGTTTTTCACAAAGTTAAGGCACATTTCACCATTACCTACACCATAAAGAATACCTTCTTCGTGGGTTATGTCACACTCCACAGGTATACGTGATTGGGGATCACTTATTAATAGAACACGAGAGACCTTGCCACCAACTCGATCCACCTGACCAATAATTGCACCTTCGCTGAGAGCCACATCAAAACGCTGAATGCCGCTTTTATTTCCAGCTCTGACAAAAAGAGCTTGAGATTTCAAAAAAGCATTTTGCCCAAAACAAGGCGCCGTTACAAAGGTATCTCCAGAAGCCTGAAGGGAAAGCAAATCTCTCAGCTCTTTATTTCTAATTTCAAGGCCACGGAGCTGATTTTTTGACGACCTTAATTGTGATGCAATGCGTTCAAGGGAGTCGACGTCTTTTTGCATTAACAGATGGCGATTAAAATTTTTCCTATACCCCTCAAAATTAGAAAACGGACTTTCCATAAGAGATAAAAACAAAGCACTTGTATCATAGGCAAACGTTGAAAGATTTCGCTTCACCCGATCCCCGTCTAAAACAAGAGCCGCAATTAAACCTATAATGGCAAAAAATAAGAAGGCCGGCATAAGGCGAAAGCGCTTTAAATGCCGGCGAGTTGCTTTTAGCGATGATTTACTTGTGAGGAGCATTGCTCAATACCAAATCAAAAAAACCCATTAGACCATGCGGATTAACACATCCCTTAGAGCTTTTATTTGTTCAAGGGCTTTTCCTGTTCCAAGAGCCACACAAGACAACGGATCATCTGCAATAGAAACAGGTAGCCCTGTTGCTTCTCGCAACACATGGTCCAAATTATGAAGCAACGATCCACCACCCGTCATAACAATGCCTTTTTCAACAATGTCGGCGGCCAATTCTGGCGGCGTATTTTCAAGGGTAATGCGGACGGCATCCACAATGCCCATCACAGGCTCATGGAGACTTTCTGCGATTTGTTTTTCGTCAATGATGATTTCTTTGGGGATACCATTCACAAGATCACGGCCCTTGATAGCCATGGTTTTTCCCACACCCTTTTCAGGCTTAATAGCTGATCCAATTGACTTTTTAATCCGCTCGGCCATACTTTCCCCAACCAAGAGATTATGGTGACGGCGGATATAGGCAATAATAGCTTCATCCATGGTATCCCCCCCAACACGCACAGAGCGAGCATGGACAATACCTCCAAGGGAAATAACAGCAACTTCCGTTGTCCCCCCTCCAATATCAACAACCATAGAGCCACAAGGCTCTGTTACAGGAAGTCCTGCTCCAATAGCCGCAGCCATGGGTTCTTCAATCAAAAAAACACGCCGAGCTCCCGCACTTTCAGCGGATTCTTGAATGGCTCGCTTTTCAACGGCTGTTGACCCCGATGGGACACAAATAATGACTTGAGGACTAATAAAGTTACGACGCTTTTGAACCCGTTGAATAAAATATTTGATCATATCTTCAGCGACATCAAAATCAGCGATAACACCTTCACGCAAAGGGCGAATAGCCTGAATATTACCCGGGGTACGTCCTACCATAAGCTTTGCTTCATTACCAACAGCCAAAACGCGATTTTTACCTTTACTCTCTATAATCGCGACGACAGAGGGTTCGTTCAAGACGATCCCCTGGTTTTCTGCATATACGAGGGTATTGGCCGTTCCAAGATCAATGGCAACATTGGATGAAAAGTAAGACTTTAGTTTTCTCAACATTTGGAAACTCACTTAAAAAATTAAAATAATTTGTAAACCATATTCTTTAAAACTCAAAAGTAGTCTTTTGAAAAGAAAATGACCCCCTACTATATTTACGACACTTCTTCCTTAAGGTCCACAGATTTTTCTTAAAATCCCTTTTTATCACCAGAGCCACATTCGACATCATCAACTTAAAATGAGGTAACAGTGTCTTTTTCTGAAGTCGTGTCTATCACAAAGACCTTAAGCGGTTATTGAGAAATGCTATTGAATTATGTGTGATGAGCAGCGGAATGCGCAGGAAGAGTAAGTCACCGGAACAAAAAAGGGGAAATTAGAGGGCAAACAGAAAAGAAGAATTTAAGAAAAAATGGCGGAGGAGATGGGATTCGAACCCACGATACAAGTATTACCCGTATAACGGTTTAGCAAACCGCCGCCTTCAGCCACTCGGCCACCCCTCCGCAGGGGCTTTTTTTTTAAAAAAGCTGATTCATTGATATCTCTCTGGGGCTGCATTGTCAATGGAAAGTTCTAAGGAAAGGGGCAAAAAAAAGCCACACTTTCAAAAAAGTGCGGCAATATAATAGAAACTTAAAAAATTAGAAAACTAACTTAAAAAATAATTAATCAATTAATTGAATGTCAGTCGCTGAATCACGACCTCTGTTGTTCGTAATTTCGTAGCTTACTTTTTGTCCGTCGTCAAGCTTACTGATTCCAGCAGATTCAAGTGCCGTAATATGAACAAAAACGTCTTGATCTCCTTCATCAGGAGAAATAAAGCCGTAACCTTTGTTGGCATTGAACCATTTAACTGTGCCTGTTGTCATTAGTGAATTCCTTAGTATATAATTATAATTTCTCGATTTACATCAAGAAGGCTAAAAGAGTCCGTAAAAGTCCTACAAATAGGAAAATAACGAAACCCATATTAACTTATATACGAATCAAACTGAAAAAACAATCTAATATGTTCATTTTAAATATTATATTTTTATAAACATAACAAACTAAGGTTCGTCACAATGACAAACAATTTAAAAAAACAGCGTTGTTTTGGCAATAAGCCCGGGCAGGATATTTATGCTAGGTACCATGACTATGAGTGGGGAATCCCCGTGCACAATGATCGAAAACTCTTTGAAATGATTGTGCTTGAAGGGGCTCAGGCCGGCTTGAATTGGGAAACAATTTTAAAAAAGCGCTCTGGGTACAAAGAAGCCTTTCATAACTTTGACCCGCAAAAAGTAGCGCTCATGGCAGATAGCACCCTAGACTCTTTAAGGCAAAACCCTAACATTATACGGAACCGCCTTAAAATTTATAGTGC
>CAXBEY010000038.1:0-13619 GCA_963974885.1 uncultured Alphaproteobacteria bacterium
AACCTGGGTAGACTTCAACACCCATTCCCTCAGCCTGTTGGGATAACCAACGGCACAAGTTAGCAAGGCTAATAATATAATTATCCCTATTATGCATTTGAGGTGGTGTGGGTAATTTGAAGGAGCTTTTTTGTGTTAGAAAAAGAAACTGGTCCTGTTGAACTTTGACCTTTAAAGGGGCGCCAAGCTCTTTCCAATTGGGGATAAGCTCGTCCAGTGCACGGGTTTCAAAAACATTTCCTGACAAGATATGAGCCCCAACCTCTGAGCCCTTTTCAAGGACACAAACGCTGATTTCTTTTTTATGTTCTTGTGCCAATTGCTTCAAGCGAATAGCTGCTGAAAGCCCTGCTGGGCCGGCACCCACAATCACAACATCAAACTCTAATCCATCACTCATATTAGAAAAACCCTGTTTTTATTATCATTTTCATCTTATCATATAGAATCTCTTTTCAAAATCCACTCTTTCAGGTTTAATAAGAAAGATAAAATAGGAAATTTTTTAATGCTCTCACTTGTCATTGTTACCCACGGAAATCTTGCAACAGAATTTGTTAATGCCCTCGAACATGTTATGGGTCCTCAAGAAAGGACCTTTGCTTTTTGCATCCACCCTCAAGATGACATGGAGAAAAAGCGCCAAGAACTCCTCGATCTTTTTAAAGATGAAGAGGGAAAAGACGGCGTTGTTGTCTTAACGGATATGTTTGGTGGAACACCCTCCAATCTTTCCCTCTCTTTATTAGACAGAGCCAATGTTGAAGTGATCGCCGGAGTCAACCTCCCCATGCTCATTAAGCTTGCCAGCATTCGTAGGAAAGTAGGCCTTAGCGACGCTGTAGAACAAGCCCAAGAAGCAGCCCGAAAATATATTAATGTTGCTGGAAAGCTTCTTGAGGAATCTGCATAAAAAGAACAATGATAAAAGACAACCAACCCCTCCCTGAAAAACGGTTATTTGACCTCAAAAATATGAAGGGAATCCATGCCCGGGTTGCTGCTAAAATTGTTCAAACAGCGGAACCATTCGATGTTGAGGCTACCATTTCTTACAGAAATATGACCGTACCTCTCTTGTCCATCATGGGCCTTTTAATGCTTTCCGCTCGAAAAGACGCCCGGGTGGAAATCCACGCCCAAGGCCCCCAAGCCCAAGAGCTCTTTCAAGCTCTCCACGACCTTTTTGATCGAAAATTCGACGAAGAGTAAATGACTATGGGAATCTCTGCAAATGGACTCTCTGCAAATGGACTAAGGGTCGCGATTTTGCAGGCCTGACAGAAAGCGGTAAAGGGTGTTTTTCACCCCCTAATTTTCTCTAATTTTTACGTTTTGAGGATTTGTAAATCCTTCTTTTAGGCACAAAAAGAGTATGGGATTCTATGGCAGCTTTCCGTGCGGCCTCCTCCTCTTCCTCATCCGCTTCAACAATGGTTGGCAACCCTCTTCTGGCAATGCCCAAACGAGTCGGTGGTGAAATAACCTCTTCTTGCTCATCTTCCTCATCTTCCTCATCTTCATGAATGGGAGATAAAGAAGGTGCCCATTTTGAGACGGAATTTGTTACACCAAAAGCTCTTTGTCCAACTTTTGGCCTTTCAAACTCGGGATCAGATAGAGGTGTTTCAAACAATTCTAGAGAGCTTGAAAAAGCAGGCTGAGTCACAAAAACACTTAGAGCCATAAGAAAGAAGATTTTTTTCATTTTTTTACCTTTAAAATTTATATAATACAATAAAAATGACAGTTGCATAAAAATTGTAACACTTCAACAAATTAATATTTTGTTAGTAAATTATAGACAAAAGTTTAATATTAACATGATCATCTTTAAAGACAGGTTTTTGCCAGAATACCCACGAACCTGACCAGTTGCGTAAATAAGGGGCGTTTATCATGCAGATTATTCACAGAAAATCTTATCACCTTTTTTTCATTTTTATCATTGTCCTTTTTTCTTTTCAGCCTGCCTTTACCTCTCGGCATTTAGTGCGGATGGTCGCAGAAGAGGCAGAACCAAGCTTACGCCTTGTTACTTTTGATGGCGGGGGAATGCGGGGTGTCATTTCCCTTGAAATAGCCAAAGAAATAAAAAAGCGCTTGGGTTGGGAGACATTATCCGATGGGGTAGAATGGTTCGCAGGGTCGTCAACGGGTTCTATTCTTGCCACAGGTTATGCCAATAACATCTCATCGGAACACCTGAAAAGCATTTATGTAGAAGAAGGGCCTAAAATTTTTCAAAAAAGCTGGTGGGGCCGTGCCTGCGCCTTCCGCGGAGAACTTTACGATGATACAGCTTTTGTGAGGGCCCTAAAGGAACACTTTACGGACAAAACCTTTGCCCATTTAAAACGTGATATCGTGGTCTTATCCAATGATATTGAAGGGAGTAAAGATAGAGAACCAGGACCTGTTATCTTTAATTCAGCCCGTCCAGAACAACAAGAAATTCCCCTATGGACTGTTCCACGGGCAAGTTCCAGTGCACCCACCTATTTCAAACCTTTTTTTGGTTTTAAAGACCAGTCTTTAATTGATGGGGGTACTATTGCCAATATGCCAACCCAAACAGCCATTTCCCAGATCATTTCCCTTTATGGAGACGATCATTACAAAGCTGTTCGAGATAATCTTAAAATCATCTCTATTGGGACGGGCACTTATCATACAACCCTAACGCGACAACAATCAAAAAGCATGGGATACCTTGATTGGGCACCGCGCATTACAACGATGATGATCCAAGATAGAGCAAAACTCCAGGTGCAAAATTTACAACAACTTCATCGACAAAATTTTGTTCGATTAAACCCTGTCCTTGATGCCCCAGTCTCCCTTGATGTCACAACACCAGAAGCTTTTGAAGAAATGGAAAAAATTGCGCAAGACTATATCAATAGTGATTTTGGAAATGCTCAAATAGAGCGCGCAGTTCTTTTGTTAAAGGCTGAAGAGCTCTAAAGTCAACTGGCTAAGGGAGATATTTTGAATAAGCTAGCAATATATTCCCATAAAACGGTGGTGGTTAGAAAGCAATGAAAACTTGGAGGTGTTTAAAGATAAAGATATGCCAGTGGTTTCAATATAGAGCTAATATAGTATATAAAAAAAGAACCAGAAAGACAGAACATATAGTCGCTCCAAAAAGATTCCACCTGTTGCATGAGCCCTTTTTTTGCCGCAGTGTTTTATATTTTTGCAAACGACCCCTTTATTTCTCTGTGCTTTTTCCGTTGAGGCTGAGCAACTTCACACTTCCCTTTTGGCCTGTATAGTCACCTGTGAAATCATAAAGCATACCCACGACAACGAGCTCATTGTTTTTTATCTTGCTTTTAAAATGTTCCATAGAAAATTTCACTTGCTCATTAATATTATCGATAACAGCTTTATGCAGATCCAAAGCCTTATCAAAACTCAACGAATCTAACTCTTTTTTTAGGGCTGGGCTTAGAGCGCTGTAATCCCCTTGAGCAGCCTTAACCGCACCACATCTAGAATGACCAACAATCAGCAAGATTTTTGAATGTAAGTGATCAATGCCGTATTCAACCGATCCCAAAGTGTTTTGTATCTGATTTCCAGCATTACGAATCACAAAGGTATCATTCTGAGAAGTTTCATCAAATGCGGTAACTTGGACACGAGAATCAGAGCATGTCACCAATGTAATTCGGGGGGTTTGTTTTGTCTTAAAGGCATCGAAGAATTCTTTGGAATGTTTTCCCTTGAACCTCTTATTATCACTTTGGATTTCCACCCAATATTTTGACCATAGCTCCATGGCATTACCGGTATCAGCCCCTTTATCTGAGGCGGTTACTTTAAAAGAGAAGGCAAAGACTAATAGAGAGAAAACTGCCTTTATAAGTATTTTTTTCATCCTGTTTTCCTTTTTGTATAAAGTATATCACGGGAAAAAACTCATAGCAAGGATGCATGGTCAGGGTAAATCTAATGCTGTACGTTCAATTTGATATTTTCAACAAAATGCCCCTTCGAGGGCAAAACTTTCAGAAGATTTTTTGTTTTTGCCTCAGATTTCTATTCAGATACAAGGTTATTACCGTCACCCTAGGTAACTTATTTCTGATTCATCTTAAGAATTCGGGAAAGTTTTATGTCTGGAAAGATACAAGTGGTATCCCCAAGGGGATTCGAACCCCTGTTGCCGCCGTGAGAGGGCGGTGTCCTAGGCCTCTAGACGATGGGGACCCAGACATGAGTTAATAACTACCCTACTGGGCTCAAACTTGCAAGATGTTTTTTATATCAAACACTTGCTTTTTTGTTGTCCCAGGCAAGGGCAGCATCTTAGCCGCTTTACCAATCATGTGGACAACTGTCTTAAAAGAGGGCTGACTAATCCCATTCTTGATCATTACCTGACTCTTCAGCAGAACTAGAGCTTTCTTCCTCTTGACTTATTTTTTTCAAAATGAGCTGCGCATGCGCTTTTAAATCAAGGGTTAAATTTTCATTACTTAAGGCTTTGTCACAATAATAGCGTGCACCAATATAATTAACCTTATCCATTCCTCTCCCCCGAAAATGCATGTCAGCTAACGTTACGAGAATCTTTCCTTCCAGCTCAACGGAAAGACCGCCGATCTCAATGGCTTTTTCAAAGGATAACTTTGCTTTGTGATAATTAATAGCCGGAATACCTTCTTTATTATAATTCATACGTCCAAAAATATAATGAGCGTTAGATAGATCTGATTTTGCTAAAGCCCCCGTAGAAAAAGCCAACTCACAATAAACATAGGCCTTTGAGTAATCAGGTTTTTCAATTCCCTGTCCCTGATAATCCATCTGCGCCAAAGAATAGTAAGCATGGGCTTTTTGAGGAGATAATAATGCAGAAGAGAACTCTTTTTCCAGCACAGAAAAAATTTTCACAGCAGAGTAAAAATTTTCTCTAGCCGCCTTATAATTTGCCTCCTCAAGCCCCTGCCCTAAATGATCCATCATTGCTAAGAAAAAATAAGCTTGCCCTCTCATAATATCCGAAAGAAGCCCTTCTTTAAGAAGGTTTTGAAATGTTTCCCGTGCCTCTTGATAAGAAGAAGTTTCAGGGCCTCGCTGTTGAGCTGTCATAATCGCTAAAAAGCAATGCGCCTTTGCTTTTTCCTCATCAGATTGAGCTGTATCATCAACCACAGATTGATAGAGTAGACGCCTTTTAGAAAGCGCTCTTTCTTTTTGATCCCCAATACTATCATCTCCCCCCAGTTCAGAAGCTGATACGAATGATAATGACATCATTAAAAATGCCGGCACAAGTCCGAAAGAGTCTTTTATCATGATAGTGATCCGTATTTTTTTATACTTGAAAAAGAGGCCTTTTATTTTTATAAAACAGTAATAAAAAATGAACAACCCCCTTTAGTCAAAAGCAATAATGCGGGGTTTGATTTTAAGATCCGTTGGAAGCAAAAGCTCTGTGATTGCCCAAACAAGAGCATCAAGGCGGTCCGGTGATTTTCCACTAATACCAGGGGCATAGTCCAGCATTTGTTGTTCGAGTTCTTTGAGCTGATCTCCCTTACGATGATAAATACGGCCCTGCTCATAAAGGGAGACAACGGGCTCTGCTCGAAGGGCTTTCCCGCGGGTTGCATGAACACCTCGAAAGGGGATTGTGTCTTCGAGGCTACGGATAATGGTTTCAACCATATCCCCCCCTTGGTTGACTTCAGCAACAATGCTATCGGCTTGATAGCGATGGTAAGCCTCAATGGCGACCTTTGCCCATTGGGTCGGCGAGTATTTACCACTTAAATCATCCAGCACATAGCCGCGATTTTCCCGATCCATGCCGGCCACAATAATGCCTGTTTCATCGCTTTTCCCATGGCTTGTCACAGCAGGATCAACGGCCACAACAATGCGTGTTAAATCAGGCATATCATCACGCCTCATACTGGCATCGCTTAATAAGGCATGGTTCCACAAGGCTCCTTCGATCTGATCAAGCACACGTCCTTTAAGTTCTTGTTCTCCCAAGGTTGTGCCTAAATATTTTGACCTCATAAAATGAATAAAAGAAGGCGATAAATTGTTTATATTCTCAAAGGTTGTGCCCCTTGTGACATAAACATCGCCTTTTTTTTCTCCTTGAATCAGTTCCTTTAAAAGAGGAGTTGGCCGCGGTGTTGTGGTGAGAATAACACGGGGATGCTTACCCAGCCGAAGGGCAAAGTTTAACTGATCCCAGACTTTCTCGGCTTTTTTGAACTTACATAGCTCATCAATCCAAGCACAGTCAAACTGTGGTCCCCGTAATTGCTCATAGTTCTCAGCGCTAAAAACCGTTGCCACAGCACCGTTTGGCCAACTAATCCGCCTCTTTGACGGTTCATAGGTGGGTCGCGATTCGGGAGGGTGAACCGCTAGCAATCCACTTTCCCCTTCAATCATCACATCCCGAACCTCGCTTTCCGTATCGCCAATTAAAGCAATACGGTGCGCCTGTCCACTTTGCACCCATTGCCGTAAGGTTTCAGCACCAGTCCTTGTTTTTCCAAAGCCTCGGCCAGCCAAAATGAGCCATGCCCTCCACTTACCGCCAGGAACCCGTTGATTTGCGCGCGCGTGCCTATCCCAGCGATAAAGGAGAGAATCGCAATACTGATCAAGCTCGAGAAGTTTTCCAGCCCTATAAAAGCGCTTGCAAAGCTCCTCAAATTCTTTTTCATTATCTTTTTCATCTCGGTCGTCGGTTATATCTTCAGAAAACATAAAACCAGTCCTTTCCCCTTACACGAGAATCATCACTCGGTTTATAAAAAAAAAGCAAGTTTTTGCAAAAAAAAGACATCCAGTAGGTAAAAATTGCCTCCTGTTGAAGACGTCAAAGGGTTAAGGGGGTAACTTTTGCCGGGTTATTTCCTTTAAAAGAGACTATTTTTCATTTTTTATAGCTCCCTCAAGAGGAAAAAAATATAAAAAACATTATTTTTCAATGCTTTGTTATTTTTCTTCAAACTTGGCACGCAAGCTGCATATAAGTTAACGAGGGCAATAATGTCTTCAAAAAAAGGAGCCAGGTAGGCTCTTTCAATAACGCAGGAAGCGAAAGGAATAAGACAATGGCTACAACAGGTCTATTTAACAGTGGCGCCATGCAGGCGATGAACCAACAAAAACTTCACCAAGAAAAAGGGGCTACAGCAACAGCTCAGTTGTCTTCTGGGCGAGCAGCGAGCAAAGCGTCGGTCAAACCTTCTGACCAAGCCCTTGCGTCTCAAATGGAATCCCTCAACCAAGTGATTGCCCAAGCCGGTGTGAACGCGAAAAATATGTCCGCGGTGATTCAGGTGGCAACAGGTGCCCTTGCAAACATTCGTGATACATTATCAACAATGGATGCCTTGGCTGCCCAAGCAAACTCTGAAGATATTGGTCCAAAAGAGCGCCTTCAAATTCATAACGTTATGAGCAACTTGAGGTCTGGTGCGGAAACAATTGCAACAACCACAAACTGGAATGGTGTGAAGCTTCTCACAGGTGGTGCCGGTACAATCTCAACTGCCGCAGCCGTTGCCATGTCTGGCACAAACGTTGTTTCTGGAACACATGCGAACTCTTTTGCTGCTGGTGCTAACGCCGCGTCTCAAGGTTTCATCAGTGGTGTTGCTAGTGCCTCTAGTGTAAGTAACAATGGAACAAACGCCTTTGATTTCAGTGTTACTATTGGTGATCAAACCTTTGAAGCAAAATCTGTTACGCCTGTAGCAGCCGCTGTTTTAAAATTGGTTAGTACAACTAACTCTGATAACATCTTTGCAATGACATTTGCAGCTGACGTTACAGACATCGATACAACTGCAGAACTCGCTCAAGTACAGTTAGCTTTTAAAGAAGCTCTAAAATTGCAGGGTGGTATTCAACCAGCTCAAGTTACATCCCTTGCAACAGCTGCTAACGGTGGCTTTACATCTGCAAGCGTGTCAACAACAACAGAATCTGGTACTTATGCCATCAGTTATGCGGCGAACTCCAATAAGCTTGAAGTTCAAGACTCTGCAGGGCGTGTTTTCTCAGAAACTGTGGTTGCTGGTGCTCAAACCGTTAACTTTGACAATGGCTTCTCCATTGCCCTTGCTGCTGGTTTTGCCCTTGCAACACCCATAACGCAAATCATTGTTGATGTTGATCAAGGTGCTGCCGTGACATTGACCTCTCAAACAGGTGCCTTGTCAACGGATACAACAACAGCGACCTTCTCTGGTGCGACAATGGCTTTGCTTGGGTCTTCTGGTTTAAAGCTGAATGCCATTAGCCTTGCAACAAAAGCCGATGCGGCTCTTGCGTCAACGTCTATTAAAGAGGCTATGAGCTCAATCAACACCTTGTACGCTCAGTTAGGTGCGCAACAAGCTAACCTTGAAGCGATTCAAGGGAACTTGTCAACAACAAGTGAAAACTTGAATGCGGCGGCCTCTAACTACCGTGATGCGCATATTGCAAAGGCAATCACTGACCAAAAGCTTGCTGAGGTTATGTCTGAAATTGCGAACATCGCTCAAGGTAAAGCTTTGCAACAAAGCGCCCAACTTTTGAAATTGGCTCAACAAGCTTAAGGTTTGTAAAGGCTAATTTCTATCGGTAAAAAAGGCGCTGGCTCTAAAAAGGGTTGGCGCCATTACCGGATTAAAATGAGAGTTTAAAAACCCCTTTTTATGAGGGATGTAAGAACAAAAAAAGAAACGATCATATCTAAAAAAGGTATATAAAAGCGAAAGCTTAGGGAGTTTAAAATGACAGCTAATATTACAACGCCTCCTCCTATTACCCATGGTTTTGAACCCGCAGGGTCTAAGAAAATGCAGGCAAAAGCAGATCCTAAATTGAGTCTTGCTCCAACGTCTACGGACAAAACAATTGTGGCTCGTCAAATTCAGGGGGGCACAGTCCAGCAATCTGACCTTCCAAGGTCCCATGTACGCCAAAGTCCAGATGGACGGACTGTTTTGGTAAGCCTTAACGAAACTGGCGTTAAAACAGAGAATAAACTACCCCTTAATTCTTCTGCAAAAGTTCAAGTCGGCGCACAAATGGAAACCCTTGCTACGGTAAAAAACCCTTATATAAAGACATCTTAAGGGGTTTTAAAATCGGGGGAAGTGGCAGAAAAAGCCTTTTAAAATGAGGACTATCCTATGGTAAGTGCGGCTGATTCAACTGTTAGTAACATCATGCGAGACGAAAAAACCGGTGCTGTCAAGGCAGGTGTGTCTGTTGCTGGCTTTGATACAGGAAAAGTCATTGAGGCTGTCCAAAAAGGTGTTGAGGCAAGCCTCATCAAACCCCAGGAGCGCTTAGATATTACAAACGAACGCCATGAAGCCGTTTCTGAAATAGAACTCACCTTAAATAAATACCTCGAAACCCTGAAAGATTTACGAGGCAGCTCTATCATTGCCGGAGAAAGCGGTGTCTTTGGCTTTACCACACCCAGCTATAGCTTTATCAACGGAAATGCCGGTTCCGAATATTTTACAGTCATGCTCAATTCCGGTGTTGATCCAACGGAAGTTGATATCAGCATCACAAAAGCCGCCCAAAGAGATGCGGTCAAAGCGACAACCCTTGTGCCCGATGAAAGCACAACGGCCCTTGGTATTACCGGCACCTTAACCTTCCCCCATGTGGACGGTATCAGTCCTGATATCGTCTTCACCCTTGATGGGACCATGACCGCAAAAGACATTGAAAACCTTGTGGATGCACAAAGCGATGCCACAGGGGTTAATGCCAGTTTAATTCCCAGTGGGGTTGGCTACAAACTCTCCTTTGATGCCAAAGCCTTTTCAACCCCTGTTGCCTTTGTAAAAAATATTACAGGGGGGGATGCAACGCAAATTCCTGCTACATCCGTTGCCCTTGCAACAGATCTCCAAGCAGATATTATCTTCCGAGGAGAACCCAGCAAGCACGACACAAACACAATTATTCTGCCTGATATGACCTTAACGGTTCTTCAACAAACCCAACCCACAGGTGATCCTACGCAAACGGTGACCGTTGGCATTGCCCACTCTCCCCTTGATATTACCGAGAAAATGAGTGCCTGGGTTGAGAGTCATAATGAGGTTTTGGATACCATTGGGAAATACACCTCCCTTGATCTTGATTCCTATGACATCTCAGAGGAAGAGAAAGGTAAAATTAAAGTTGCACTCCTTGCTTCTAACTCGGCTGTTCAAGATATTGAACGTTTTCTGAGCGATTCCGTGGCAAAAAATGTTGCCGGTACCAAAGCCTCTGATTTTGGCCTCAACATAGAAAAAAACCGTCTTTCCTTAGATGTAAAAAAATTAAGCGAAGCTCTATCTACTGACTTTAGCTCCGTTAATAACTTCTTTGCCTATAGCGAGGCCTCAACAAATCCTAAAATTTCAACCACAGAACATCCCGCAACCATTCCGAGCGACCTCACAAGCAATGCCATGACCGTCACCATTTCCAAAGATGGGGGGGGTGTTTTAAGTGCAACCTTTGATTACGCCGGAAGCACAGGGGCTATTGCTGCCCTAAATGTTGTGGAAGATGTGACCAATGGCTATATCACCCTTGAGGGAGACCCCGATTCTATTTATGCGGATTTTAAAATCTACTATGATACAACCCTCGTCAATGGTCAAAGTGTGAATACCACCATGACTCTTAGTCAAGGCATTGCCGATGAAGGTGTGGGGTTCGTCAAGCGCACCACAGGTCCAGGGGGGGTTCTTGAAAAAGAACACGAATCCTTCACAAAAAAAATTAAAGATCAAGAAGCTAGAATTGAGCGCCTTAAAGAGGTTGGTGCAAAGAAGCTAGCCCAATTAGAAAGGCGATTAACAGCCGCCATTCAAATGATCCAAACCATTTTAGCCGTTGGGAATCAGGTCCGAACCTTTGAACAGCAAAGTTATGCTGCCGCTGCTGCATAGCCAATAAAAATAAAAGGAACCCATGATATGAGTGTAAATCTTTACAATAAAGCCTATGCGTCCATGAAAGAAACGCTGCCTCAATTCAAGAATCCTGAAGAAGCTATCTCCTTTTACCTTGAAGGAGGCTCAAAGTACCTTGCAAAAGCGGCAAAAGCAGCTGAGGAAAATCGTATTGAAGATCGCTCAAATCTGAGTGATAAAGCTCTGCTTATTTTCAGTGGCATCCTAAGCCACCTTGAACAAGCCTCAGCGGAGGAAAAGAAAGCACTGAAGCCTTTCATTGAGTATTGTTACTCTATGAATGAGCTTATTTTACACATGAATATGAAGAATGATGTTGAGATGGCTCACTCCCTTGCAGCGGAGGTCAAGCGCATGGCTGAAGACTGGAAAGGCAAAGCCCAAGAGAATTTTTCAAAAAAACAGCAAGAGACCTCACTCAGATCTCCTGAAAAAACAAATATCACTTCCTTACCCAGTGATGGAAGCTCAACTCCCTTTTATCCTGCCGCAAATGACCTTTCCACCGCTGATTTTTCTGCCTGAGGGGAATGGCTCTTAGGGCACTCAAATAACTTTAGAAACTTCTGCGAAAGAGGGCCACAGACCCTTAAGCCGTTTTCTTAGTCTCACCGGCAATACCAGAGGTCGTTGAGTACTCAAAGTGAAACACTTCATCAGGGTACACAAGTTCGCGGGCTTTGTGAGCTGCTTGGGCTGCTTCTGAAAAACCACATAGGATCAACTTCAACTTATTATCATAGGTTGCAACATCTCCAACGGCAAAAATGCCCTCTTCATTGGTTTGGGCTGTTGTCGGATTAACAGCAATATGGCTCTTATCCAAATTAAGTCCCCAGGTTGCAATGGGGCCAAGATTCATGGATAAGCCAAAGAAAGGCAAAAGATAATCAGCCTCAAGGGATCGTTCTTGGCCATCCATATCAACCACCTTAACAGCTTCGAGTTGACCATTATTTCCCTCAAGACCTGCCAGTTGGTAAGGTGTTACAAGCTCAATAATGCCCGCATCGTGGAGGGCATGGAGTTTATCAACATTATCAGGAGCCGCACGAAATTTAGATCGGCGGTGAACAACGTAAATCTTTTTAGCAACAGTTGAAAGAGAAATTGCCCAATCAACAGCCGAGTCCCCTCCCCCTGCAATCACAATGGATTTATCTTGGTAGGTTTCACGCCAACGCACAAAATAATGAATGGACTTTTCTTCAAAGGTTTCGATGTTATCCAAGGGAGGCTTGTTGGGGCCAAAAGCCCCCACACCTGCAGCGATAATAATAATTTTAGCTTGTAACTCTACCCCTTTTTCTGTCACCACCATCCAGCGATAGCCGTCTTTTGGCACCTCAATTTTTTGAACGGTTTTAACCTGATCACCAAGGTGATAAGTCGGCTTAAAGGGCTTTGCTTGCTCTTTTAGATTTTTAATAAGATCCCCGGCGTTAATGCTGGGGAAGGCTGGAATATCATAAATAGGCTTTTCAGGATAAAGCGCTGTGCACTGACCGCCAACTTCCTCAAGGGCATCAATAACATGGCACTTCATCTTCATCATGCCACATTCAAAAATCGTAAAGAGCCCAACGGGCCCAGCACCTATGATGACAACATCAGTTTTTGTCATAGTCATATTCCTTAAATTGCTTATTATGTTATATATTTAAATTTTTTTACTTTGTTTTTCTCTTTTTTAACATAGGTAGGCATATCATTGCAAGTATTGCCATGCCGCTACTATAGAAAAATGCATTCTGAAGACCATAAAGCTTAGCAAAACTACCCACAATAGAATTGGCTAAGAAGATTGCTGAGCCCGCTGTAATGTAATAAATACCAAAAGCTGTACCGCGGTTAGCCTCACTGGACGTTGAAGAAATCGTTGCTGTCAAAAGACTTTGGTTGATACCCATTTGCATTCCCCAGAAAGCAGCTCCTGCCAGAACCAGGGTAAAAGACTCAGCAAAAGCAAAGATAGTATTTGCAAAAATAACAATGGAAAAGCCTATAGCTAAAAGATAACGATGGTCAAAACGGTCAAAAAGACGCCCCAAAGGATAGGCTACCAACATTGCCAAGGTGTTTTGTGCAATCATAATGGCTGGGCCAACCGTTGCAACCTTTGCAATTTCCTCACCGCGCAAAATCATAAACGCACCGCTATAAGTTGACATGCAAAAAATAAAAGCAACCAACAAAAAGCGCCAATAATCCATGGGTAAGGTTTTTATATGATAAAGGGTAAGGTGATGTTTTGCCTTTAGGGGATTAGCCTGCTCTTTTTTGGCAACCGCTGTATTATCTTTTACCATAAAAAGAATGAAGATAAGAGCAATGAAGGGAGATATAGCTGCAAACCAAAAGAGTTGTTTAAAATCACTCCCCGTGCTCTGAAGCCAAAGCAATGTAACCACAGCCCCAACGGTAGAACCAATCATGCCTAAACTTTGACGCATGCCATAGGCGGCCCCTAGTTTCCCTTTAGGTGCAGAGTCCCCAATAAGGGCATCCCTTGGGGGGGCCTGAAGACCGTTAGCAATGCGATCAATTCCACGGGAAATGAAAATCCCTGTAAGGGTCGATGCCATCGCAAAAAGGGGTCGGGCTATGCATGTCAATCCAACGGCCAGCACAAGAAGGGGCTTTCTT
>CAXBEY010000039.1:0-13499 GCA_963974885.1 uncultured Alphaproteobacteria bacterium
TGCGCATGGCATCACTGATGACACCAGAGAAAACGCGTGTGGTCCAGGAAATAAATTCAACAATACCTTCTAAAACACCAATGCCTAAAGCAGATACGCCAAGAACTTTCGTCAGATACAAAGGAGAGAGGCTAAAGATAATCACCGTTGACACATTCATGAGAAGTGTCATCAGACCAATAGCCCAGATACTCTTTGGAAGCGAAAACGCCTCAATTTTTTTCATACTTTCAATGCTCTAGAACAACTTCACAAACAAGATTTTATTATACTCAGAAGGAAAGAATAATCAAGAATAATGTTGATATTATCCCTTTAGTTTCTTTTCTAAAGGCTTCATCAAATAAGAAGCAATCAGCGCAATACACAAACCAATCACAACGACAGAAAGTCCATAGGTATAGGACTGAGGGGAATAAACAACATCTTCCTCCATTGTCGCATGGGCCCCTTGATCCATAAAATAACCAATAAGGGGCTGAGAAATCACACCACTTAACATACACATCATATTATGAATACCAGATG
This sequence comes from uncultured Alphaproteobacteria bacterium, assembly GCA_963974885.1. Classification (GTDB taxonomy): domain Bacteria; phylum Pseudomonadota; class Alphaproteobacteria; order Caedimonadales; family UBA9215; genus UBA9215. The sequence continues at coordinate 529 of CAXBEY010000039.1, forward strand.
ACATGGCTGTGCGTGACGTGCAATTTAATTCAGAAACAGCAGAAAAGGCCAGGAATTGACCCCCAAGGCCCAAACCACAAATAAACAAAAGAATACCAAGAACCCAAAGGTTAGGAAGTGGCAAGTACAAAGCGCTCGCAAAGGTTGTCGCTGCAATAAAACTAGCAAGAGCCAGGGATTTACGATAGCTCTTAAAATAAGCATGAACAAGGGACCATAGTGGGGCACTAATACCAATACCAAAGTAAATGAGCCAAGACATATCGGCTGCAACGGCACGACTCACCCCGTAAACATCTTCAATATAAGCGGCTCCCCAAAGATCAGCAAAACCACTTAAAGGTAAATACATAGAAAGGCCATAAAGACCAATCACCCAAGAAAGAGGCTCCTTTAAAATAGCGGCAAAAGAAGAAACAATATGTTTGAATTCTTCTGCAAAAGATTCTTTGGGTTCTTGTAGGTCAGAAACACGCACATCCTTTACAACTAACCAAGAGAAAACTGCAAGGGCAGCACCAGCGACTGCCAAAAGCTCAAGAGCCGATTGCCAACCAAGGGCATCCAAGAGATAAACCAGTGGAGAGCCTGCAACCTTTGCACCCAAGGTTCCGGCCGCCAGGGTCAACCCCACAAATAAAGGCATTTTTTTAGGGTCAAACCACAAGGAAGCGACCTTAACATTACTTAAAAAAGCAAAGGCAGACCCCACCCCCATTAAAAGACGCGCAATACTTAAAATAAGAGAATTAGAAGCAATGGCAAACAAAAGAACCCCAAGGGAGCACATTAAAATACTAGCAACAACAGGCAGACGCACACCAATGCGATCAAGAATAATACCTGCTGGGACCTGCATCACCACATAGCCCATATAATAAAAGGACATAATGCTACCTAATGTTGCAGCATCAAAGTTATAGGTGGTCATTAGGGCATCGGTACAAGCATTTGGGGAAACACGAAGGATAAATTGAAAGAAGTAAAAGAGACGCTGGACCAAATTAAGAGGCCCTTTTTGAACTTTTCAGTGGCATCCATTTGACTAGTACTCCCCATCTTTATCATACTTCCCTCAACACTAGTCATCCAAACACCTCTTATATTTACTCTTTTTTCCGTTAACCTTTTCAACAAGAAATTTAACAGTCAAAAACATAGAGCCACTCCCAATCATAAGATTTTCGTTAACACTTTGTAAAGGGTTTTTTAATATTTTAGTAAGTTCTGCTTTTCTCTTGCCCTTGTAAGTCCCGCCCAGCAACAAAAAAAGACACTTAGTCAAAAAAGGTATAAGTCATTATTATATATGTGTTTTGTGTTTCTCTCTCTTTTTTTTCTGTAGACTAAAAATAAGACACTTTCCCCAACAGATATATAAAATTTTATATAAAAATAGAAACAAGTAGTATCTTAAAAATAAATAGTGTTATTTACCATTTATTAACTTTATATTAGGAATTTTGAAATCATTAAATAGTAATTTAGAATGAGGAAAACAGGTCAAAAAAGACTTAAGAATCTCTTATTAAAAGAAAAAGAGGTCCCTAAAAAAACTTTAAAGAGAAAGAAAAATGTTAAAGAAATTACGAAAAAGATATTTAAAAAATAAGGGTGCCTTCAAGGATATTCTCATGACATATGACTGTGGTGTTGACGAATCTCCCCATTTTGCTCACAAGAAAGATGAGAAACTTGAAAAGAAAATCTTAAAATTTTTTGGCGTTTTATTACAGCTTATTGTTTTCTACCTTCCCCTTATCAATATGATTTTCAGAGGCAAGGCAATGCCAGGTATTATTTCTTAAGATTTTTATTCTCACCTCCCTCGTTCTACCCCTATCAAAATTGCCTAAAATGCGCTATAAAATAAAGGTAATAGAGATAGGCCTTTTTCCATATGTCCCTGAAAACCCACTTTGAAAATAACGATAAACTCACATATCCCTTTAAACGTATTTGCCTCAAGCTCTCTGGAGAAGCCCTTATGGGAGAAAAAAGCTTTGGTCTTGATCCAAGCATTGTTGAGCGTGTTGCCGAAGAAATTAAAAATGTTCACCATAGTGGTGTTGAAATGTGCATTGTTATTGGCGGTGGTAACATTTTTCGCGGCGTTATGGGCGCCAGCCAAGGCATGGACCGTACCAGCTCAGATTACATGGGTATGTTGGCAACGGTCATTAATGCCCTTGCTCTTCAAAATGCCCTAGAGCGCATAGATATACCAGCCCGGGTTCAATCAGCTATTCCCATGGAAACCGTTTGCGAGTCCTATATCCGCCGCCGTGCACTACGCCATCTCAAAAAGGGACGCGTGGTTATTTTTGCAGCCGGTACGGGAAATCCCTATTTTACAACGGATACAACTGCCGTCCTCAGGGCTTCTGAAATGAATTGTGATATTCTCCTCAAGGGGACAAAGGTGGATGGCATTTACTCAGCGGATCCCCTCACAAACCCTGAGGCGACAAGATATGAGCATTTAACCTACGAACACATCATGCGTGATAAGTTGAACGTGATGGATATGGCCGCCATTGCCTTAGCAAGGGATAACAATCTACCTTTAATGGTTTTTTCTATTCGAGAACAAGGCAATTTTTACCGCTGTGTTATGGGAGAAAATCAATGCACCCTAGTTGACACGTGCGACACTCCTCTTTAATAATAAAGTTAACTATATAAAAATAAAGGCAAGCTTATGAGTTTCACCCTATCAACCTATAAAACCAGCATGCAAAATTCCATTGACGCTCTTCATAAAGAGTTTGTGGGACTTCGTACAGGCCGCGCCTCAACCAACCTTATTGATCCCATTACCGTCGAGGCTTACGGCTCCAAGATGCCTATGTCACAAGTGGGGACCGTTAATGCGCCTGATGCCCGTTTGCTCACCGTTCAAGTGTGGGATAAAGAAATGGTAAAAGCCGTTGAGAAATCTATTCGTGAGGCTGGTCTTGGCTTGAATCCAACCACCGATGGGCAAATTGTTCGCATTCCAATTCCCGACCTAACAGAAGAGCGCCGTAAAGAACTTACAAAAGTCGCAGCAAAATTCGCTGAGAACACCCGCATAGCTATTCGTAATGTGCGCCGTGATGCCATGGATGACTTAAAAGCCCTTGAAAAAAACAAAACTATTTCTGAGGACGACCACCACCGTCATAATAAAGAAGTCCAAGACCTCACCGATGAATTTGTTAAAAATGTAGATGAAATGCTGACTAAAAAAGACGCCGACATTATGCACGTTTAAAAAGCTGAACGACTCAACAGTGTTGCAAGATGACTAGTCACGAAATGGAAAATTTTATAGGCGTTGCATCGGACTTTTAAGACTCATAGCATAGAGCCTCCACAAGAAAGAAGAGGCTCACTCTATTTATATGTCTATTTGAACGTCCATACGGTTGCAAACTTCTCAGTAAACGTAAGCTTATATTTAGTTGGATTGTCACACGCAATGACTATCCAATGTTCTATTAAAGCAACACAACTATTTTTAATTGGAGGGCCCGGCTGCCAAGTAGGCTCATATGCGTTGTTTGACTGTGAAAAATCAGGACAAGGCAAACCTTTCCTGGGAGAATTAGTAGTCTCTTCTTCATCTCCAATAAAAGAAGAGTTGTCACTGGCACTTGCAAAACTTAGAGTCGCTAAAAGCGTTAAAAAAATATTTTTCATTATCAAACCTATAAAATTATATTTATCAATACTTATCTTATATAGAATAAAATATATATTATCAAATAAAACAGTTTACATTTTAATTTAATATTTATTAATAAGCTATTTCAAGTACCCACCGTCAGAACCTCTGTAAAAGAAGCAAGACAGTGGGAGCTAAGGCTAAGCTTAAGAAACTTTTTCTGCAACCTCTGACGTTTGCCACGTAAAAAAAGCATCCGCATAGATGTCTGAGAGGTCAGCACCGGCAAGATAGAAAACACGGCGTGCCTTATTCACCTTATCTTGACTCCCACAAAGAAAAATCTTCCAGTCCTTTAACTCTGGCAAATCATTTTTGACCACCGCACAAGCCTCCCCCGAAAGGCACTGCTCTGCACTTCGTTGTGCGGTCAAGGGAGCTCCCTCTCCTTCTGGTTCAGCCATTTCAAGACCTGTTTTATAAAACACATTAGAATGTGCCTTTGTTAAGGCCAAAATTTCAGCTTGATAGTATAAATCCTCAGGGGAAGTGCCCCAATGATAAAGGTGAATATCGCCGGTATGTCCTTTGGAAAGTGCTTCCCTTAGTATCCCATAAAGGGGCGCTAATCCCGTGCTATACCCCAGCAAAAGCATCTTTTTCTCTTTAAATTCAGGAAGGTAAAAGCAATTTCCCATGGGCCCCATAAGAGAGAGCTCCGCCCCAGTAGAGGAGGGAGAACAGAGCCAGTTAGACATTTCTCCCCCTGGAAAAACCTTTATATGTAAATCAATTGTCTCAATAGTCATGGCCTGTGTGCTAGCGATGGAATAACTGCGAGTCAATTGATCCGATGGTCGAATCAGATTAATATATTGCCCCGCTTTATAGGTAAAATCACCTTGAATAGTTAGGGAAAGAGCATAAACAGAAGGCGTTAATTCGGTAACAGAAACAAGCTGAGCTACTGCTTTAGAGCCAAGATCATGACAATCCACAAGATCCAAATCATTATCAGGCTTGCAAAGACAGCTTAAAAAGTAATTTTGTGCTTGCTGAGTCGGCTTTAAACCCACCTGAGAAACAACGGGAACGTCACCCTGATCCGCCTTCAAAAGACAGCTTTGGCAAACCCCTTGTTTACACGCATAGGGGATAGATTGCCCCCCTTCAAGTAGAGCCTCTAAAACGCTCTGCCCTTCTTGAAGGGGGATTTTATTTTTTTTATAAGTCAGGGTAATCATTAAGAACAACCCTATTAGAGGTTCAAAACGTCCTTGCGGGTAGTCTCAGCAACAGCTGCAACTTGCGCAATAAGCTCGTTCGCGATGCCAAGTTCTGAGAGAGTCGTTCCCAAATTCTCAACAACAGCATCAAAATGTGAGCCGTTCAACCCTTTTGCAACAAGAGGTTTGTGAGCTTCTCTCATATCAGCACCAGTATAATGATTAGGTCCACCAAAAGCCATGGTCAAAAAAGCTTTTTGCTTTGAGCGTTGCTTATCCATATCAACACCATCAAAGAAACGTGCGATGCGATCATCGGACAGAACTTTGCGATAGAAAATATCAACGGCCGCGTCCATAGCAGGGGCACCACCGAGTTGTTCATAAATAGTTTGAGTCATTATCTTCTCCTGTTTATAGTTAACTTACTATTCATTGTCTCATAAAAAAAGGCGCCCTAAAAGAGCCCCTTTTTATTTTCTTTTTTCAAAGTATTTCTTTTTAAATTCTAAGCAACATCTATGGTGCCTGTAATGCGATAAGCTGCTCTCATATCCCTTTGTTTAAAGGTCATTTCTTTTAAAGAAGCTGAAAAAGTTGTTTCAATTTTAAAGTCTTGTTCCTCACCTGTACCTTGAACTTCTTTAAAGGTTCCAATATAAGCTTTACCTTCTTTTGTTGTCACAAGCACAGCACAACCTGCTTTCAAGGGAGCCGTCGGGTGAATCAACAAACGATCCCCATCCATATAACGCGGCATCCACTGACTATCATTCACCGCACAAGCAAAGGCATCGGGCACACCAATAAAATCAGCCGGACGGGAAATCCATTGCTCGGCCTTAGCTTTTTCAATAACACCTTCGGCACCCCTTTTCCCCGTTAGCTTGTAAACAGGTAAATCAACGGAAGAAGCAGTGTGGCTCTGTATGTTTGCTGGCGTAGCTGTTGATACATAAGAGGTTCCTGTAAAATTATTATGGGGCAATAGTTCTGCTGGGCCACAAGAAAGGGCCAAGGAAAGACGCTGAATAATGTCAGCATTCAGGCGGCGAGACCCGCTTTCTAGGCGAGACAAATAGGAAGGGGAAAGCTTTGTGATTTCTGACAGTTCTTCAAGGGTACAGCCTTTACGAATACGCAATTCACGCAAGGGATGCTTTGAGCGTTTCCGCTTTCGAATTAAAACTTTATTAAGAATAAGAGGTTCTGCACGAGAGGACGCCTCTCTAACAAGACTAAGATTGCCTGCTTTGAATTCTGAGGTTTCTTGTACAGCCGTTTTTCCTGTATATAGTTCGGATGCCATATTTGACATTAGTGTTCTCCTGTTCTTTTTTAAATGTAACCAACGAATTTAACTACTTTTTACTGCTTTTCTTGTCTTTTTATTATAAAAAGCTTGACAATGTAACTTATGATTTGCAATAAATAACTAAATTCTTGATCACAGACTACAGGAAAAAAGAAAAAGATCAAGGCAAAAATCGAATAATAATAAAGAAAATAGTCGATTAAGGTTACAGGAGCTCTTTGTATCTTAAAAAAGGCAAAGAGTGTTACAAAGCAGGGAAAGAAATATGACGACGCGTAAAAACACTTGGCATACTCAAGAAATACGGGGTCTAACGACACTTTATTTTATGGGGGCCACCGATACAGAAATATCAAAAGTTCTTAAGAGAACACCCCAATCTATTAATAAAAAGATCAATCGATTAAAGTTAAGACTTAAGAATACATCAACTCATATTGTAAAACCAGGGCGCTACATACCTGCCTTTGGAACACAGCATGATATCTTAAAATCCATGCAACATATTCTTCAAAATGTAGATACAGAAGAACCTCATCAATATTTATTAAGTAAATACCCTCCCAAAAAAATCCGCAAAGTTCATAAAATTTGCCAAGAAAAACTAGGGGCTGAAGATAACGGGCAATGGCGGACCCTTAAGGAAATTATTGAGTTCTTAAGGAATCATCGACAGTCCATTGCAAGCTTACAAAAACCTTCTCAATATACGGCTAGTTACACCCATATTTTAAATGGAAAAGCCGTAGGCACACTGCAACTCTTGGTGGAGGCGAATAAAATTCAACACGCCCTTGGTGAATGCCCTTTTTACTTAGAGAACCTCACGGAAGCCTAATACATAAAACAAAATGAAAACAGGAAAGACTAATATGCAACAGCTAAACACTTTAGAAAAGAATAAAACGGGCTTCAACCATAAGGTAGAGCTTACCAACAAAAAAGAGACTAGAATCTCAAAAGAGTCTCCACATTTAAAAAGAAATAGAAAGCTTTTATCCTACCTGATAGAAGAAAAAGAGCTGACGGAAGAAGAGGCACGCGCTTTATTAAGATACCGAAAATTTCACTTTAAATCGAAGCGTGACATGGGGGCGCCTCATCAAATAACCAGCCAAATCAACTACTTTGAACAAAGCTTTAAGGGCCCTCGGCACACATCCTCCCACCATATGTCGGAAGAGATCAACCAGCAAGAAGAAAAAGCTCTCCAGCAGTTCAGACAAATGCGCCGACAGCTCCTAGGTCAGCACAAACCTATGGTAACCTTCATTGAGACTCTCTTTGAATACGCCCAAAATGACCTGGACTTTTTTAAGAGTTGGGCCAAAGATGAACAGCAAGCTTGTATAAAAGGGCTTAAGCTCCTTGCTCAGAATATTATAAAGATTTCTTAGGAGCTTCTTTAGACTGGGCCTCTCTCTTGGCCTTGAAATCCCGTGCTTTAAAAATCTGACCTGTGTCTTGGCAGGACTCGCTTGCGAGGTAAAGAAAGACATCGGTCATTTCTTCCGGAGAGGGAACTGTCGTTAAGTCAGCTCCAGGCATAGCTTTTTTAAACATATCCGTGGCCATAACACCGGGATCCACAAGGTTAATCTTAAGGGGCGTTTTCTCCATTTCTGCCGCATAGGTCTTGACCAGGATTTCGAGGGCAGCCTTTGAGGCCGCATAAGGTCCCCAAAAAGGAGTAGCTTTTTGAGAAGACCCAGAGGTTACAAAGATAGAGCGTGGATTCTTTGAATTTCGCAACAAGCACTCAAGTCCAGCCATTAAGTGCCAATTAGCGGTCACATTAACATCCATGATCTGTTGGAAGGTTCTTGGTGAAAAATGCGTAACAGGGGAGAGATTTCCAAGGATTGCCGCGTTTCCAATCAACACATCCAATCGTCCGTACTTATCCCCAAGGGCTTGGGGAAGTCCTTCGAGACGATCCACCTTATTTAAATCCAACGGCACCAGAGTTGTCTCAATACCGTATTGTTCTAATTCCGAGTCAAGACGCTCTAATCCGTCTACGTGGCGTGCCATCAAAATAAGGGTTGCCCCCTCACTGGCAAAGCGATGAGCAAGGGCCTTACCAAGGCCTCGGGTTGCCCCTGTGATTAAAACAATTTTATTTGTGAATTTTCCCATTTGAGAAGACCTCTTTTGTGTACTAGACTAACACCTAGTTATTTATCAATTTACAGTGTGGTTATCATGGGAAGTCTACAAAATTATACGCCAGGATTGAAGTCCAAAACAGTTTTTATGACTCTTTTAATTTTAATACCCACCTTAACCCTTGGCACCTTAAGCACTCTTTACCTTTTCTTTCCTCACCACCTAGAGCCTCTTTACGAAACTCTGCCGATTTCTTTAATGGTCACGTCTCTCTTTATTATAAGCCTTTTTTCCCTTGTTCCTGTCCTTAGAATGCTGCATAAACACCGCAAGGGCACCTTGAGCTATCATCATTTAGAATCCAGTACAACACCAGCCCTTATCACAGATAAAAAAGGCCGAATTTTACTTGCAAATCCCGAATTTCAGAAGCTTTTTCCCGATGCAAGGGGGCACATTGAAGAGCTTACCCCCTATCTGTACTCCACGAGCACAAGAGATTCTTTTCAAGATTTCTTAAAAGACATCCAGACCGGCTTTCAGCAAGAGCATGACACGGACGAGACGTCTTTTACCTTTTCCTCAGAATCTGGCGAGCCCCAATGTTATCGTTTTTTCTGTTCTCCCCATAAAAAATATCTTTTTTGGACCCTAGCAGGAGAAGACAAAAATAAGCGGACTTCTGTCTTCCAAGATACTGACTTTCAGCGGGCCCTTAGCGCGACGTACCTTTTTAACAGTACACCTTCCGGTAATATCATTCTTGACCAAGAGGGCAAAATTCAAGGGATCAACGACACCTTTAAGCGGAATTTTTTAAAGAACAATAAAGCCAGTGTTGGGTCTTCTATGATAAGCCTTCTGGCCCCTTCCTGTGTAAAAGATCTCTCAAATGACATTATCTCTGTGCTCAAAACAAAGAAAAGCGGGGGAGCTCTTGAACTTGAATTTTCATGGGGAGATAATGTTATCGCCTATATAACACCCCTCACCTTCAAAGATTCAACCCAGGACTATGAGGGGTATTACCTTCAAATCTTTGACAATAGTGAACAACGTAATATTCAGCTGCGCTTGACCCATTCTCAAAAACTTCAAGCTCTAGGCCAACTTGCTGGCGGCATTGCCCATGATTTTAATAATCTTTTAACGGCAATGATTGGATTTTGCGACCTTCTCCTTATGCGACTTTCTCCGGGAGATCAATCCTTTACTGATATTATGCAGATCAAACAAAATGCGAATCGGGCGACAAACCTTGTGCGACAGTTGCTCGCCTTTTCCCGGCAACAAACCCTTCAGCCTACGGTTCTGGATGTTTCTGAAGTGCTGTCTGATCTTTCAATTTTACTACAGCGCCTCATTGGCTCCCGCATTGAACTTAAAATTGTCCATGACAGAGCGGTTGACTTCATTAAAGTTGACTGCTCTCAATTTGAGCAAGTTATCGTTAATCTGGTGGTCAATGCAAAAGACGCCATCATTGGCGAGGGGACGGTTCGTATCATTACCAAATTGAAAAAATTTGAGGCACCCACAACCGTTGACCATGAAACATTGCCTGCGGGGAATTACATTCAAATTGAAGTCATTGATGATGGTCAAGGCATTAGCCGCAAGAATCTTGAACGGGTTTTCGATCCCTTCTTTTCCACAAAAGATGTGGGAGAAGGCACCGGTCTTGGCCTTTCAACGGTTTATGGAACCGTTAAACAAACGGGGGGGCATATTTCTGTAGATTCCACCGTTGGTGTTGGGACAAAGTTTACAATTCTCTTGCCTCAATATACCGGTGTCAAAGGAAAGAGTAGCGCTGAAAAAACAAATCCTCAAGACCTTGAACATCCCCCCTCTCCTTTCAAAGATCTCACGGGCCAAGGCCATATTCTTATCGCAGAAGATGAGGATGCTGTTCGTTTATTTGCCGCACGGGCCCTTGGTGATAAAGGATATAAGGTTGATCAGGCCCAAAATGGTATCGAAGCCTTAGCTATTTTAAAAGCCATGCACAAAGCTGGTGAGAAAGCGCCTGACCTTCTGATTACCGATGTTGTCATGCCAAAGGCCGACGGCCCAACTTTAGTGAAAGAAGCCCAAAAGTTTTATCCTGAAATGAGGGTCATGTATATTTCTGGGTATGCTGAAGATGCCTTTCGGGACATGGTCCGCCTGGAGGAAAAAATTCGCTTCCTTGCCAAGCCTTTTAGCCTAAAAGTCCTTGCCGCACGGGTTAAAGAGACCTTAGAGGCTCCCTTTGAAAAGGCCTCTTTCCCCCTTGAAGCTGAAGATAATACAGTCAATCTTGTGAAATATGACTATGATGACTCTGATACGGAAAGCTTAGGTTTTCAGGAGCCTGAAACAACCGCCCCCTATGACTCAAAACAGGAATCCACGGAAGAACCCCCAAAACCCTCTTCTGATCAGCCCTCCCCTCAAGGACCAAAAGACACAGCGGCTCTTTTGTAGAAGCTTTTTTGATAAGCCCTTCAAAAAGCGCCCTAGGCAACTGTGAATCTGCTTGAAAAGAAATTAACTATAATAAAATGGAATTTTTTAGTGCATGTGGAGATGGAAATGACTTATTGACCTAAAATGCCAAACAATCCTTTTGATTCTTCCTTTTACCCTCGAGGTGAATGCCAATTTAAATACAAAATTAACCTTTGTTAGTTATACTTTCTGTATATAGTCGAAGGAATTTTATTTTGAAAAATATTTTAACAGCCACTTTTATATCATTTTTGATGTTGAGCTATGGGCAGGGATCAGAGATGTTGAATTCAAATCACAAGCAAGAAAAAGAGGAGAAAACATTGCGCATGCTTCTCCAAGAAGCAGGTGATTATATAAAGAACACCAAAATTGGTTCTACAAATGATCCTCTATATCTACATCGTGAGAAATTATTAATACTTCATAGTAGATTACGTGATGCTGCACAACGTATCTTAAATCACCTTGATCCTAAGGGGAATATTAAGTGTTATGCAGAGAAAGATGATGACATTGCGCGTATTATTGCTTTCGAGGATAAAAAACGTGAAATTATTGAGAGTTTTCCTAAAACTCATACACCCGTGGGTAAATTGGCCTCAAAAGTTATAGGTGTCAAGGCAGTTCAAGCGATTGGCCGCTGGATAGGGTATTGTTATCAAGATGGGGTGGCTACCTCTAGCAAGAAGAAATAGGGTAATCCTCCAAGAGCTATCAAAATTGAGTTCACCGGGCCTTTTTTTAATTTTATAGCTGCACAAGTCTCTTTAAATATGCTCTCCTGATAGAACCCATGGGGGAAATAAAAAACAGGAGCTCTTAAACATGAAGCTAAAATTCCAAACAATCCTTTTGATTCTTCTTTTTACCGTCAAGGTCAATGCCAGTGACCTGGGAGAATTAGCTAAACCAGAAGATGACGTCGCCCCAGAACATAGCTGGACACGGACTTTTGTTTTGAAAGATGGACGCAACACGATCACCCACAAACCAGACGAAATGGTGATTGGAAGAAACTTTCACCTCCAGTGTCCAAAATTCATCTCAACCGTTGGATCCTCCATAAGTGGCCTTAAAATCGAAGATAACGATCTCGTACTTTCCACATCGATGACCTACGATGAGTTTGTTAAGGCCCTCGTGACCTCCAAAATTTATGAAGATAAACCCGAAAATTGGCGCGGGGAGTTTGAGTGCAGTGAAGGCGTAAAAATCATCCATATGCCACAAGGTGTGATCTTGGAAAAAAATGGTGAAACGGTAGGCTTCAAATTCTTAACCTTGGGATCTAATCCGGACCATACTTTGACAGGCCTTTTGTCCTATGACGTTTTTGTCGGCATGTTAGAAGCCTCTGGATATTATAAGCACCCAGATTAAACCATTGTAGAAACAGTAGCCCCTCATAGGGAGGGGCTTATTTCAGCCCCTTCTATCTAAATAGCCATGAACCTACTACCTTGTTATTTTTTAAGAACCGTGCCATATTAACTTAATGGAATCGCAAAACACTGCCCTCTCCACCTCTTCTTCTAAATCATCCAAGCCCATCTGGCTCTTTTGGGGCATTGCTGCTCTCTTTTACTTTTACCAATTTTTTCTGCGGGTCAGCCCCGGTGTTATGAGCCAAGAGCTTATGAAAGATTTTGCCGTTCAAGGTTGCTCCCTTGGCATTCTTGGTGCCTTTTATTACAATGCTTATGCTGCCATGCAAATCCCCCTTGGTATTCTTTTAGATCGTTTTGGCCCCCGCCGTTTAATGGCAGCAAGTTGTGCGGTGGCAACCCTAGGCACCTACCTTTTCTCTCAGGCGGAAACCTTAGGGGTTGCCTCATTTGGACGCCTTCTAATGGGAGCCGGTGCGGCCTGTGGCTTTATTGGTACCCTGAAACTAGCAACCCTCTGGTTCCCTCCTGAACGCATTGGTCGTGTTATTGGTTTTACAGTGATTCTTGGTACCCTTGGCGCAACATCAGCAGGGGCCCCTCTGGGTGCCTTGGTAGATGAATTCGGTTGGCGTCTCACACTCCTTTTTGTGGCCATTGCCGGTTCAGGTCTTGTTGCTGCCCTTTATTTCATTCTAAAAGAACCCCGCGATTTAAAACCGGCAAAAGAAAAACCACCTGTAAAACTCTTAGACGGTCTTGCAACAGTTCTAACTTCAAAGCAAGTCTGG
>CAXBEY010000040.1:0-12830 GCA_963974885.1 uncultured Alphaproteobacteria bacterium
TTGCTTAATGTATGTGCCCCTTGCAGCCATTGCGGACCTTTGGGGGACCCTTTATCTGTCCGAGCGCTATGCTATATCCCCAAAACGCGCAGCCTCCCTCGTTTCTTTTATCTATATTGGCATTGCTCTTGGGGCACCTTTTGCCATGTGGCTCTCAGATTACCTTAGGAACCGTAAAAAAGTTATGTTTGCCAGTGCCTCAATCTATTTATTGGTTTTTATAGGCATTATTTATATTGATACCATTCCAATGAGTGTTATGTACGGCTTGATGTTTTGTGCAGGCTTTTTCTTTTCAGGGCAAAACCTTGTCTTTGCCATGGCAACGGAAAATATGCCCCTTGGCATTAGCGGTATTGCCACAGCATTCACCAACATGATTGTCATGCTGAGCGGTGTGATTTTTGAGCCCCTTGTGGGCTGGTTATTGGATTATAAGTGGGATGGAACTTTAAGAAATGGCGTCCCTTATTTCACAATAGATAACTTTACCTTTGCCTTGACATCCGTTCCCATTGCCCTTGGTTTTGCTGTCTTAAGTCTCCTCTTTATCAAAGAAACTTACCCTTCAAGGGCCAAGCCTAACTGACTTAATACCGCGATGGCAGCGGTTTCAGCCCTTAAAACATGGGAACTGAGAGAAATAAGGCGCACGGATCTATGGCGCAAAAGCATGGCGAATTCTTGGGGAGAAAATCCACCCTCTGGCCCAATCAAGATATAAGAGGTCAAGCTTTTTTCATATTGCGTTAAAATAGAGCCTGCTCTTTCTCGGCGCTCATCACACACGTACAAGACATCTTTATCTGGCTTTAGCGTTGAGAGAAGTTGCTCGAGGGATTGCAACGGGGCAAGCTCGGGGATATGTAAACGTTCGCACTGCTCGCACGCTTCAATAACTGTCAGCCGTTGTTTTTCCTCTTTAAAAACACGAACGGCTGTCCGCTCTGTTAGGACAGGATGAAGATGGGTCACGCCAAGTTCCGTCGACTTTTCAACAAGGAAGTGGAGAGGATTTTGCTTTAAGGGCGCAAAGCACAGGTGGATTTCAGGCAACGTTTTTTGAGGGGAAAGTTGATCCGTAACCTCAAGGATACAGGCTTTTTTAGACCCACCCTGAAGATGAGCTTTCCACAAACCATCACGGCCATTAAAAATAGACAGCACGTCATTAGGTCCAAGGCGCATGACATGGGTTACATAATGGGACTGCTTTTTATCAAGCTCAACAAGAATACCCTGTGCCAACACAGGCGCCTCAACAAACAGCCGAACTTTCGCCATTTTATCCCTTAACCCACTTTTTTCTTTCTTCTGCCAACGTATCCTCTTTAATAGCCCCTCGAACAGCCTTCAAAAGGCGGTTCATATAAGCAACATTATGGATTGTAATCGCCTGCATAGCTAGTAGCTCTTTGGCTTTGAGCAAATAGTGCAAATAAGAGCGAGAGTAAGTTTGACATGTCTCGCACTCACAGCTTGCATCAATGGGCTCTGGGTCTTCTTTAAAGCGCGCATTCTTTAAATTAATATGCTCTTTTTCCGTATCGATATCTTGATCTGCCCGAATCAAAGCCCCGCCATGACGGGCAAGGCGTGTGGGGTGAACGCAATCAAAGGTATCAATGCCATGTTGGACGCCTTCAAAAATATCTCGAACACCCCCAATGCCAAGCAAGTGAACGGGGCGCTCTGGGTTTAGGAGGCTCATGGTATAGGAAACCACCTCATACATTTGTTCTTTATCGGCCCCAAGGGAACCACCCACCGCATGGGCAAAGAACGGTTGTGAATTCACAAAGTCTGTTGCTTCCCGGCGCAAGTCTTCGTAAACACCACCTTGCACAATGCCATAAAGAGCTTGTGTACCATTATGATGCTTTGCAAATTCAGCAAGGCTGCGTTCTTCCCACCTATGCGAGCGGTGCATGGAAAGCTCCGTATAAGATTTCTCTACATGAAAGGGCGTACATTCATCAAAGACCACAACAAAATCTGTCCCTAATTCTCGCTGTGTTTCGATGGATTTTTCAGGGGAGAGCATATGTTTTTTACCATCAAGGTAAGACTTGAATTCAGCCCCCTCCTCCGTAATTTCCAACAAGGTTTTACGACGCCCCCCCAAACGCTTTCCCTTAATCTCACTGGCAACGGATCCATGCCCAAGACTAAAGACTTGAAAACCTCCTGAGTCCGTCAAAATAGGACCATCCCACCCCATAAACTTATGGATACCGCCCATTTTTTGAATGAGTTTACTGCCAGGACTCAGCATTAAGTGATAGGTGTTTGAGAGAATAAACTGCGTTCCACAGGCCTTCATTTGAGGGGGAGAGAGCCCTTTAATGGCTGCCTTTGTTGCACAAAAAATAAATGCAGGGGTTTCAACGCTGCCATGGGGGGTATTTAATACACCAAGGCGCGCTTTTGAATTTTGGCTCTGAAAGGTAATATCAAAGGAAAAACCAGGGTATTGAAGAGAAGATACTTTAGGCGGTTGCATAGGATTTACGCTCTTGGTTCAATTTAATAAGATACATTATGGGCGCATTCAAACCCGTTGCCAAAAGACGCAGAGTATAAGTTCCCAAAATATAGGTAAAAATGAGAGTGCTGGTATCAATATCAAGGGGCGCCAGAATTTTCCAGGCCAGTACACTGAAAAGGATATTATCCAACAGGGACGATGTCGCCGTTGAAAGAAAAGAACGCAGCCATAAAAGGCGTCCCTCTGTCACACGCTTAATCATTAAAAAGAGGTGCACATCAACATATTGACTGACTAAATAGGAGGTAAGGCTTGCGATAAACAGGGCTGGTGCAGGCAAAAACAGTGTTTGCATGGCATAATGAGCTTCGTTAAAAAAAGCATTTTGGTCCGAGGGAGTAAGGGATGGCATGCCCAAGGTTAAAATCATCATACCTGTGGTAAAAATAATACCTGAAAAACCGCACCAAATGGCTTTCCTCGCTGCTTCTTTTCCATAGCGTTCTGCCAAAATATCCGTTGCGAGAAAAGTCGTCATAAACACAATGGTTCCCATGGCAACAGGGTGGGAAAAACCCGTTAAGGTCATCGCTTTGAGAACTTGAATATTGCCCACAATCACCCCTAGGGCCATATAAACATAGATCCCAGTTTTCCCTAAGAAGTGATGTAAAAGCAGCAAAGAACATACGGCAAAACCATACATTCCCAACAAGAGAATTTCATTGGGCAGGTTTTGCAAAAAGGTAATGAAGGGTATTAGATCGATCATGTGATACTCTAGAACTCTAAAAAAAAAGGGCGCCAATAACAGCACCCTTTTTTATTAAAAAAACAAAAAGTTAAGCTGTTGCAGCAGGCATTGCTTTAATGACGCGACGCTTAAGCTTTAAAGCTTCATCAGTCAATTTCGTGTTAGGCGTGCCCATCAAGAAAGCATCCAATCCGCCTTTTTTCTCAACGGTGCGAATAGCCCGTGTTGAAACGCGAATTTTTGTTGCCCCAAGGGTATCGCTCGCAAAAGTTGCATTTTGCAAATTTGGCAGAAAACGACGACGGGTTTTGTTTTTTGCGTGACTGACGTTATTTCCGCTCATCACACCTTTTCCAGTTAATGCACAACGACGTGACATTTTATTCTCCTAAAGCTAATCTAATGCATAACTTTTACTCACTTTAACAGCCCCCGTCAAGGAAAAATCACATAGTAAAACTATATTTCAGAGCGCCTTGCCTCTATGAAGGATTTGACACCTTCTTCTCTTAAGCCTTCCTTTAATAAAAGGTCCTCAAAAAAGTCCAATGCAAAGTGCTGTTCCTGCTTAATTTTAGCCAGCAATTCCGCTCTATTTTCCGCAGAAACAACATGCTGACGGGCTTTTTTAAAGAGTTCAAGGCTATCAACCACATAACTCATTTTCTGTTGTGGATTAAGAATACGGTGGGCTGCCCAACGCTTTAATTGGGCAGCAGAGGTATACAAATCCCCAAGAGCCATATGGGGCAATTGATCCGCCACAGATAAGATTTCTTGAGAGGCTTTGCCGTAAAGAGCGCCCATCATATGGTCAGATTCAACCTGTGTGAGCCCTAAATTGCCGTAATTATCCAAGCGCATGGCCAACAAGGCAAATTTCTTTGCTTTTCCAAAGGGGCTAGCATCTTTATCAAAACCAGCCTCATTGACAAGGCGAATCAATCTTGAAGCGTGGCTCATAGACGCCACAAAAGGGGAAGTTTCTAAATTATTCAAATGCAACAGGGCTGATGTAAGAACTCTTGTTTGTTGGAGAGGTGCCTTCACATTTAATTGTATCCCATGCATATCTAAGGACAAAAGCTTTGATGAAACTTCCTCGGGTAACTCCTCACGCAACCAGCCTGGAATAAGAAAGTTATGTTTAAAGGCAAAAACAAATTGGACAGCTTCTGCCCGTTCTTGGGCCGCTTCTGCAACGGCTTTCATTATATAACGACGATGCTTATCCTCAAGATCCTTTCGAGCACTTGCCGTGATTGCAAAGCCTGTTTTCATTGAAATGCCCGGAAATTTGTAGGGCTCATCCCCGGAATCTTTCAAAGAGCTCCCCTGAAGCGGATTTGACAAAAAAAGCATTGTAGCTAAAGCGCCGTAAGCAAACTGTCTATGGGTTTTAGTTTGAAAAATTTTTGTGGGTATTGTGGCGTTGTTCTTGTTTTTCATAGTTTTCCCCCTGGTCCTAGCAAGTTACATAACGTCTTGCTTTCTTCTTTTAGAGTGGAACCATGAATGTTAATAAAAAGTTAACAACTTGGCAGTTTTTTTCAAAAAGGCTCTCACCTCCTTTCCTAAAAAGCTTTGATTTTTCTCTGTTTGTTTTTAAAAAATACGATAAACTAGCCTTAAGTATTCTTAACTTAAAAAAGCAGGTACATAAATGACTGGCCCTCTTTCCCTTACTCTTGTTGGCTGCGGTGCCATGGGTGGTGCTCTTTTAAAAGGATGGCTCGATGCCAAAGACCTTTTCTCAAAAGTCACCGTTATAACCCCAGAAAAACAGACCGTTGATCCCTTCTTAGAAAACTATCCTCATGTCGTTACCTATCTTGAAAGCCCCGCCCAGCTATCGACCCTCAGTGACGTTTTAATCCTCGGGGTTAAGCCTCAAATCATGCCCCAGGTAATTAGAGATTATGTCGCCCATGCCACTCAAGACACCCTTATCATGAGTATTGCCGCGGGCCTTGATCTCTCTTTTTATGAAAAGGCCCTAGGGGATAATAAACAAGTTGTGCGCATTATGCCCAATACACCGGCAACAATCTCACAGGCTATGAGTGGCTTACTGGCCAATGATAAGCTTAGTCCCCTTAATAAAAAGCGAGCCACAGCTATTATGGAGGCCGTTGGACATGTGGTCTGGGTAGAGAGTGATGAAAAGCTCGACCGCTTAACGGCTATTTCAGGATGTGGTCCAGCCTATGTTTTCTCCTTGGTCGAAGCCCTTGAAAAGGCAGCAGAGCACCTTGGCTTTACAAAGGATGATGCAACACTTTTGGCCCGTGAAACCGTTATTGGGAGTGCTCAATACCTGTCTCAGTCGCCAGATAAAAGCGCAACGGACCTTCGCATCCAAGTCACCAGCCCCGGTGGCATGACAGAAGCCGGCCTCAAAATTCTTCAAGATAATGATCGACTAAATACCCTTATGGAAGACGTCACCCAAGCTGCTTTTAACCATGCGGAGGCTTTAAAATGATAGAGAAGAAAACAGTTGCACAAGGCATTTTAAGTCTTCTTGAAGAAAAAGAATGGCAAGCGCTCACCCTCCATGATGTCGCAGCTCACCTCAATATCAGCCTTGATGAGCTCCACCAATTTGCGACCTCAAAGGAAGATCTTTTAGCGGTCATCATTTCTTACATAGAAGAACAAACTCTCACCTATATTGATCAGGCCCTCATCACAGAAAACACCTCAAAAGAAGACCGCTTATTTGATAGTCTTTTTGCGCGTTTTGAAGCGGCGGCTCCCCATAAAAAAGCTATTGCAAACTTAAGGAATACCTTCCAAGGCACCCCGACCCTTGCCTTTAATCACATTCCCCAATTCATCGGAGCCGTCAAACGCCTCGCCGCCTTATCAGACATTCATTTTACAGGCCCCTTGGGCGCTCTTCAACTGCGAGGTTTTGCCCTGATTTATGCGCGCTTGATTTATATCTGGCTTGAGGATGACTCACCGGATATGGCAAAAACCATGGCGGCAACCAACAAAGCTGTCACACACTACATCCCCTGCCTCTTTGACCCCTGCAAAGTTGCTGATCTTTTTTAATGGGTCAGATTCTAAAAAAATTACTGGTTCTTTTCTTTGCAACTGTTTTTTTTACTTCTCAACCTCTGTTTGATTTTGAGGGCGATGACCTTGATGCTTATATTAAAAAAACTATGGACATATGGAACGCACCTGGCCTCGCCGTTGGGATTATCAAAGAAGGTCGCATTGTTTTCTTAAAAGGATATGGTATTTGTGAAATTGGAAAACCAGAAACCATTAGTGCCACCACTATTTTTCGCCTCGCGTCCGTTTCAAAAACAATTGCAGCGGGCCTTATGACAACTTTTGTTCAAGAGGGCGTTCTGCAGTGGCAGGATAAAATCATCGATCATCTTCCTGACTTGAAAACACAACATAACTCTTCCCTTAATAACATTACTCTCAGGCATGTTTTAAGCAACAGCACAGGATTTCCAAGGCACACATACACCCATCTTTTGGATCAAAATATTCCCTACAAAAAAATCATCAAAAAACTCGGCATTGTAAAACCTATTTGTAAACTGGGACAATGTCATAGTTACCAAAATGTTATCTTTAGTTTATCAGGTCATGTTGCTGAAATTCTCAGCAATCAAAGCTATGGGACTCTCTTGGAAAAGCGTATTTTTCAACCTTTAGATATGAAAAACGCCTCTTCCAGCTGCGCTGCTTTTAAGGCTTCTTCAAACAAAGCTATGCCTCACAAAAAAATTAAAAGAGGCTCTTACAAAGCTTTGCCCTATAACTGTCGCTATTATGATGTTGGGCCAGCGGCTGGCGTTAATGCCAGCGCAGCAGATATGTTAAAGTGGCTTAAGGAACTTTTATCTGACCAACCCGCTCTTTTTACAAGAGACAGCATAAATTACATGACACATGCCCATATTGAAACACCTGATGAAATTAAACGCTGGAATACACACTGGCGCATAGTACGTGTAAGGCGAGCAGACTACGGCCTGGGGTGGCGTATTTTTGATTACTCTGGCACTCCCTTTATTTACCATGGAGGGGCCCTTCAAGGCTATACAGCTTGCCTTGGTATGCTTCCAAAACAAAAGATTGGCATTGTCATTCTGACAAATAGCGAGAGTTCTTTTATTGCTGACACAGTTATGGCAACATTCATTGATTCTGTTCTTGAACTAGATCCTATAGATTACAATGCCATCAAAAAAGCAAAAAAAAGTAAGGCGCCTTAAGTCCCTGTCCCTTGATAATCCTCACCCCCTGCCTCCTCGTTTCCGCCCACACCAAGAATACTAGATAAATCATCAAAACCTTCCTCAAAACTTACTTGCTGGTTTTTGGACTGTGCAATAAAAGGGTCAAGTTTATCGTAGTATTGGATCGCTTTATCTACTTTGGGGTTAGAGCCTCGGCGATAGGCTCCAAGGCGGATGAGCTCTTCCATATCATCGTAGGTCGAAAGATACTCTCGGGCTTGTTGAATCATTTCTGATTCTTCATCATTATTACAATCAGGCATCGTTCGGGAAATACTGCGCAAAATATTAATGGCGGGAAAACGCCCCCGTTCTGCAATTTTTCGATCCAACATAATATGACCATCTAAAATACCCCGCGTGGTATCGGAAACGGGTTCATTATCATCGCCGCCTTCAACCAAAACAGTAAAAAGACCTGTGATATTTCCTTGATCGTTTTCTTGGTCATCATCACTTCCCGGACCGGCACGTTCTAGCAAACGGGGGAGTTCGACAAAGACGTTAGGTGTATATCCTTTGGTGGTTGGCGGTTCTCCAACGGACAGACCAATTTCCCGCAAGGCCATGGCAAAACGGGTCACGCTATCCATCAAACACAAAACTTCTTTGCCTTGATCTCGAAAATATTCTGCAATGGAAAGAGTCGTATAAGCCGCACGGCGCCTCATAAGAGCAGGCTCATCGGAAGTTGCCACAACCACAACGCTGCGGGCCATGCCTTCTATCCCAAGGTGCTTTTCGATGAATTCTCGGACTTCCCGTCCCCTTTCTCCGATCAAGCCAATAACAATCACGTCAGCTTTTGAAAAACGCGCCAGCATAGAGAGTAAAACGGATTTTCCAACACCTGAGCCCGCGAAAATACCCATACGTTGCCCAGAACAACAGGTGGTAAAGGTATTTATAGCGCGCACCCCAAGGTCAATGCGCTTTTCAATAAGACGGCGTTTATGGGCTGAAGGAGGGGACGCATTTAAGTCATAGGCTTTAGGGCCAGAGGCAACACGTCCTAACTTATCAAGGGGTTTTCCAAAACCATCAAGGGTGCGACCAAGCCAGCTATCATGGGGGTAAATCACATTATGATGGCCTTCATAGGTCACTTTACAGCCAGGCCCCAGCCCCTCAATGGAATCATACCCCATAACGAGGGTTTGCTCTCCCTTAAAGCCAACAACTTCACAAGGGAACGTTTCTCCTGATCTATTCTTAAGACGGCATACGGAGCCAACAGAAACAACACGTTGAAGGCCACTGACTTCCACAAGACTCCCCACAATGGCGGTGACAAATCCAAAGGAATGGGTGGGCTCAAGACGGCTAATCTCTTCGCAAAGTCCGCGTAGCATGGTGTTTCTCCCTCTATAACACCTCCAGTATACAAGGTTTCTTTACAGGACCTAATGCTGATTTTGTGCCATTGAATTTTTACGATCCAGCCAATCAAAAAGAAAAGTTGCCGCAATGTTGCCCGGAAGATAAGCTATGGTTCCTAAACGCGTATGCCTCATGAATCCTTTTCTACCAATAGACTGCCAAGCACATTTAAATCCATTCACAAGGCCAGAGCAAGGAGCATCTGGTGCTTGAAGGGTTGTCATCACAAGGCGTGCTGGCGCACAAAACACACCGGATGTAAGGGTTATCGCTGCAGAAACGCCAAGCAGTTGAGGCACACTGAGCTCTTGCCCTTCAGAGTAAGAGCGAAATAAGCTTTTAAAATAGGCATCTGCTGATAGGTAAATAGCCCACGTGTATAAATTACCTCCCCCCACACTCAGGATATCCTTATAAAGAGCCCGCGGTGATAAGGCTTTTTTCAGATCAAAAGGCTTTTCTTTAGTTGCGCTCACCATAGCAATACGCAGCGTATCAAAGGGCTTTAAAAGAAGTGTGTCCATAATAGTCATAGCACCCGCAGTGCAGAGGGTTCTTTGATATCCTGGCTGCACCCGTTCACCAACCCCTTGATAAACGCCCATACGAAAAGGCCACGACCCCGCTCTAGCCGCAATAGTTGACCCGCCACGCCAGAGGGCCGTCATGCCGCCTCCTTTTATAAGATTTCTCAAAATGGACAGGGGAGAGTTGCCACTCAAAGCCACGCGATCCATCGTTGTCACCAAAGGGTGTTCAACAACGTAGACCCCTCCTCGAATCGCCCCTGCAGCAACACTGTCCCAATAAGTCCTTCTCAGCTTTGGCTCTCCTCCAGCAAAATCTTCTTCGGGTGCAGACGCGCTGACCGGAAGAATCAAAAGAGAAACCAAAAATAAAATAGAAAAGTGTTGAGACATATTTTTTTTCTTTATTTAAAAAGTGCATATTTGAAAACGTTGAATTCTAGCAAAAAAAGAGTCATTTTTCAATTTATTTCATATCGCTTTTTTCACTAACCTTTAAAAAGAGGTAATTAAGTGAGACAAAAAACAGTTTTTCTTGACCTTTGGGGCCCAATGGATTAAAAATAGGTTAAGAGTGTGTTGGATGGTTTATTAAAAAACGCCAACCCCTTGAAAAAATTGCATGTAATTGCAATTTGTATGTGCTTTAATCGGAGTGCTGTAATCAGGCTCACGTTAAAGCCTTCTTTAGTCTAACAGATAGAGGAGATAAATCTCATGAAGTTCAAACCCCTACACGACCGCGTTCTTGTCCGCCGAATCGAGCAAGATTCTAAAACAAGTGGCGGCATTATTATTCCCGATAACGCAAAGGAAAAGCCTATTGAGGGTGAAATCCTAGCCGTTGGTTCAGGTGCCCGCGATGATTCAGGTGCTATTGCGCCCTTGGATGTTAAAGTTGGCGACACCGTTATTTTCGGTAAATGGTCCGGCACAGAAATTAAGGTTGATAACGAAGATCTACTCATTATGAAAGAGTCAGATATATTTGGTATCAAAGCTGCTTAATGATAAAGCCAGTATAATTTTTCTAATAACTAAAAGGAAATAAAAATGTCCGCAAAAGATGTAAAATTTTCAACAGATGCTAGAACACGTATGCTTCAAGGTGTGAACACCTTAGCAAATGCTGTGAAAGTAACCCTTGGTCCAAAAGGCCGTAACGTTGTTCTTTCTAAAAGCTTTGGTGCGCCCCGCATCACAAAAGACGGTGTATCCGTTGCTAAGGAAATCGAACTCAAAGATGCTTTTGAAAACATGGGGGCTCAAATGCTCCGTGAAGTTGCTAGCAAAACCAATGATATTGCCGGTGACGGAACAACAACGGCAACTGTTCTTGCCCAATCCATCGTGAATGAAGGCGCAAAGGCTGTTGCCGCTGGCATGAATCCTATGGATCTTAAGCGTGGTGTTGATCTTGCAGTGACGGCTGTGATCAAAAACCTGCAAGACGCTGCAAAGCCTGTTTCCACCAGCGAAGAAATTGCACAAGTTGCAACTATTTCTGCCAACGGTGAGAAAGAAATCGGTAATATTATCGCAGAAGCCATGGAAAAAGTTGGTAAAGAAGGCGTGATCACCGTCGAAGAAGCCAAATCTTTCAACACAGAACTTGATGTTGTTGAAGGGATGGAATTTGACCGCGGTTATATTTCCCCCTATTTCGTCACCAATTCCGAGAAAATGGTTGCTGACCTTGAGAATCCTTTCATTTTACTCATTGAAAAGAAACTCACTGGTTTGCAGGCGATGCTTCCTATTCTTGAGCAAGTTGTTCAGTCCAGCCGCCCTCTTTTGATCATTGCAGAAGATGTTGAAGGGGAAGCCCTTGCGACTCTTGTTGTCAACCGCTTGCGTGGTGGCCTTAAGGTTGCTGCTGTTAAAGCGCCTGGTTTTGGAGATCGTCGTAAAGCGATGCTTGAAGACATTGCCATTCTAACGGGGGCTCAATTGGTTTCTGAGGATATGGGCATTCAACTCGAGAACGTAACCATGGAAATGCTGGGAACAGCCAAGAAAGTTGTGATCACGAAAGAAAACACAACAATCGTTGATGGTTCAGCCGGTGAAGACGTTGTTCAAGCACGTTGCAATCAAATCCGTGCGCAAATCGAAGAAACAACCTCTGATTATGACCGCGAAAAACTTCAAGAACGCCTTGCTAAACTTTCTGGTGGTGTTGCTATTGTGCACGTTGGTGGCGCGACAGAAGTCGAAGTAAAAGAACGCAAAGATCGCGTTGAAGATGCTTTGAACGCTACACGCGCCGCCGTTGAAGAAGGTGTTGTAACCGGTGGTGGTACTGCTCTTCTTTATGCAACATCTTGCCTTGATGGCCTTGAAACTGAAAATGATGAGCAACGCATTGGTATCGATATCGTTCGCCGCGCTCTTCAAGCGCCCCTTCGTCAGATCGTCAAGAATGCGGGTGGTGATGGTTCTGTTGTTGCCGGTAAACTGCTTGAGGGCAATAACGCCGATCGTGGTTACAATGCTCAAAAAGCAGAATATGTTGACATGTTCAAAGCTGGTATTATTGACCCCATGAAAGTGGTTCGTACAGCTCTTCAAGATGCAGCCTCTGTTGCTGGTCTTTTGATCACAACGGAAGCCATGGTTGCTGAGATCCCCGATGACAAACCTGCTGCAGGCGGTATGCCTGATATGGGCGGCATGGGTGGAATGGGCGGCGGCATGGGCTTCTAAACCCCCTCCCCCTTTTTCATTTTAGATTTATTTAAAAACCCTCGATATTTATCGGGGGTTTCTTTTTAGGCATAAATATAGCCCTTCCAAAATTTCCCAAGCCTTACCAAATCCCCTCCCCTCTAAAACAAAGACATCCAATACGCCTTTACAAACTGACCTCTTTTCCCAATAAGTAGGTATTTCTACGGATAGAAATAAGAATCAATAGTATTTATATATATAATACAATATCAATGAAATATTCGCTTTTAATAACATAGGAGTAAATAAAAATGAATAACTATTTTAATAAGTCTAAAATTTTTACAGTATCATTTATGGCAATGAGCCTGATGTCTAGTGTGCAAAAAGGGCATGCAAGCCTGAATGATGATAGCAACGATAATGATAATAATATTGCTATCCCCTCTAACCACACTCTAATAAAGCAATCAAAGGATGTGCTTGGGGAAATATTCTCACATCTTGATCCTAAAAGTCTTGCCGCCATAGCTCAAACCTCTAAAAGATTTTCAGAAGTTGTGGGAGGATCTGATTTCCAACGAAACTATTGTTCTTTAACCCAAGAGGCCTGTTTCGATATTATTCAAACAAGCCTTCCTGCGCTTTTGGGCGAAGAATGCGCTGAAGTCATTCAGAATGTTGATGTGGCTACCCTAAAGCAGACACATAGATTAGAATCTATGAGTCATAAATTA
>CAXBEY010000041.1:0-12665 GCA_963974885.1 uncultured Alphaproteobacteria bacterium
TCCGCCCCCAAACTCATTTTCCCGAACTCAGTAATAGCTTTATAGGCCGGACGCCTCGAAGTGTCAACAAATAAAAAACGCTTTTTAAGAAAAAAGTTGGACCCCCACAAAATGAGGGGGGATACCGCCTTAAATAACACCCTAAAAGCAAGGGGTTTTGAGACAAATTTATTCAGCTAGAAGCTTTTGATAGACGCGATAATTAGCCATCACGCGCCGCACATAGGACCTTGTTTCTGAATAAGGGATAAGTTCTATCCAGGTTAAGAGATCAATTTCATCGGTCCGAGGGTCTCCATAGCGCTTTAACCATTTATCTGAGTACAAGGGACCTGCATTATAGCCGGACAATGTAATTTCTCTGTGCCCTTGAAAGCGCTTTAATTTTTGCTCAAAATAGGCCGTCCCCAGCTTGATATTCAGCTCGGGGCGCTTGGTTAAGTCTGCCGTTTCCACCTCAATGCCCAAGTCCTTTGCAATGATCTGGGCTGTCTTCGGCATAAGTTGCATAAGTCCTTGAGCCCCTGCCCCACTAACAGCATAAGGGTTGAAACCACTTTCTTTACGGATAATCGCATTAATCAACGCAGGATCTTTCCCTTGCCGTGTTTCCTGCAAAATAGGATAGCTTTCTTTATAAACGTAAACCACGCCCATTAAACGCGCCATATCGTAAACATATTCAGGGTACTCCAGGTGACAAAAATCAAGGAAAGCTCTCTTTTCCCCATTTCCTTTGAGGGTATAATAAATTTTATAGAGAAAAGGGGGGATATCTTGGTAGGCGTTGAGGCTTTTTAAAAGTTGGATATATTTCACAAAAGGCTGACTGAGTACCTTCTCTTTCTCACCCTCCTTATAATGCAACCGAAAAAAGGAGAGTTCAAGATTTTGCGCAGTCGCTTTAAAGGCTTCTTGGCCATAGAAAGTTTGTGGGTGTTCCTTGGCTTTTGCAAACCAACCTTGGGCCTGCACCCTATCCTTTTTTTTCTCGTAAGCCCTAGCTGACCAATAAGCAAACCGAGACAAAGACCCCGCACTAGAAAGATGTTTATAAGCAGGTTCAAAATAGCGCAGAGCCAAATCAGGGTCATTCAAAAACCGCAAAGCGACAAAACCTAAAAGGAATTGAGACTGTATATACCCCTGCCCTTTCGTTAGGCCATGTTTACCCAAAACATCAAAGACTTTCTCATAATTCTTAATGACGAGAGCATCCCGCGCTATAATAAAGCGCAGTCGCCAAAAACGCTCCGGTGCTTGGTCCAAGAGGGCTTTATGTTTTTTAATAAATCCATAGACATCAGGAGATTCTTTAACTTGTAGATAGGTAAAATAATCTTCAATGATATCTAAGCGCCGTCGCTCATATCCTTTTAAGCGCGAATAAAGTTGACGTGCGTCCTCACGCCCCTCACGAAAAGCAAGACGGACCCTAAGGTAAGAGTGAATGCTGGGTGCACAACGATCAATTTGACGCCGCGCAACCTGATACTGTTTTTTTGCGAGAAAATGCTTGAGGCGCTTTAGATGCTGATCTTGTTTTATCAGGCCCTCTCCAAGGGACAAAAGGCGCGCTTCCTCATCAAGGGTTAACGTCATACGTTCCCACTCCCGCAGGACAACCTCTTTATAAAGGGCACGTTTATTGAGCCTCTTAAGAGCGGCTAAGTAAATCTCAAGGGCCTTGAAACTTTTAGGGTGATGGTCTTGAAACCACTTAACAACTTGCCTTGGCGGCGTTTCAAAGGACACAAATCTTTCAGCCGCCTTTCGCACTTCCCCGATCCAAGGCCAATGTCCATGGTGTTCCAAAAAATCTACGTAATCAGAAAAATCTACGTCCCCTTGGGCATACCGCAACTGCTTCCACCTTGAGAGGTCTTTTAAAGTAGGACAGGTCTTCTGGGTTAATTCATAGGCACTGGCGTACTTCCCCTCCTTAAAAGCAGCCGCAGCTTCAGAACACCTTAAAACTTCAGGGTTTTCGCCAAAGACTTGAGGTGCTATAAAAAGAGAGAAAATAAAAATGTATTTTTGCATACTTAAAGGGTACTCCCCTTCCCTGTTTTTGTGAACGATTTTATGAACCATTTTTGTGAATAGGAATTTTACAATGTTTAAAGGTGCTTTTACAGCTCTTGTGACCCCTTATAAAGACGGAAAGGTTGACCTTGAAGCCTTACGTCACCTAGTAGACTGGCAAATCAATGAGGGTATTGATGGATTGGTTGCCTGCGGCAGTACGGGGGAAGCTTTTTTCCTCTCCCATGATGAACAAAAACAAGTCATTCAAACCGTTCTCGAGGTTGCCAACAAACGTGTTCCCGTCATTGCTGGCACAAGTGCCATGACCCTTGATGAAACCCTTGCTCTGACAAAGCAAGCAGAAGCCATGACCATAAATGGTGCCACAGTTGATGGCCTCATGATTGTCACCCCTCCTTATATGAAGCCCACACAAGCGGCTCTCTATGACTATTTCAAAGCCCTTCATGAGGCAACGTCAACGCCCATTGTTCTTTATGATAATCCAGGGCGGAGTGCCAAAGCCTTGGACAATACAACGGTCATTGACCTTGCAAAACTTCCTCGCATCTGTTGTTTAAAAGATGCAACCGGAGATCTCACAAGACCCGCAAATTTGCGAGAGCACCTTCCAGAAGACTTCACCCTCTTAAGTGGCGAAGATGCAACGGCTCCCGCTTATTTTGCCCAAGGAGGCGTTGGCGTTGTTTCTGTGAGCTCAAATGTCGCCCCTCAACTTGTGGCCGCTCAATGGAGGGCCTGGTGTGAGGGAGACCTCACGCGCTTAGCAGAAGTACGCACTCTCTTGAATCCCTTGCACCGCGCGATGTTTGTTGAATCAAACCCAGCCCCTGCAAAATATGCTCTGTCCCGTTTTGGATATTGCTCTCCTGATGTGCGCAGGCCCTTAACAACGACGACAAAAGAGGCCCAGCATATCATCGATCAGGCTATGACCCATGCTGGCTTGATGCCCAGTGATATCTCTTCCTTAGGAGGAAACCATGGCTAAGAAAAAGAGAACCGAGGGCTACATTGCAGAAAACCGCAAAGCCCGCCATGACTATACCATCGAAGACTCGTTAGAAGCCGGTATCATGCTATTGGGGTCGGAAGTGAAATCCATTCGCATGCAAGGAGGGGTAAGCCTTGTTGAATCCCATGCCGGTGAAAAACAAGGAGATCTCTATCTCTTTAATGCCAATATTC
This sequence comes from uncultured Alphaproteobacteria bacterium, assembly GCA_963974885.1. Taxonomy (GTDB): domain Bacteria; phylum Pseudomonadota; class Alphaproteobacteria; order Caedimonadales; family UBA9215; genus UBA9215. The sequence continues at coordinate 3,238 of CAXBEY010000041.1, forward strand.
CCGAATACAAAATGTCCAACCAGTTTAATCACGAACCCAGACGCCCCCGTAAATTGCTCCTCAAAAAGAAAGAAATCAACAAATTGTCTGCGGCTGTAAAGCGCCAAGGTATCGCGTTAATTCCTTTGAAAATGTACTTTAATAAGCGCGGGCTGGTAAAGCTTCTCATTGGTATTGCAAGTGGTAAAAAGAAAGCCGACAAACGAGAGGCCGACAAGCAACGGGATTGGAGTCGCCAAAAAGAACGCCTCTTGAAAAGTGCTAAAGAGCAATAAAGATGTCCAAAATTTCTGTAAAACTTGACTTCTTTAAATAAATATGTCACTTTTTATTTATTAAGATCTTGAAAAGGCTAGCAATATTCAGGCCATAGAGGCCTCTTTATTCTTTTTAAGTCCTTAATATCGAAGATTAAAATTGGTTTTAGAAAACTTGTTTAAACTTTCCTGCAGGAAGATTTTTTTAAAACATTACCCATCAAGCAAGGCATTTGCACTCTCTTTAAAAAGAGACGCCTTATGGGGTGAGTCCTTTTTAATCAACACAACCGGAGCGCGCTCCCCCTTTTTTTAACACAGGAGACAAGACTATTAAACCCTCTTAAAGATCTAAAGGTCGCGGTTTTCAGCCCTAACAGATCAATTATAAAGAGAATCAAAGAAATCAAACACAAAGAAATCAAAAAATGGGGAAACATAAGCGTCCCCTGATAAGTCCGGCCAGTCCAAAAAAGAACGGATATCTCTGTAAAGTCAACGCCATAAAACCGTCTCTCTTACCTCAACGCCCAAAAACCGCCTTACTTTTTAAATCCTTAAAAGATCAGGGGGCTTTTTCAACATCTATGAATTTATACAAACGGCTATTCTTAGGTTCTTCATAAACACTCTTGAAAAGCACATAACCACCGGGCCGAAGATTGGCCCCAATAATTTTTTGGGATGAATCTGACACGCGAACCTTAAATGTATCTCCGACACGCTTTAGATTTTCCCCTGTAGCATCGTAAATGATCTTAAAGACACGAAGGGTTGGAGGGCCTTTTTTAACAGTTGCGTCAGATGCATATCGTGCAATGCTTGGGCGAGATCCGGGGGAGCCCCCAACCCAACCTTGATTCATTCCTTTTAGAAGAGCCTTTTGAGCCTTTGGGGTTCCTTTAGTCTTAAGAACCGCTCGAATATGATCATCTGTCAGTTTCACACCGCTCTTAGTCATTTTAGAAAGGAGTGCTGCTGCATAAACATTATCTTTTGTAATCAACATGTTAGCTGCTACCAGTGCTTTAGCAGCTTTAAGTTGAGAAGGACTATGCCCTAATCCAGCTTTTTGAAGGGCAAAATGCTCGGCCGTTGGGTTTTCGACACCGGCTTTGCGGAGCGCATCAAGGGCTTGAACATTTTTAGGGCTAAGGGAAATATTAAAACTCTTTAGAAGATCTTCATTTTCCTTTTGAATGGCGGCTTTGGCGGCAATCTCTGCTGCTTCTTTAGCTGCAATTTCCTCTTTTTGTGCTATGTCGGCAGCATGTTGCACGGCCCCCATTCCAATGGCTTGAGTATCTTGCGCCCAAAAACCTGTCAAAAGAACAATGCATAATAACTTCATCATATTCATTTTAAAATATCCTTCAAAAACTAAAAATATCCAATCTATTATAGTCATAAATAGATTAATTAAACCTTAATAAGGATGCCTATCCTTAGGGAGAGGGAGTTATAAGAGGCCTGAGATTTTTGAAAAATATTAACAAGTTCGCTATTGGATTTAATTTTATCGCCAATAAGATCTGCTGCGACTTCAAAGCGCACGGCAATATGGTCGTGGAGGGTGTATTCAGCCCCAAAGGCCGGCACAAAGTAAAGAACATTTTGGCTAACTTTCTTAAAAGAAGGTTGATCCCGCCCTTCAATAAAATCAAAATTAAGAGAGGCAAGCCCCAATTTTACATAAAATAAGAATCGACGCGTCTCCTCCCAACCGGCCGTTAGAGATCCAACAAGTTGGTTATTCCTTTTAAGTTCCAAAAGCCATGGCTGCCCTAAAAGTGGATCAAGGGGTTTGGCTTTTAAGGTTGCGCCCCCTTTGATGAATTCAACTTCAAAACCAGAGAAAATCTTATCATTCATAAAATAGCGCATTCCCCCAAAGACCCCGCCTGCAATAAATTGCCCATTAGGCCTTGTTTTGATATCTAACAAAGATTATTTGCTGTTGAGTCGGTTTTTATCTTTGCTGTAGAGAAAGTTCTACTGACATGGCCTCCTCCATAAAATTGGAAGGTATCAAGGTAAGCCTGAGCATGGCTCGTCAATAAGAGGGAGGTCAACGTAAGGATATATAATATTTTGTTTTTCATGGATAAAGCCGCCTTCCTGTTTAATCTAATTTGTATAATACCCTTAATCACATGCTATAGGAAGCTCTGCACATGTTTACTCATAAAGGCTCATTATTAACAAAATTTTAGACTAATTTTAAATATTAAGAAAGGTTAAAAAATCCCTACAAAACATCTGTATCGATAATAACGCCATATTCTTGAGGCACTTTGTGCTCTGTTTTTTTGCGCTCAGGGTGTGTTTCTTTCATAAACCAAAGAACAATAGCTGAGGCTAATAAACAGATTGGAATAATCAAAAGAGCAAAACGATAATCACCTGTTGTATAAGCCGGAATTCCTGAATCAGTCATTTTCCCATCCCAATGGTAATCAATGAGAGCGCCAATAACAGGGTGAAAAATAATACCCGTTGTCATCACGATCATATTCACAAACGCCAAGGAAATACCGCTCATCTTCAAAGGCATAATTTCAACAATGCTCGCAAAGGTAAGAACCTTAGCCGTGTAGGCAAAGCCAGCAATAAAGAACAAAATATACATCCAGTACAAAGGAATGTCGGCTACAAGGAAAATCATGAACCAAACAGAGCTTGTAACAAGGGTTCCAATAAGCATAGGGAGGCGTCGTTTTCTTAAAGCATCGGAAGCAAAAGCAAAAAGAGGGCTTCCGATAGCAGCCCCTAAGAACATTGCCGAAATAACAGAAGCCGCGATTGTTTCTGTTGTTTCCACAGCATGCTCGACAAAAGAAACCCCCCAAGCAACACCCATAGTTGTAATAGGGATATACATAATCATGCCATAAGTTGCCACAACCCAAGCTTGAGGGGTTTTAATGATTTTCATAATATCTGTCAAAGGATGGGCATTCGCATATAGATCTGGTAGTTCATCATGGTGATCCAAGGGAGGCTCATTACTCACCACAAAATAAACAATAACAGCAATAACAACGCCAATAAGAGCTAAAAATTCCATTGTGTGAGTCAGACCAAAATTCAGAAGAAAAATCTTTAAGGGCGCACCGCCAAGGCCAGCACCAATGGTCCCAAAAAGCATAGTCATACCCGTTACTTTAGCGACATGTTTTGGCTCCAGCCAAATCGTCCCCAGTTTTATGGTCCCAATGAGTCCACAAGCAGCCCCTGCCCCCATAAGAAAACGAGCAAAACCGGCAACAACAGAGTCAACTGTATGCCCAAATAAATAGGTTGCAAAAGCACAAAGTAGCGCCGCCCCGCAAAGGAAAAAACGAGGTCCTAAACGATCCATGGTTATGCCCAATGGCACCTGCATTGCGGCATAAGACCAATAATAAAAACCCACGATCCCCCCAAGGGCCGCCGCATCAATGGACAGATTAACCATCAGCTCATCATTCATAATATTGGGAGAGACACGAATCATAAATTGATACATATAAAACAGGGCGCCACAAGCCACGACCAACCAGCCGCGAATGGTTTGTTTTAAAGGGTTAGGGATTGCCTTTTCACTGTGTGAAGAGGTGCCATCTTTTTTGTTTTTTACATAAGTCATGGATACACTCATAGCAAATTGCTGATAAAAAATCTAGCCCCCACACATTACCAGATGCCTATGGGAATAACCCTTGATTTTTCAGCTCAACTTTGTTAGAGATAAGGATCTAAGGTACATGGCTGTATTATAGGGCTGCCTAATTACCTTTATTAATGATGAAACCTCTAACGTGAAAGAGAGATAAAATGCCCAAAATGAAGACAAAAAGCAGCGTTAAAAAACGCTTCAAGCTTACGGCAACAGGCAAAATCAAAATGGCCCAAACCGGCAAACGTCATGGAATGATCAAAAGATCAAACAAGTTCATTCGCCAAGCTCGTGGAACCACTGTTATGAGTGAGTCCAATGCAAAAGTGATTCGTAAATTTATGCCTTACGGCGTCTAAGCCTTAACGGATATAACATCAATAAATTTATTCTTAAAGAGAGACTAACACCATGACAAGAGCGACAAGAGCTGTACCGGCACACGCCCGTCACAAAAAAATTCTAAAATTAGCAAAAGGCTATCGCGGCCGTTCCAGTAAATGTTACCGCGTTGCCAAGCAAAGCGTTGAAAAAGGGTTGCAATATGCTTACCGGGATCGTAAAGCCCGCAAGCGCAACTTCCGCGCCCTTTGGATTCAACGCATCAATGCCGCTGTCCGCGAGCATGGATTAACTTATTCCGCTTTCATTAATGGCATTACAAAGTCTGGCATTGATGTTGACCGTAAAGTTATGGCTGATCTTGCCGTACATAACCCAAGCGCTTTTAAGGCTCTTGTGGATACAGCTATGAAAGCCGTTGCATAAGCCCTTCTCGTTTCATAGCCCTCCATCTTAATTGATGGGGGGCTTTTTTTGTGCCACACTAGGCCCATGACTCTTATTCAAAAACTCACGGACCCTTTCCAAGATCTAATTGCCCCTGATTTGCAAGAACTCCTATCCTGTTGGGTAAAAAACAGGCTCTTTGAGCGCCATGTTTCTGACCATACTATTAAAAATTACCTCCACGATTTAAAGAGCTTTTTTGAGTTTCAAAAAGAACATCATAACGCCCTCCTAAAAACTAAAGACCTTTCAGCACTTGATCTTCGGGACTTTCGAAGTTTTCTTGCGTACCGTCTTTCAAAGGGTATTAGCCATCGTTCCAATGCTCGGGCAACATCTGCCTTAAAGGCCTTTTTTAAATACCTCAAAAAAAACCACAACATTGAAAATAAAGACATTTCAACCCTCCGCTCGGCCAAATTTCTAAATAGCTTGCCCCGTCCTCTAAATGCCGATGACGCCATTGCTTTAACAAATGAGCCTTCTTTTAAAGAGCAAGAACCTTGGATTGAGGCCCGTGATCAAGCGCTTTTTGCCCTTCTTTATGGATGTGGGCTGCGTCTTTCAGAAGCCTTAAATCTCACCATTGAAGACTTTAAAAAGGCCACAGGTTTTTTAACAATCAAAGGCAAGGGCAACAAAGAGCGTCTCGTGCCCCTCCTCCCCTTTATCAAACAAAAGACCAAAGACTATCTCAATAAACATCCACAACGAAATTGCCCCAATGCCCCTTTGTTTATTGGCAAACGGGGGGGGCCTCTCAACCCTGCAGTTGCCCAACGGCAACTGAGAGACTTGCGCCTTTCCATGGGCTTGCCGGAAACCGCTACGCCCCACGCTCTGCGCCATAGCTTTGCAACCCATCTCCTGCAAAATGGGGCGGACCTCCGCTCAATTCAAGAGCTCCTTGGCCACAGCTCTCTCTCTACTACACAACGCTACACTAAAATAGACCCCAGCCATTTAGCCCGTGTTTATGAAAAAACCCACCCTCGAGGGTAATTTTTTCCTCGGCAGTGTCTTTTTTTACTGGAAAAATAGGTTTCCTTAAGGATTTTGAAATATTTCCCTCCCATAATCAAAAAGAGTTAAATGCCTCGAAAAATCGTATTTAAAGATAATTTATGTAAAATCATGTTGTTTTTTGATGCATTTTTTTTTCATTGGTATAGAATTAATCTAAGATGTTTTAAAGTGAACAAAAAAGCATATAACAAAATGGAGATAAAAATATGTATAAGAAACTAATGAGCGCCGCAGCAATGACCCTTGCCCTTGTCGGTTGTGACAAAAATAATGATCCAAAGCCAATGAACGACTTTACATTCCAAGGGGCTTATGAGCCTGGTTCATACGAAGACTTTAAGCAAAATTCTGGAGACCGTGTTTTCTTTGCTCTTGCAAGCGCCCGCCTTTCAAGCGATGCAAAATCTGCTTTGGACAAACAAATTGCTTGGTTAAACAAATATCCAAACACAATCTTTACAATTGAAGGCCATGCCGATGAACGCGGTACGTCTGAATACAACCTTGCTCTTGGTGACCGTCGTGCATTCTCTGTGCGCAAACATATCCTTGCAAAGGGTGTTTCAAAAGCACGCATCAGCACAGTGAGCTTTGGTAAAGAGCGTCCTGATGTAACAGGTCATAACGAAGCGGCTTGGTCTAAAAACCGTCGCGCCGTAACAGTTATCCATTAAGATTTCATAGACCCCTTTAAGATTCTCTCTTAAAGGGGCTTGTAAAACTTATAAAAGACCGGCCATTATGGTCGGTCTTTTTTTATGACTTTTTTGGGAGAAGGACAAAGGTTGCTCCTAAAAGAAATAAGACAGCTTAAGGGATAAAACACCATGGCTGGGCTTGATGGTTTTTGTAACTTCCTTAGAGCGTACAATAATATTTCCCATAAAATCTTGATCCTTAATATTGATCACTTGGTTTGCTTTTGTGCTGCGATAAAGGGTGTGGATGTAATCAACGCTCAAAGCTATATTTTTTGTCATGGAAAATTCGGCCCCACCACCAAAGGCAAAACCTGCAGATCTTTTGTTCACATCAAATGATCCATCAAAAGTCTCATTAAAGTACTGAGCCGTTTTATGACTCCACTGCGCATAGGAAGGTCCAACAACCCCATAGAGCATCATGTTATTTTGTACTTTATACCCTAATTTCAGAAGGCTAGAAAAATAAGACTTTAATTTAAACTCTGTCACCATGGAATAACGTCCCCTTAGATAAAAGCGAGAATTATCCTTTGTGTTTGAATAATGCCAGCTGGTCACAAGACCAAGGTAGAATCTTTCATCTACAAAAGAACCAAATTCAACGAAAGGCGCCAATTGGACATTGTGTTTCATATGATGGGATTGATTAAAGTTTGCAAGACCATAGGGTGTGAAATCTTGCTTTAACTGGGCAGACAGCGTGATGTATTCAGCAGAAAGCCCGCCCCCAATACGAAAATTTTTTATTTCTTTGGAAGATGAATTATCCCTTGAGCCCTGATCAGCACGGCTCACCCTATTAAAAAAACACAGGGATAGGGCCGTTATTATAAGAAGAGAATGCTTTAGAAAAATTTTGTTAAAAGAACGCATTGTCATAGGTATCACTTTTTTAATTAAGGGGATAAAAAAGGCGCCTCCATAACAAAGGCGCCGTATAAACGATAATCCTAAAAGAGATCGGCCTCTACACTATCAGAAGCCACTACCTTCTTTTTAGTATGTACTGAGCTTGATCCTCCTGAAGATACTTCCTCAGCTTTTCTCTCAAGAATGGCTTGGGTTTCCTCAATGGTTCTTTCTTTAGCCTCCAAAAGCTGTTGCAATCTTTGATTCTCAAGCGCACTTCTAAGACTAGCTATTTCTTTTTCAGAGACTTGTGCTTGCAAACGATCAACATTCCGTTGACGACTTTCTTTAACGCTTTCAAGTTCCTCTTGAGTTTCCCCCAGTTCTGCTTCTTTGTCTCTGAGAGCTTCTTGTTGCGTTTCATTAGCTTCTTGCTGCGCAAGCAACTCAACTTCTTTTTCTTCAAGGGCTTGTCTTTGAATCTCAAGCTCTTTTGCAGTTTGCGTGCCTTTTTCAGTTGCAACTCTTAAGGCTTCTTTCTCAGCTTCAACGGCTTGTTGAGCGATAGTGTGTGCTCGGGTTTTTTCATCAAGCTGAGCCGTCAATTCAGACAACTGATTTCTCAAAAGTTCAGATTGCTCTTCAAGAACTCTCGTCGTTTCTGACAACTCTTCTTTCTGAATCTCAAGGGCTTCAGTAAGCTTTTGTTTTTCTACTTCAAGGGCTTGTGCGAGTTCTTGACTTAATCTAAATTCCTCAGACAGGCTTTCCTTTTCTTGTATAAGCCTAGCAATAGAAACTTTTGCTTTATCGATTTCGTGGGAAAGTCTTATGTTGTGTGCCTCTTTTGCTTCCGCTGCCTTTCTCAATTGAGCAAGCCTTTCAGCTTCTGCATCTAACTTATCTTGAAAAAGTCCCTCACTCTGTCTTTTTTCTGCGTCTGCAAGCCTTAAAGCGCGATTTTGTGCTGCTTCTGCTTTTGCCTTCTCACTACCGGTATAAGGAGAGGAAACGACTGTATGTTTTTGACGCAGCTTATCAAAACCCGGTGTTCCTTCAAGGGGACGCCCCGCAAAAGCTCGGCGAAGAGTTTCAGGGGTTTGACATTCTTCTTGCTCTGAAGCCATGGCTTGAAAGGCCACAAAAGAGGTTGCCATTAATGTTAAGGCCATTGTTTTTTTCATTTTATTTTCCTTATGGGTTATGGGTAAAAATTAAGATTGATATTTAAAATAAAGGTAGATTCCTAAGGCTGTCAGGCCTGCCCCAGCAATGGCTCCTGCGGATGCATAAAGTATCTTGGTATACAACGGCGTGATGCACGGGGTCGGCGTCTCTCTGTCACCAAGAAGGGGGGAGTTGATACTGGGACTTTGCGCCTCAAGATCAATGAGGACATCACCGGATTGACGGCGGGGCAAAGGTGGCATTTGGAGGGATACTTCTAATCTTTCAATTATGTCTGTTTTTTCCTGAAGAAGGTGCCTGAGTTCGGCGCTCACCCCTTGTTCTCTTTCCAGTGAGGCACTGTTACTTTTCAAAAGATCTAGTAGGGTTGCGTATTCTTTAATGAGATCCGTATGGGCCCCATAAAGATCTTTTAAAAACTGAACAACAATCTTTTGCTGAGCCCAGGCCTCTTGAACTTTTTCCTTCTCATAAGCGTCAAAGCCCTGCCCCTTTTCATCCATTACCCCCTGGCGAAAGTCTTTATCAGCAAGGAGCTTAAGGGCTTGTAAAACAGGAGTGAATGCTTTTCGAGCCACATCAATCTCCCTTTCCCACTTTCCAAGGCTTACTCTGGCTTGGGCTTGAGGGCTAAGACTTTCTTCTTCAAATTTGCTTGCTTCTGCAATGGCACTGTTTCCCAAAACAAAGGCCGCTGAAAGAATCCCAAGAATTTTTACGATCTGAGGGGTCAAGATTTCTACCATGGTTTAAAACTTTCCAAATTGTCATTTTCATAGGGGTAGATAGATAGATAGATGAATTTAAACAATAATTCAAGATGCTTTTTTGACAAATTTTAGATTAATCGTATAAAATTTTAATAGTTAAATTTTTATCTAAAAAAGAAACAGCCTATTTCATATAGTCTTTCCAAAAAGGTTCCAGTCTAGGCGCCAGCGATGAAGCCTATGTTTA
>CAXBEY010000042.1:0-12659 GCA_963974885.1 uncultured Alphaproteobacteria bacterium
AGGATCTCCACCAGCTTGTAGAGGTGTATCGGCATCACGGGAGCGTGCATCATGGTAGCCGTCGTGGGTTATTAAGGTTGTTTTATCCTCATGCTCTTTTGGGCAGCGCTCTAAGAATTTTTTTACTTGCTCTAGAGGTGTGAACTTATCTGCTGTTCCTCCCCAAATCGTTTTGGGAATTTCCCAGAAGAGAGAGTTTTCAAGATCACTTGTTACTAAGGTTGGAGAAAAATCATTCGTTAATATACGGACAGGAGGAATAAAATCTTCTTTAAACTTAGCGATAACTTCTGGTGCGAGAGCAAGAAGAGCTTGTGTTGAGCCAATGGATTCACAGTCCCAAACGATTTTTTCAGGATTAATACCTTTCATTCCTTGTAAAAAGCGATGAAATATATTGATACTTAAGGCATTTCCAAAGAAACTGACCGCAAGCTGATTGCCAATGGTGGAGTTTCCGCCAAGAAGGTGGTTTGTTTTAGCTGTCGAGACAAAATCTGGCACAAGGCAGGGAAGGCCTTGTGTTGCATATTCCTGTGCTCTTGCAAAAAGCTCGCTGATCCGTGCCCCTTTACTTCCTGGTAAAAGCAAAACAGCACCCACCCCCTCCTCGATTCTTTCTTTTGGCATGAAAAGGTGGCACCCTAAAGGACTTTCGGCGACTTTTTTATATGTTTTGTCCCCAGACATCATACGATTCAGGAGTGACAGAGTCCTAGAGAAGATCGTTTCCTCTTGCGATAAGTGCCCCCCTTTCATAACGGGAGGAAGAAGAGAAAATTGGAGGTATTCTAGAAAAATATTAGCCGTTGGGGTCAAATTAATACCTGGAATTGCCCCAAGGAAATGGGTGGCAGTACGGTCGCGATTATCCCCTAAACGGAGCCACTCTTTAGGGTTCATAGATGTTACGCAAGGGACTTTATCGAACTTATGTACATGTGCCTCAGTGCCGTTGGGATTTTTTTCACCTAGGACGCCGGCCCCTATTTTAAGATGAAAAGGAACTGTTTTTTTGTCTTTTGATAATTGGAGTCCTTCAGTACTTGAACTTGCATGTTCGCTTGCAAAAGCAGCGCTTATAATGAATTGGCTGCAAAGAAAAAAGGTCATTAGACTTGTTTTGATTGACGGTTTAATCATATGGATATCTCCCTATTGTGTCCTTTCAGCGTTAAAGAAATAAGGGGGGGAGGTCAAGACAAAATTGTAATTGCAGTTTAAAGTTGTATAAAAAATGAATTAAATTTACATGAGCCCTTGAAGAAACTCGGAAAAGCGCTAAAATGTTGTTAAAAGTTATAAATTGAGGCCCGTTTATGAGCACCTTAAGACCCCTAATAATTTCTCTGTTTTCCTTTGTGATGGCCCCTTTTGTTTACGCTGATGGCGTTCCAGAAGATTGGCAAATGTGGTATCAGGAGGCGGCAAGTCCTGTTATGGAACGAGTAACAGAGATGCATATTATGCTGATGTGGATTATCACGCCCATCTTGATTTTTGTAACAGTGATGTTGGCCATTGCTATTTATCGCTTTCGGGAAAAGAAAAACCCAACACCTTCCAAGCGGACCCATAATGTTCCCCTTGAAGTTTTGTGGACCCTTGTGCCTGTTGTCATTGTTGGGGCAATCGCTTTTCCTTCTGTGAAATTGATTTATTTTATGGATAAGACAGAGAAAGCGGATATGACCCTTAAGGTTATTGGCCACCAGTGGTATTGGGAATATGAGTATCCTGATCATAAAATTTCATTTGACTCTTTTATGCTTAACCGAGATCAACTGAAAGAAGGACAGATACGAAACCTTGATGTTGATAAACAAGTTGTTTTGCCCGTTGATACCAATGTGCGTATTCTGGGGACATCTGTTGATGTTCTCCATAGTTGGGCTGTGCCGTCTTTTGGCATTAAACAAGATACAATTCCCGGCCGCTTGCGGGAAACGTGGGTTCGTATTAATAAGCCCGGTATTTATTATGGGCAATGCTCTGAACTTTGTGGTACGGGCCATGGCTATATGTCCATTGCTGTACGAGCTGTCCCCAAAGAGGATTTTGAAGCTTGGGTAAAGGGTGAAGGGGGCACGCTGCCAGGACGTCAGCCGGAGGCTGTGCCTGCTTCTGTGACACCTGTTTCTGAACAGGCACTAACCCAAGAAGACCCAGCACAGCAAAGCCCTGAGAAAACTGTGGAAAAAATCGACGCAGAGACTGCGGTTTCTTCTGCACCTTCCACGGTGGACGCAACGCTAGAAAATTAAGACGTAAAAATATATTATATTGACCCTAAAAGGAATACTTATGTCAAAAGCTCATACAGCAACAGCTAAGGCAGTGAAAGGCCACGTTGATCACCACACTCCAACAGGTTGGAGGCGCTGGGTTCTGTCCACGAACCATAAAGATATTGGGACGATGTATATCATTTTCTCTATTGTGGCGGCCATAGTTGGCGGCGGTTTTTCCATGTTAATTCGGGCTCAATTAATGGAACCTGGTACAGCCTTGCTTGCGGGGACGGACGATCTTAAACAATTTTACAATGTTGTTATTACGGCCCATGGATTGATTATGGTCTTTTTTGTGGTCATGCCAGGCATTATTGGCGGCTTTGGGAATTGGATGGTTCCCTTGATGATTGGCGCACCAGATATGGCCTTTCCCCGTATGAATAATATCAGTTTTTGGCTTCTTATTCCCTCCTTGATTATGTTAAGCCTTTCCACTGTCATTGGTGCTGGTGCTGGTATTGGGTGGACAGCCTATCCGCCCCTAAGTGGCCTTTTGGGCCATGGAGATATGGCGGTGGATTTTGCTCTGTTTGGTTTGCACATTGCAGGTTTGTCCTCTATCTTAGGAGCCATCAACTTTATTGTGACCATCTATAATATGCGGGCGCCAGGTATGACAATGCATAAAATGCCCTTGTTTGCTTGGGCTCTTTTAGTTACAGCCTTCCTTCTCTTGCTGTCGATTCCTGTGCTGGCTGGTGGTCTTACGATGTTGATCACAGACCGTAACTTTGCTACAACTTTTTTTGATCCTGCCGGTGGTGGTGACCCTGTTTTATTCCAACATTTATTTTGGTTTTTTGGTCACCCCGAAGTCTATATCATGATTTTGCCTGGTTTTGGTATCATTAGCCATGTCATCTCAACCTTCTCTAAGAAACCTGTTTTTGGTTATCTTGGAATGGCTTATGCCATGGTTGGTATCGGGGTCTTGGGCTTTATTGTGTGGGCCCACCACATGTTTACCGTTGGTATGAGTGCCGATGCTAATGCCTATTTCACAGCGGCCACCCTTATTATCGCGGTGCCAACGGGGATCAAGATCTTTAGTTGGATTGCGACCATGTGGGACGGATCACTTAGTTTTAAAACCCCTATGCTTTTTGCCATTGGTTTTATTTTCCTCTTCACCTTGGGAGGGCTTACGGGCATTGTTCTCGCCAATGGCGGTGTGAACATTACCCTCCATGACACTTATTATGTTGTCGGGCATTTCCACTATGTTCTCTCCATGGGAGCGCTCTTTTCGATGTTTGCCGGTTTCTATTATTGGATTGGTAAAATGTCAGGCCGTCAATACAACGAGACCTTTGGCCGTATCCATTTTGCCCTTACATTTATTGGGGTGAACCTATTGTTTTTCCCTATGCATTTCCTTGGACTTGCTGGTATGCCACGCCGTATCCCTGATTACCCAGATGCTTTTGCTGGTTGGAATTACGTTTCAAGCCTTGGTGGTTTTTTAAGTGGCATAGCTTCATTATTCTTTATTTTTGTTGCTATCCATACAATTAAATGGGGTAAGAAAATTGGCGCGAATCCTTGGGGTGAAGGCGCAACAACCCTTGAGTGGACCGTCCCCTCACCGGCACCGTTCCATACCTTTGAGACTTTACCGAAAATAAAATAAGATCCAGTAATTTTACCAAAGTCCTTATCTTAAGATCCCCCCTTTTAAAGGGGGGGGGAAACAGAGGCTTCTAAAGGGTGCTTTCTTTAGTTATGATGGTAGAAGTTTTGCAATCGAAGAGACGTTGATTAAGCCATGACACAAGCCGCTCCCCTTCCAAAACCCTTAACCTCTTCTTCGGCTAATGGCAAGAGAAAGCCTCTTTTTGCCTCTGATTCCCATGGGGCAACGGCGCAAGATTTTATCACCCTGTTAAAGCCTGGTGTCCTTCTACTGGTTGTTTATACGGCCGCGGTTGGTCTTTTCTTGTCCCCTATACCTTTGCACCCTTTTATTAGCTTGATTGTTATTTTTGCCATTGCTATGGGGTCCGGTGGTGCTGCTGCTTTTAATATGTGGTATGATCGAGATATAGATTGTGTGATGTCACGGACAAAAAAGCGCCCTATTCCAAGGGGGATAATTTCTCCTAATGATGCCCTTTCCTTTTCTATTTTATTGTCTATTACATCTGTCCTTCTTCTTTTTATGGCGACAAACGCTCTTGCGGCGTCTCTTTTAGCCTTTTCTATTTTCTTTTATGCCGTCGTTTACACTGTTTTGCTCAAACGGCACACGTCTCAAAATATTGTGATTGGAGGGGCTGCTGGTGCTTTTCCACCTGTCATTGGTTGGATAGCTGCAACGGGTACCGCCAGTGCCCTTGAGCCGTGGCTTTTGTTCGCCATTATTTTCCTATGGACGCCGTCCCATTTTTGGGCTCTTGCCCTTTACCGTTCCCAGGATTATAAAATAGCTAATGTGCCCATGTTGCCTGTTACAGCGGGAATCAAACACACTAAATACCAGATTCTTATTTATGCGATTCTTTTGGTTATCTCTAGTTTTAGCCCCCTTTTTGTAAAGGACTTAAGTTTCTTTTATTTGAGCACAGCTGCTCTTTTAGGAGGCGTATATCTTTATTTTACCGTGCGGCTTTTCGTGTCCGATAAACCGTCTCATAGTATGAAATTATTTGGTTATTCGATCTTTTATCTCTTTGCGCTCTTTACTTTTTTGATGCTTGATGTCTTATTTGTATAAAAGAGAAGGAAAATCAAACATGTCCCAAAATAGAAATTTAAAATCTAGAAATTTTGCTTTTATGATTTTGCTATTCATTTTCGTGGTTATTTTTTATGGCTTAGCTTTGGTGCGCATAAAAGGTTTGTCATAGGTGGCAAAGAAAGAAGTGCAACGTCCTTTAAACCGTAGCAACCGTCATGGAGCTATCGTTTTGTTTGCTCTTGTTGTTGCAATGCTCACGCTGTCCTTTGCCTCCGTCCCTATCTATCGTATTTTTTGTCAACGTACAGGTTATGGAGGCACTGTTAAAGTTGCTCTTCAAGGGGCGGGTCATATGGTTGACCGTGTGATCACTGTTCGGTTTAATGGAGATGTTCATCGTGATTTGCCATGGGATTTTAAACCCCTTCAACTTCACACAAAAGTGTATGTAGGTGAAACGGGCCTTGCCTTTTATGAGGTGAAAAATAGGACGTCCAAGGATTTCACAGGAATTGCAACCTATAATGTGACCCCGGATAAGGTGGCGCAGTACTTTAATAAAATTCATTGTTTTTGTTTCGAGGAACAGATGATTAATGCCCATGAAACAGCCAGTATGCCGGTCCAATTTTTTATTGATCCCGCCATTATGGATGATCCCGCTTGTAGAGATGTTGAAACGATTACCTTGTCCTATACATTTTTCGATTCTAAGGACCCTAATATTCCAGCAATTCTTGGATTGCCTAATGCAACACGACATCAAGTGCAGCAATTTAATAAGAGGTAAATGACGTGTTTTTAATAAGTCCTACAAATTTTGAAAGCGAGTTAGAAACTCTTTTTTCTTTACTGGGTGCTGGATTTATCTCCTTTGTGGTGACCCATGGGATGATAAAGTTAAAAGTACTGGATCACCCCAAGGAGCGCTCCTCCCATGTGCATCCTATTCCCACATCCGGGGGTGTTGGCATTATCTGTGGTTTTTTAACCTTTATCATAGCCTACCATTTTTACGTAGCCCCTTTGATTACGCCACCCATTTTATGGATTTTGGGGGGAGCTTTAACCTTAGGGACCATGGGTTTTGTGGATGAAATCATTGAAATATCTTTTTTAAAGCGCTTAGGTGTTCAGCTTGTGGTCAGTGCCATGGTCATGGTGAATGTCTTCCCCTCTATTGATCTGCTGAGCTTGAAATTTATAGTTCTGCTCATTTTATTAGGTGGCTTTGTAAATGCCTATAATTTCTTTGATGGCCTTAACGGTTTGGCTGGTACGGCGGCCCTAATTGTCGCTCTTTTTGCTTTTCTCTTTTTTTCTAATACATCGGTTCTATACCTTGCCCTTGTGCCGGGCCTTCTGGGATTTTTGTATTGGAATTATAAGGGGAAAATTATTCAAGGAGATGTGGGAACTTTTTTTACGGGCTTTTGTTTGCCGAGCTTTTTGCTTTTAGAATTTGGTGATATCTCTGATTCTGTCCTTATGATGGGCTACTTATTTTTCCCAGTCCTCTTTGACATTAGCCTTACCATTGCCCTTCGCCTTTTTCGGCGCCAATCTGTGACTACACCCCATAAGGGTTTTTTCTTCCATCGGCTGAACCTAAAGGGTTGGTCTCATTTAAAGGTTACAGCTTTTTATGCAAGCCTGCTTGTGCTTCAAGGCTTTACCAGTTTTATTTTTAATATGAATGATCCCTTTACTTTGGGGGTTCTTTACTTGGGGAGTGCGTTATTTTACAGCACTCTATTTTGGCTCCTTTTACGATGCCCTGCCAAGTCTTAGGCGTCTCTTTATCATCAGAGTTAACATCTTCAAGGCGAATTTTGGCAATGCCAATACCTTTTTCATGTGATAAAAGCACACCAATTTTACGATCTCCGTCATAAATAGTGAGGCCCCCTTGGATCATCTCATGGCTTACGTCCCCCTCAATAAAAACAGGATAAAGTTTTTTCCGTACCATGCCTTGGTGCTTTGTGCGCGCGGTGAGTTCTTGACCTAAGTAGCACCCCTTTGTAAAACAGAGGGCATTGAGCTCTTCAAGATTTGCTTCTAAGGGGATTGTTTTTTCAGGGAGCAGTTCAAAGCCTGCACGGGGAATACAATTTTTAAGACATAGCTGCGTATAGTAACTCTCATCTTCCTTGTAGGTCCCCTTGCCCTCTTTGGGCCTATCTCCAAAAATAAGGCCACGATACCCGAGGTTAAGGTGCCGAGGGTCTTGGAACGCAAAAGAATCAGAGGGGGGAGGTATATCATGATAGGTCACAACATGAGCGTGGTCGGAGATGTCCTCAATGGTCACATCGGATCTGAGCTTAAAAAGGCGCAGGCGTTTAAGGAGGTCACCCGCAAAAATGGTAGGGGTGTCAAGGTAGACGGCCCCCTTAGTGTCCCCTTGATAAAGGAAATATTCAAAGTGAAAACGCCCCGTTGAGGTGAGCATAACGGTGTACAAAATTTCTTTTTCTGCTAAGGTTTCACTGTCATTGGTCATAATACCTTGTAAAAAAGAAAGAGTATCGGAGCCAGTGAGCTTAAAAATAGTTCGGTTTGTATGATAAAGAGCAACCATCTTTTGCAGACCTTTTGAGATAGATAAAAGAGTTATAATGAATCACTTTAAAACCTTTAGTCCCGTTCAGCAATTCTTTATTGTGCTCTTTTTCCTTGGGGGGCTGATCACTATTGTGTCGTTGCGCCATTTTACCGTCGCCCTTTTGTGGGGCACAGGTGTTGTGTTGACCCTCTTTTGCGACCATAAAAAAACATTTTTAAGAGACCTGTGGAAAGCTTTAAAACACCCTGGATTTCTTGCTCTTGCGGTTTTGCTGCTATGGTCTTTTCTTTCATCGATATGGTCTATAAGGCCCCTGCAAACTCTTAAAGCAAGCCTGTCCCAAAGTGCGACCCTTTTTTTGATTGCTGTTCTCTTTACCCATTTAAGTTCTTTTAGCCAACGCTCATTTTCTTGGGTGATGGAGCTATTAACAGGCCTTATTTTTTTAAGTTCTTTTTTATTGTTTCTGCAAATACCACCCTTTTTTCACTCCCTTAAAGAGGTGTTGGGATATGGTTGGTCTACTCTAAAACCAAATGTGGCTCTTTTGTTAAGCCTTTCTATTCCTGTTGCAGCCTATTGGCATTTTCATAAAAAGAAAAAAGCTATTCCTTTAATTCTACTGCTTTTTTCTTTTGTTTTAGCCTATCAAATGGGATACCAAGCAGGTATATTTGCCCTAGTTATTGCTAGTATTGCGGCCGGACTTGGCTATCGTTTTTCTTATTTTGTTCCCATGGCGAGTGCCTATTTATCAGCCTTTTTGTGTTTAAGCCTGCCCTTTATTTTTCATTATCTTATTCCTCTACTTGATTTAAAAGCCTTGTGGTTTACCCCAAATATGTCTTCTTTGGCCCATCGTTTTTATATCTGGGATTTTATAACAAAGCATATTTGGGAGAAGGTTCTTTTGGGGTGGGGAGCGGCAGCCTCACGGGGATTTCCAACAGGGGGGATAACAATTTTTGAGGGGGAAGATATCTTACCCTCCCACCCCCATAACCATATTATGCAAGTTTGGCTTGAGCTTGGCGGTGGGGGGGCGATTATTCTGGCATTTTTACACTTTATGCTCTTTAGAGCTATTGCCAAATTAGAAAGTCGAGCTGCCACAGCATGGGCCCTATTTTTCACCGTTGCGTCCTTTGTGATTTTAAGCCTGTCCCACAGTATTTGGCACAAGTGGTGGATTACATGGTTAGGAGCCGCCGCTGTCCTGATGGTGGCCGTTATCAGGAGATCCCAGACGTCGCCTGAACGAGATAAGGCATAGCCCCTCGCAGAGGTTCCTATAGTGCTCTTAATTTTTTTCTGTACAAGGCAGGAGTATCGCAGCGTGCCTCTTTTTGTACGTAAGATGCGATCTAACGATGTACAGGAATAAAGTAAGGGTACTAGATTAGGTGCGGGTCATAATGTTGTGCAAGATCATCGGAAACTGAACTTTCTTGCGTACATTATCAATGAGCACATCCCCGGTAATGGCAACGGTCACATCAAATTTTTCTGTGTGGGCTTCGGTTATTTGAACACGGGGGTTTTGGAGGCGGGGCTCAAAACGTAAGATAGCGGCTCTTACATGGGACGCAATTTCTCGCTTGCCACTGTCCGATTGGGCAAAGAGTCCGGCATAGTCCCGCAAGCCAAATTGCTCCGGTAGAAAGACGGCATCATGGTCAGAGTTTTCTGGCCAATTAACGTCAGAAGCAATACGGGTATCTAAAATATTAGAGAGTTCTTGACCAATGGAGAGTTGGAGCTCTTCATCATGGAGAAAATTCTTTGCAATGAGCTCGTTTCTGATATGAGGCTCTTCGTCAACTAAACGATCGAAGAGGGGCATGGGCGCCCCTTTTTCAAATCTCTTTTTTTTCTGTCGAATAGTCATGCTTTATATACCTATAAAAATCTTTTCATAAAAGGGGCTTGAAAACCCTTTTGAGATTTTCAAGCCCACATTATAAAGGTGGATATAGATAGTCTATTACTCAACTTTGTTCAGTGCAATATCATAAGTGAACTCGGCAGTACCTAGTTTTGTACCTTCCTTGTCATATGAGTTAATTGTTTTTTGAACAATGGTTGCGCGATAGACGACATTAATCATATCTCCTTTATCCTGTAACCGTTGAATCGCACAGTTTGTAAAGACATATTCCTCAATAGGCAACCTTTGTTCCCCTTTGAAGTGACCAATACGTGTGATGTATATATCAACCTGTGACCCATCAATGAGAGCTTTCGCAAGATCAACAGATGATCCATCGTGGGGAATCAAAAGAGGTGTGTTTTGGACAATCACACGACCAGACTCTATCTTATTGTTGGTTGGGTTAGGATTGGTTTGCCGTAAAATATCTAGGACATTCATGGAGGCAAGAGTTGTGTACTCTTCAAACCCTTCCGTTTCAGAAGCTGTTACAACATTTCCAGCAATTTCAATCTTAACAAAGATATTACCGGATTTTGTTGCTCCCGCATACTGCTCACCAACACGCTTACTGGCCCAGGCTTCAGCACCTGATGCTGTACCAGAGATCTGGTCTAAGCTTAGCCCCACATTTTGTTCTGTTAGTACGTTTGCCATTATTATTCTCCTTTTATTTTTTTATTGCATGGACCTTAAGCCAGATCAGACAAGATTTGCTCGTGGTAGGGTTTGGGCAAATCTGCAACCAAGCGAAGGGATGCTGTTAATTCTTCAAGTTGGAAGTGTGGGCGTAGGAAAACTACCGCTTTATAGTTACCGGGATCTCCGGGGACATCAACCACATCTACACGACCTGCTTTCAAAGGATACTTAGCTTTCATACCTTCCGTTGGGCGGGCATTAAGTAAGATATATTGGGCAAGCCAACCGTTAAGATATCTTTCAACATCTTCGCGTTCCATAAAGCTACCGATGCGATCTCTCATCATAACCTTGATATAGTGACCAAAGCGGCTAGCAGCCATGATGTAAGACAAACGGGCAGACAACTGTGAGTTAGAGTTGGCTTCGTCTGTGTTATACAGCAGAGGTTTATGGGTTGTTTGTGATCCAAAGAAGGCCGCATAGTCACGGTTCTTACAATGAACAAGAGCGATCAAACCTTGGTCTGAGAGTTCTTTTTCACGACGATCCGTAATGGCAACTTCCGTTGGGCATTTCAAGGCTACATCACCGTCTGTGGTTTTAAAGGTGTAGTAGGGAAGACCGCGAACGAGACCACCATTTTCAACACCCCGTGTTGCCACAGGCCAACCGTGCATGTTACAGGCTTCAAGAATTCTCAATGCCATGGCCCAAGCAGAGCTCATCCAAGAGAATTTACTGTTGTCTGTGCCATCAACACCTTCTTCGTAATTCATGCCGTCCACAGGATTTGTATCCTTGCCATAAGGGGCGCGGGACAAAACATGAGGTAAGGTTAGGGCGACATAGCGAGATTCATCTGTCTCACGGAAGCTCATCCACTTACCAAGCTCTGTGCTTTGGAAGACTGTCGCAACATCGCGAATGTTTCCAAGGTTAGTAAAGGTATCAAGATCGATCAGACCGGGGTTTGCACCAGCAATGAAGGGAGCAAGGGCAGCGGCTGATACTTCTGAAATTTTACCAAGAAGCTCAATGTCGAATTGTGTGCGACTAAATTCAAAATCACTCATCAAGAAGGAATAAGGATTACCACCAAAGGTACCATATTCTTCCTCATAAACCTTTTTGAAGAGTTGGCTTTGGTCAAAACCAACAGCTTTTTCAAGGTCATAAGCAAGTTCTTGTTTTGTGGTGTTTAACAGGCGAACATTAACACGTGCACCAATATCTGTTCCTGTTACCAGATAGAACAATCCGCGCCATGTGCCTTCAACCTTTTGGAACTCAGGAGCATGAAGAATTTCATCTAATTGCTCTGAAAGGTCCAAATCGATTTGGGAAACTTCTGCGCTGACAGCTGTAATGGCGCTGCTATGCTCACCGGATTTTACGATTTTGGCTAAGAATTCTTCAACGAGTTCAAGCGCATAAGCTTTTTGAGCTTCTTCACGAATCATTTTTCCTTCTTCGACAATAGCATCGGCTGATTTTGATTCACCAGCAAGAACCGCATCCATGACAACGTTCAAATCTGCGTTACCATCAAGCTTTGCTAGAAGGTCACTCAATTTAACACGTGATTCATACTTTACTTTCATTTCCGGTGTTTGGTTAATGATGGAAATGGGCTCAAAATCATCAATGGTTAAGAAGAGAAGGTCAATGGAGATCTTTCCTTTCTCTGTAAAGCGATTAGGAACATTGAAAATTGCCTTTGGACGAATAGATTCCATGATATCAGTTAAGGTATCTGGGCGCACATCCACGAACTTACGGTCACGGAAGGGTGCTTTTTCTACTTCTGATTGACAAGATAGGTCGCTCATGATGCCAAGAACATATGGTAGTTCTTTAACAACGATGGCCCCAGCCGTGTGAACATCATATCTGATCTTCACCCGTGGTGGGCGCACTACTTCGAGTTTTTGTTGTATAGTTGTCATATTTTCCCCCTATTTTTTTTGGGTTTTGCCTTATTGCATAGTTTCATTAAACAGCAACTTTATTAAAAAGAAGTAAATATTATGAACTTTTTTAATTAAAAAACAAAAAAAATTATTAACAGGTCGTTAATTTTAGGAACAATTATTTCTAATTAAAAGAAGGAGATTTTTTTGTGCATGATTAGATTTTTGCAAGGATTTTCAAGGTATTGCCCTGTGTAGAAAATGAACAGGAGCCCTCAAAATGAGTTGTTTATGGGGTGAATCACGATAAAAATGAAAAAAATAAGGCAAAAAAGATTTTTTTTCATAAAAAAAGATTTGAGCGTTTCATTTTTGCAACAGGTGTGCAGGGGGTGGTAAATTCCTATTCTGTAAGAACTGAGTTTATTTTTTTTATTGAAAAAATACACAGTAATCCATATATGTATAATATAACAATAGATAATTTTGTTAATTGTAAAAATTATAAAGGATGAATAATATGTTTATTAAGAAAATACTGACACTTTCAATCGCTCTTTCTGTTGCTGTCCCTGCTTACGCAAGTGGGCTAAGCGAATTTGAGGGGGACAACCAAGAGAAGCCTCTTGAAGTA
>CAXBEY010000043.1:0-12615 GCA_963974885.1 uncultured Alphaproteobacteria bacterium
ATTACACCTCTTTCACATCATAATCACAAAAGGTGAATTTTTTGCAACAGAGCCGAAAAAAGAAGAAGAGAACTTGCAATAATAAGTGTTTTTTTAATCATTTTATTAATCCCTATGTTATTTAATATTTTTACTTATATCAAATAAAAGTTAAAAAAAAGTTAATGTTTTTTTAAATAGAAGCCGTAGCCTTCTGAAGCCAAGGCTTTGTTGCATCATCAACTTGATCGTTAAGGGCGGCATAAACACGTTGGTGATAGCGGTTAACCCACCCTATTTCATCCTTGGTTAACAAATCTTTGTCTACCAAAGAGGTATCAATAGGCACCAACGTTATTGTCTCAAAACACAGCATAGTTTTGCCATCATCAGCACAGTCTTCTTTTGGAACACGTTTTACAAGGACAAGATTCTCAATGCGAATTCCGTACTCGCCCTGCTTATAATAACCAGGCTCATTGGAAACAATCATGCCAGGCAATAACGGAACTGTGTTTGGAACGGGAGAAATCCGTTGGGGGCCTTCGTGTACGCCAAGATAGGATCCCACACCGTGACCTGTTCCGTGGGCATAATCACACCCAATTTGCCACAGATGATATCGCGCAAGAGGATCCAGCTGAGAGCCAACGGTTCCTTCGGGAAAACGGGCTGTTGCAAGGGCTATGTGACCTTTAAGGACACGGGTATAGCGATCTTTTTGTTCCGCTGAAGGGGCTTTATTTAAGGAAATGGTTCGGGTGATATCCGTTGTGCCATCAAGATATTGCCCTCCTGAATCCAGCAAAAAGATATCGGAGGATTTTAACGTACGGTTTGATTTTTCATCAGCGCGATAATGGATAATGGCCCCATTGGGCCCAGAGCCCGAAATGGTATCAAAGCTATATCCTTGAAAAAGATCTTGCTTTTGACGGCATTGATAGAGTCTGTCCACAACCTCGAGTTCTGTAATTGTATCGTGGTTAATGGCCCCTTCAAGCCAAGCTAGAAGATTACTAACCGATGCCCCATCACGGATATGAGCCTGCTTTGTCCCACGGCGCTCTGTTTCATTTTTACAGGCCCGAGGGATATTGCAAAAGTCATCTATGATGAGGGGGGTTCCTCCCTTTATGCCAACGGTCTTGAGCATTTTCATGGTCGCGTTAGATCCATCAAGGACGATGGTTTTCCCAGCTGTTTTTTGAGCTATGATGTCAAAGGTTTGATCATAGTTTTCTAAGGTAACTTGATCGCCAAAATATGATTTTAAAGAGGGTGTGTCCTGGCAAGGGTGTATAAAAAGGGAACAGGGCCCTGAAAGGGGGATATAAGCATATAAAGAGGCTGCTGGTGTTACAAGGCGCTTGGGCGCTCGGATATTAAAGAGCCATGCGATGCTTTCGGAAAAATTTAAGAAAAAGCCGTCGGCTTTCTTTGCTGAGATAAGCTCGCGAATAATGGTGAGTTTTTGCTCAAAGGAAACACCCGCATACTCAAGGGGATGGGGAACAATTTCGGGCTTTTCTAAGGGAAGACGGTCCTGCCAAAGGGACTCAAGGGGATTTTTTAAAAGGGGTTCTAAAGCAAGGCCATGCTTTTTAAAAGCAGTAGCAAATTTATCGAATTCTCCTGTTGACAGGAGCAGGGGATCATAAGCAATTTTATCCCCTTTATTTAAACCCTGACTAACCCACTTTTCGATACACGCCACGGTGTAATTCTCATAGGAAAAAAGCGCTGAGTCGACTTCTTGTTGGGCTTGGAGGGTATAACGACCATCCACAAAAATAGCGGCTTCCGGTGTGTTGACCTTAAGAGCTGCAAAACCGGTGCTACCGGAAAAATCAGTGAGGTATTGCACAAGATTATCTCTCTTGGAGCAATATTCACTGCGGTGCGCATCGGTTTTCGGTAAAATAAATGCGGAAAAACCTTCTTTGTGCAAGGCCTGACGGCAGTTTTCTAGAAGGGTTTCTTTCGAGGTGGAGGTGTTTTTTTGAAGGGGGGCTGGGTGTGTCATAATTTACGCTGCTTTCTGAAGGTTTTTAGGAAGGGTTATGGTGAATTCGGTAAATTTGCCAAGCTCTGTATCCAGTAAGAGTTGACCGTGGTGTTGTTGAACGATAATTTCAAAGCTTAAAGAGAGACCAAGCCCTGTACCTTGTCCGGCGGGCTTGGTTGTAAAAAACGGATCAAAGAGCTTCTTTTTCACTTGGGGTGTCATGCCAAGGCCGTTATCACGAATTTTTATGGTGATACACTTTGGGGACTCGAGGGTTGTGACCGTAATTTGAGGCGAATAACCGTCAATATTTTTCTTGCTTTTTTCGTGTAATATATAACAAGCATTGTTAATCATATTTAAAAAGACTCTTCCCAAGTCCTGAGGATAAACAGAAATTTCTCCCAAAGTGGAATCGTAATGCCGACGTAATTTTGGCGTGAATCCCTGTTGTTTAAAGGAAGCAAGGCCAAGGAGAATATTTTCATCCAAAAGTTCATGCAGATTAACACGTCTTAGGGACTCTTCCCCCCCATGGGCATGGGTGAGCATGGAGGTTACAATGGCATCGGCACGTCGACCATGTTCATTTATTTTATCCATATTTTTCAATAGGTGGCTGGAGAGTTCCGATAAAGTTTGCTGCTCGTTTTTATCAAGTTTTTCAGAAATGTTCTCGAGAACTTCGGAAATTTCTTCTCCAAATATTTTGGAATTTTCTGCAAAATTAACGATGAAATTTAACGGATTTCTAATTTCATGGGCAATGCCTGCCGTAAGAGACCCAAGTCCAGCCAGCTTTTCTTGGATAATAATCTGTGATTGAGCCTTTTTGAGGTCCACAAAGGCTTTTTCCAACTGCTTATTTTTCTTTGAGAGATCCACCGTTCTTTTGGCAACTTGCTCATCCAATTTATCAATATGCTTTTCCAGCTTTTCAACCAAAGCTCTGTTCTCACCAAATACATTGGAAATGGCATGAAACCAGGGTGCCCAAGGTTCGCTTATGGCACTTAGTTCATTTTCTTTAATTTGCCCTTGTTTTTCAATATGACGCACCAAAAGGCTAGCCGGTGTAATAAATTCGCGGGCAATGAGGCGGTTTGCAACAACCAAAAAGAGTGTCGTAAATAAAATGACCAATAAAAGACTTGGGAGGATGTTTTTAAAAGTTGCGATGGTAATGGTTTTATTGTCCACATAGTAAATAACTTGCCAAGGAGCAAAGGAGGTGTGAGCTACGTAAATCCAGTAATCACCAAGGCGTGTTAGAGTCGCGTCGCTTACCTTTATAAAGTGTTCCATGGGTAAATCTTCAGGAATAACATTTTCAAGGTGAGCGATTTCTTTGCGGCTGTCTTCCTGAACAGCTAGGTCTGCAATGACTGTGTTATGGTCATTAATAACCAAAAAATTACCTTGGTTATGGTGGAGGCTTTCTACGAAAAAATCCACTGAATCAAGGGTAAAGTCAATACCAACCACCCCTTGATAAGTCATGCCTTTGTAAATAGGAGCAGCGCAAGTGACAAGGAGGGTATTTTCTACGGGAGAGAGAAAAACGTCCGTCCAAAAAACTTTGTCCTCACGGTTATTTGCGGGAATAGACCGTAAATAATATTCCTTTTTATACAAATTAGGGTCGAACCTTATCTCTTGATATTCGCTCCACGGGTAACGGAAATAAAAATCATTTTTAGAGGTGTAATGAAATCCTGTTACACTTTGGATGCTGTTTTTGAGGACACTCACTAAAGGCATTAAGGAGAAAGCCATTTGAAGCTCTTTCCAAGTGGCTTCTTTGAGGTGGGCGGTCTGCCCACTTCCTACTAAAAGGCCGTAAGGATTGCCTTTCCCTCCCCTTGTTGCTAGGTAATAGGTGTTTTTTCCTGTTATATCTTTCATTTCCAAATGAGTGCTGAACATCTGGAGTTCTTGTTCTAAGAATTTTCGAGCTTGTCGTTGCATAGCTTTTACAGCGTCATAGCGAACCCGTAAGACATTATTAAAAGCCTGTGTTTGTTCCAGTAAACGTAGATTCATATTTTGAATGTTTGCTTCATAATTATCGTTATAAAGAAAGGTAAAGAGAATCGCAGCAGAAATTGTAACCGAGCCATAGACAAGGGAAAGAATACGGTTGAAACGTGAAAAAAAACTTTTGCTCTGTATAGGCTTCAGCGTCGGTACTCCCTTAGTTAATCAACGCTTTTAGGGCCTCTTTGTGACATCACTTTAAAGACCTCTGTGCCCTAGCGATTTTGCAGAGGAGTTTTTCAAAATCTAACACTATAAAGAACGGGTTAACCAGTCAGCTAGGGCTTGCTTTGGCAAAACACCTACTTGTGTTTCAAGGACTTGCCCCCCTTTAAAAAGCATAAGTGTTGGAATGCTTCGCACACCATGTTTAACGGGGGTCTCAGGGTTTTCATCGATATTTACTTTAACGATTTTAACGCGCCCTTCAAAGTCGTTTGAGAGTTCGTCAAGAATAGGGGCAACAGCACGACAAGGTCCACACCACTCAGCCCAAAAATCCACCAAAACAAGGGTGTCATTTTTAAGAACATCAGCGTCAAAAGTTGCATCAGTGGTGGAGTGAGTTGTCATGGTGAAAATACCTTTGTTAGTTTGATCTCACTCTAGTTTAGAGGATGGTGGGAGATTCATCAATGGATAACTTGCTTTTTTTACCATTCTTCCTTATAAATAAAGTGATCATAAAGTAGAGATAAACCATGAAAATTTTTGTCACCGGCGTTGCTGGTTTTATTGGTTACCATACGTCAAAGGCACTGCTAGCGCGGGGCAATGAGGTTGTTGGTATTGATAATATGAATGAGTATTATGATGTGACCCTCAAAGAAGCTCGCCTTAAAGAGCTTGAAAAAGAGCTAGGATTCACCTTCATTAAGGGTGATATTTCCCATCGTCATTGTATTGAAACTCTTTTTCAAGAACATAGTGATATTGCTGGTATCATTAACCTTGCTGCTCAAGCCGGTGTTCGGTATTCTTTAATTGATCCCTATGCCTACATTCAGGCAAATTTGATGGGATTCGTGACCCTTCTTGAAAGTGCGAAGACCCTAGGAAATTTAAAACATTTTGTTTATGCCAGTAGCTCATCGGTTTATGGAGCCAATGAGAAAAAACCCAGTTCTGTTGGTGATCCTATTGAACAACCTATTTCTCTTTACGCGGCCACAAAGATATCCAATGAACTGATTGCCCGTACTTATTCCCACCTTTTTAGAATCCCCACGACAGGGCTCCGTTTCTTTACGGTTTATGGTCCGTGGGGACGCCCTGATATGGCAGCGTTTATTTTTGCCAAAAATATCTTGGCCGGAAAGGAAATAGATGTTTATAATCAAGGCAAAATGCGGCGCAATTTCACTTATATTGATGACATCGTTCAAGGGGTACTCGGCGCTTTGGATAAACCAGCTCAAGTTCCTTCAGAAAACCAGCCGCCCTGTGCCCTTTATAATATTGGTAATAATAGGTCAGAAGAGCTCATGGATTTCGTTCACACCATTGAAGAGTACATAGGGTGCAAAGCAAAAATAAATCTTATGCCTTTGCAGCCAGGTGATGTCAAGGAAACCATTGCAGATATTGAGACTACTCAACGGGACCTCGGTTTTAATCCCAAAACAAATATGCGCGAAGGCCTCAAGTATTTTATTGAGTGGTACAAAGAATACTACACTTAAAGACGCCCCTTTAATTCATTTAAAATAAGGAACTGTACCATGGAAACAAAAGATAGCAACGGCACGCTCCTTCAAGATGGTGATAGCGTCACCCTTATTAGAGACCTTAAGGTTAAAGGCTCTTCGTTGAATCTTAAAAGAGGGACCCTTATTAAGACTATTCGCTTAACCTATAACGAAGACGAAATTGAGTGCAAACAAGGTAAATCTCAAATTGTTCTCAAAACCTGTTATTTGAAAAAAGCCTAGATTTACCCAGTTATATATACGGACTCTATGACTTTATAAAATGGGCTTAAAATCATCATAGATCTCGTAGAATTGAAAGAATTTCTTTTTAAGGTTGAACGTGCCCCTGACCTTTTTAGAAGGAATAGAGGGAGTCCATAGACTCAAGACCCCCTTGATTAATAAGGCCTCAACAGTGAAATAATAAAAAAATCAAAAAAAAATACCTTTTTTCAATGTGTTAAATAGAGCATTTTAACCTCCTCTCTTTTTTGGGTACGGGCTCACATCTTGTTCTATAACGTCTTAAGCCTCTGAATAAATAAAATCTTTTCATTTTTTAAGTAAAACGAAGTAAAAAATAAATCTATAGTAATAGATATTATATTTTTGTTTATCCTTTTTTAAGGATTAAATTTAAGAAGCCTTCATTCAGCCCTGACATTCTAAGACTGTAAGCAACACAACACAGTAACCAGGAGACAAGACAATGAAAATTATAGCAAACCTCACAATCACGGCCCTTGCAATCCTCGCTCTTAATAGCACAACTTATGCTAACCGGATGCATACCCTTGATGATATCCATGAAGCTGAAAAAAATGCTCGTCAAGCCTCTTTCATTCAAAGACAACTCGCTTTAAGAGATCCAAAACTTCTTAAAAAAATGCATAACGAACAAAACTTAGGTCAAGAATCAACAGGCTATTTTTCAGGCCATGGTCGGAAATTGGGTGGTGATAAATATGTAAACCGCCTTTTGGGAATTGAGCACAAAGAAGGAAAATACCTTACAAAAGCTGCCAAGAAGCAAGCAAAAGCTGCTAAGAAACATCGTTATTCTCCATTCGCTCCAGCCGCCTAAGGAAATAATTTAGTCAATAGAAAGGAAGAGACCCATGTTTAAAAAAACCGCCCTAACAAGCTTAATGGCTATAAGCCTCCTTGTTGCAACGCCTCATAAAGTAAAGGCCTCTGAAGCTATTGCAGGCATACAAATTGCCGGAGAAGCTATCAAAGCAGCCATGCCTATTATCAAACCCCTTATAAAAATAGGCTTTAAAGGGGTTAAAAAAGGAGTTAATGAGTCTATTGTTTTGGCAAAGTATCTTAAAAATTATCGCGCAAATAAAAGACATAAAAACTGGGAACCCTTTTGGATTGATAGGACATCAAAAAAACAAGAGTTTCAAGATATACCTACTGTACCTGTGAGAACAGTTAGAATCGTTGTTGAGGAAGAAGAAAGGTTTTAAAATATTTTTTCAAAGACCTTTGTCCTAAAGCTCCTTTTGTTTGAAAGGGGCTTTTTTATTATATACTTAAGTGTCAAAAATATATATTTTTGCAACGGAGTTAATAGGGCTATTAACATTTGTTATTGATAAAAATAGCATGATAGAATAGGGGGGCTCTGTTAAAAAATATTGAAAGAAGAATCCTAATGAAAAAATATTCGAAGTCCTTATTTATTCTCCTTTTCCTGGTGATTGGGCTCTTCGGGAACATTTATTTTATTGGCCCCGGATCAATAATGACTTGGAAGATCATGCAAGAGTCCTCAAAAAATTATATTCCTACACTACAAGGGATAAATCTCGTTGGAGATAGCGTCTCGTTTCCCGAAGATCTCAATAACAATCTTACTCTTTTTGTTATTGGTTTTAAAAGAGAGCAGCAAAAAGATATTGATACCTGGATTCAAACTTATAACCAAAAAAAACTAGCTGAACAAAAAATAGATTTTTTTGAACTTCCCATCATTTATGAGGTGGGTATGGTCAAACGTCTCTTTATTAATAATGGCATGAAAATGGGAATACCAGACCTCGAACAACGCCAACGAACAGTAACGATTTATATGGAACGTCAAAATCTTTTTGATGCCCTGGAGATGAAAGAAGATAGGATCTATAGCCTATTAGTAGATAAAAAAGGAGAGATCCTATGGCGGAGCGAAGGTGTTGCATCCCCTGAAAAAATGGAGAATTTAGAGAGGGCGATAAAAGACTATGTCCCTGAATAACCCCACCTCCAACCTTAAGGATATCAATCTATTTTGCTTTGGCCTTGGCTATACTGCGGGGCACTTAACGACGTTGTTGCCTTCTGTTAAGGGCACATCAAAAACTGGACATCATGATACATTTGCTTTTACAGATGCTGTTGCTGTTCAAAAAGCCCTTCAACAAGCAACCCATGTTTTAATTTCTATTCCTCCTGTTGATTCAAAAGATATCGTTCTGACCTCTTTCCTCAAAAATTTGAATAAACTCCCTAATTTAAAATGGGTTGGTTATCTCTCTGCCACGTCAGTTTATGGTGATCATCAGGGGGGCTGGGTTGATGAAACAAGTAGATGTCACCCGTCAACATCTAGGGGAGTAGAGAGGCTCAACATTGAAAGTGAGTGGTTAGCCTCTGCCCTCCCCCTACATATTTTTAGACTTTCAGGAATCTATGGCAAAGGGCGTAGTGTTTTTAACCGCCTGCAATCAAAGTCAATAAAACGTATTGATAAACCAGGCCATCTTTTTTCTCGCATCCATGTAGAAGATATTGGACAACTCTTAAAAGCATCTATGTTCATGCCAACACCGGGTGAAATTTTTAATGTTGCAGATGATTTGCCTGCTGAATCCAGAGACCTTATTGAGTATGCTTGTCGTCTTTTGAAAATACCTGCTCCTCCCCTTATTCCCTTTGAAAAAGCTGACCTATCAGTCATGGCAAAAGAATTTTATCAAGACAATAAAAAAGTCGCCAATAAAAAGATCAAAGATTATTTTGATATAGATTTGACATATCCAACCTATAAAGAAGGTTTGTTATCCATTTTTAAGTCACGGGACCCCTTTCAATAAACAGGAAAATAAACATGCTTATCAGAAAACCTATTCAATATTTACGTGATTTTTTCCGCCTTGAGGCAGCAGGCGGTATTTTCCTAGGGCTGACGGCACTCCTTGCCTTGATCATGCAAAACTCATTCCTTGACACAGTCTATAATGGCTTCTTAGAGATTCCTGTTGTGTTGCAAATAGGTGATTTTCTTATCAAGAAGCCTTTGTTGCTATGGATCAATGACGGCCTCATGGCTATTTTCTTTTTGCTCATTGGCCTTGAAATTAAAAGAGAGATAATGGACGGGCAACTTTCATCACGAGACCAAATTGCCCTTCCTATCTTTGGGGCCCTTGGTGGCATGATCGCCCCTGCATTAATCTATATTTTATTCAATAGTCAAGATTCAGTTGCCTTAAAAGGGTGGGCCATCCCAGCCGCGACAGATATCGCCTTTGCCTTAGGTGTCGTAACTCTATTGGGAAAACGTGTTCCTGAATCCTTAAAAATAGCCTTGGTTGCTATCGCAATTTTAGATGACCTTGCCGCCATTTTGATTATTGCTATTTTTTATACGGACACCTTATCACTGGCTTCACTCTTTATTGGCCTAGGGGCTATTGGGGTACTGGCTTTTTTAAACTTTAAAAATGTTCAAAATTTAGCCGCTTATATTATTGTTGGAATCATTCTATGGGCATGTGTTTTAAAATCCGGTGTGCACGCCACTCTTGCAGGCGTTGTTCTTGCTTTGTTTATTCCTTTGAAACCCAAAAATAAAAACACGCCCTCTCTTTCAAAAAACTTAGAGCATAG
Organism: uncultured Alphaproteobacteria bacterium; assembly: GCA_963974885.1. Classification (GTDB taxonomy): domain Bacteria; phylum Pseudomonadota; class Alphaproteobacteria; order Caedimonadales; family UBA9215; genus UBA9215. The sequence continues at coordinate 9,595 of CAXBEY010000043.1, forward strand.
CTTACACCCCTGGGTTGCCTATGGTGTTTTGCCGCTGTTTGCTTTTTCAAATGCGGGTGTGTCTCTCAAAGGCCTCAGTATTGATTACCTTCTCCACCCCATTACTTTAGGTATTTTTTGTGGTCTCTTTTTTGGGAAACAAATTGGGATTATGCTCTTTACAAAAGTCGGTATTCTGTTGAACATGCTTAAACTCCCGAAGGGCGTTTCTTGGAAACAATACTATGGCATGACTCTTTTAACAGGTATTGGATTTACCATGAGCCTCTTTATCGGCACATTAGCCTTCGCAGATCCTGAACACCAACGTTACGTTAGACTAGGTGTTTTAAGTGGGTCAATCCTATCAGGCATTGTTGGTTTTTTAAGTCTACGATTTTGTGGACAGAAAAAGGAAAGCGGTTAAAAATCACCCCTCCGGCCAAGCTGAAGGGAAATGGCTTTGTTTGTTTAAAAAGGTTAGGCCGCAGTTTTGTCCATAAGGCTGAACTTTAAGGACAGGAATTGTAGGAAGCTGTCTTGGTTCGCCTCATCGACCATTAAGGTAAGACGGAGACGTTCATCCGTTGAGTCTGCGACTGTTGCTGGGATTTTTGCAATGTATCCTGGGAGCTGTAGTGTGCCTGACGCGCCTTGATTTACGAGAGTTGCCCCCTGTGCACGCAAGCCACTACAGGATATATCTTGCACATCTAATTCGATATCTTTTCCATTTACGTTAAGGGAAGCTTTATAGCCAGATGTTTTATAGCGGTCATCATTACGGCGATTTCCTGCGGTTGACCCTCGTAAAACACGTAAAAGATTATAACGCATTTGATTAACCATCAATTTAACATTATCGGTTTGACGCATAACTTCTTTACTCGTTGTATTAGCCTGTTGAAACTGATCCTTCATTTTTCCTGTGTTCTCACTAACAAAAGTTGTGCTTTCAGCGGCCTGCTGGGTATTGTGACTAATCTCACTGGTAGCGGCGGATTGCTCTTCAACAGCTGCGGAAATAGAACTGGATACATTCTCAATTTCATTAATAATAGCTGTCACATCCTCGATGGCTTTAACGGAGGTTTTTGAAATTTCATGAATCCCAGAAACTTTGATTGTGATTTCTTCCGTTGCCTTTGATGTTTGGTTGGCAAGGTTTTTCACCTCTGCTGCAACAACAGCAAACCCTTTACCAGCCTCACCGGCTCTTGCCGCTTCAATGGTTGCATTGAGGGCTAGAAGGTTGGTTTGTTCGGCAATATCTGTGATAAGGTCTATGACACCACTAATATCAGAAGCTGTTTCTGCGAGTTCAAAAATCGTCTTACTTGTTTTAGAGGTTTTATGGACGGCCTCACGGGAAATTTCCGCAGCTTGGCCAACTTGTGCACTGATTTCTTGAATGGCTGCTGTTAATTCTTCGGCCGCAGCAGCTACGGCATTAACATTTTGAGCGGCATTTGCAGAAGAATCGTTCACACCACTGACTTCACCCTCAACACTTCTAATGATTTTATTCATGTCAGTGACGCTTGCAAGAGCTTTATCAGAATCAATGCAAACAGTATCAATGGTTTGATCAAGTTCGCTTTCCAGTGACGCTGAAAGCTGTAGCATTTGCTCTTTTATTTCTTTCTCGCGCCTTTCAGCTTCAGACTGCTTTTCACGGTTCTGGCGTTCAAGGTTAATAGCATTAGTCTTAAAGACATGAAGTGCTTGAATAAGGTGACCAATTTCATCATTACCCCCCTCTGGAATATCAACGTCTGTGTCTCCTTTTGAGAGTTTGGTAATAATTTTAACAGTCTCATCTAGGGGCTTAAAAGCATAACCTAGGTAAAAATACCATCCCCAAATCGTTAAGAAGAAAAGGAGGGCAACAATGCCATGGACGGTATAATTAACTGTTTTTAAGTGAGAAAAATTTACCGTATCGTCTTTAAAGCTCACAAGAACGGCAACAGATTTATTGTTTTTATCAACGATGGGAAAAACCGTAATGTTAAAATGCTGATCATCAATAGAGAGCGCGCGAAAACTCTGTTTTGATAGATCTTTGGGAATCTTTTTAAAGGCTTTTTGATAGAGTTTTTCCTGTGTGCCAAAGGATTTTTGGCCTTGGGGTGTGAGAATATAAGAAGTGGTAGCGCTCGTTTTCGAAAAATCAATAACAGCTTTGGAAAGAGACTTTATATGAATACCTGCCCCAACGACTTGGCCGTTGTTAGTATACAAAGGAAAGGCAAAGACAAGTTCCCCCTTTCCCTCTACGTTTTTTACAACATCATAGCGGTCCCTTTTATTTTTCAGGACATATTGCACAAGGGGATCATATTGACCAGGTTTTGATTTTTTGGCAGAAAAAACAACAGTTCCATCTGCATTCACAATAGATAAGTTACTAACAACTCCGGCGCTATTAAGGGCATTGTACTCTTTTTGGGCCGTTGATTTAATGTACTCCAATTCTTCTGAAAGCAGACTCTTTGTTAGGGCAGTATTGCCCTTGATCTGCTCTGATCCTGTTCTCATTTTTTCATATTGCTGGGAGATAACTTTTTTCCATAAAGCAGCACGACCATTTAGAATAGCGTCTTCGTAGCGCTTGTTTGTAATGTTGTCACTGTATTGCCATCCAACAATATAGACCATTGATAAAAGAATTAGGGAAATCACACTTCCCACAATCATTTTTGTTTTTAATTGCATCGGTTACGGCCTTATAGAAGGTTTCCTGTAAAAGCTTTTCAACTTATTGCCACTGGGCTAGACTTACTTTATCCTTAAAATAGTAAACAAAAAGTAAATATTTATGAAAAAACGAGATACTTTCCTTGCGCTTTTGAGATGTGTTTTTCTTGTTTATGCCTTAAGCAACCCTTCTTTTGCAAGTTCACTCAATTGGCCCAAAATTCTAAAGGAAAGCAATGGAAACTTAGAAGCCCTTGAGGGAGGTTATACGAATGAGGCCTTTATATTAATGGCTCTGTTGCAAAAAATTCACCTTTTGTGATTATGATGTGAAAGAGGTGT
>CAXBEY010000044.1:0-12472 GCA_963974885.1 uncultured Alphaproteobacteria bacterium
ATAAACACGGGGCTTGTTGTGAGCATAATCCAAGAAGGCAATATGCTTTAAATCTGGTGAAAAACGCGGGCTCATTACGAGGTTTTTTCCATCGGTTAAGAAACGATGGTTTGCCCCATCTTGATCCATAATAGCAAGGCGCTCTGTTCGTTTTTTTCCTTTTTGCTCTCGGGAGACATACACGATTTGTGTATCAAAATATCCGTCATCTCCAATAAGGCGCTTATAAATAGCATCAGCTACTTTATGGGCCACACGTCGCCAATCGTCTTCCCGCCCTACATAGGCCTTTCCTTCAATTTGGAGCTCTCGAATAGTATCAAAGACACGGAACTCGACCCTAAGCTGTCCACTGGAAGCGTCAATAACCTTTCCAGAAACAAGGTTATCGGCCTTAATCAAACGCCATTCACTATAATGAGGGCTTTGTTGCAAGGTTTCTATTTTTTGAATATAGGCGGATTCTGGAATAAACTGAAAAAGGCCACAGCTCTTTAGATCTTGCAGGATAATTTCATGGATTTGTTGTGCCATTTTTTTCTCAAAGGAAGACTCACCTTCCAAGGGGGGAATAGCAATGGGAATGGGAGCAAGAGTTCCCTTGGTGATTTTAATATCCAGCGCTGCCCGAGCCATGGTGCAGGAAGAAAAACACAGAAATACAAAAAAAGCCTGTTTAAAAATGCGGGTCATTGGCTGTCCTTTAAAAACCTAATCTCCAAACTATAGCATAGGTAACGCTTCTTTCAAATTGCGTTCAGCCCCGAAGAAGAAATAGATACTTGTCTTATCAACTCAGATCTAGGGGCACATTTTGTTTTATAAAATAAGGAGCAACCTGTTCTTGTGTAACGTCTTTGATGGTCCTGGGAAACCACTGAGGGGACTGATCTTTATCAATAATGACCGCCCTGATTCCCTCAAAAAAATCATTCTCTTTTATAAAATGTTGTGACATATCAAACTCTAAAGACATCACTTCTGCAAAGTTTTCTAAGGTCTCCCCCCGCTTCATTTGCTCAAAGGTCACAGCTAAACTGGTGGGGGAGCGTTGTTTTAAAATGGCCAACGTCTCCTGTGAAAAATTTCCTGAAGCCCCTGCCAGTTGATCAAAAATGCCCTGAATATTGGTCGCTGTAAAAAAGGCTTCAATCTCTTTTTCTTTCTTGGACAAAGGGCTTTCAGGATGGGGTTGCCCATGGGTTTTAAGAAGTTGGTCAATGGCACTATGATCTTTGAGCCGCAACTGTTTCAAGGCCTCTAGAACTATGGGCTGATCCTCATGGGGAATATAATGTGTCCCAATTTTTGCGTACAGAGCATCGGCCAATTTAATATGGTTTCCGGTAAGGGCCAAATAGAGACCAATTTTTCCAGGAGCTTGGTTCAAAAAATGTGTCGCGCCCACATCTGGAAAATAGCCGATGTTGGTTTCTGGCATAGCTATCAAAACATTTTCACTTACCAAACGGTGGGATCCATGCACTGATAGACCAAGCCCCCCTCCCATAGCTATACCATCCATGAAAGAAATGTAAGGCTTTGGATAGGTTTTGATAATATAGTTAAGGCGATACTCTTCTCGAAAAAGATGCTCTAGATCCTCTAAACGTCCCTGGGTTCCAGTCCTATAAACAGCCCGCAAGTCCCCTCCTGCACAAAAAGCCCGCAGGGAATTAGAGCGCACAACAACGGCCTGAACAGCTCCATCGGACTTCCACTCAAGAAGCTGGTGAGCAATAGCTGTCATCATCATTGGGTTTAAGGCATTTAACGCTTTTGGCCGATTAAGCTCTACCAAACCAACATTATGAGAGAGAGAAAAAAAAACGTCTTGTTGGGTGTTATCCTGCATTTATTTTCCTGCCATAAATTGATGCCATATTTTCCCTGGCAACTTGGCACCCGTTACTTTCTTCATGGGGTGATTGTCATCGTTGCCGATCCAAACCCCTGTCACAAGCTGATCATTATATCCAATAAACCACGCATCTTTATAATTTTGACTTGTCCCTGATTTACCAGCACACATCACACCATCAAGCTTAACATTGCGCCCTGTTCCATAATTCATTACCGCTTGTAACATTTGATGCATTTGATACGATACTGACTGGGACAAAAGACGTCCATAGGATTGAGCTGGCGTGCGGTACAAAACCTTACCCCGTTTTGTGCGAACTTCAACAATCCCAAAGGGTTTTGCTGGATAACCTTCTCGGGCCACCGTTGCATAAGCACCGGTCATTTCCAAAAGAGAGGCCTCACCGGACCCAAGGGCAATGGTTAAGTCATTTGGCTGGGGAGCTGAAACTCCTAGACGACTGGCCATTTCTGCAACATTTCCACGGCCAGCATAGCGTGCCAAACGGGCACTCACCACATTAATAGAATAAGCAAATCCATCGGTCATACTCACATCACCGCGGCTTTTCCATCCATAATTTTTAGGCTTCCATTTCCCAACAGAAAGAGCGCCATCAACAATACGACGCGCCGGAGAAATACCCGACTCAAGGGCTGCTAAATAGACAAAAAGTTTAAACACTGACCCCGTTTGTCGCTGGGCTTGAACAGCACGGTTAAATTGACTTTTTCCATAACAGCACCCCCCAACCATGGCCCGAACAGAACCAGAAGGCGTCATACTTACCAGGGCCCCTTGAGTTGCATCCAAGGGTTTTCCTTCTTTTTGAACAAGGTCATAGAGAATTTTTTCAGCCTTTTGTTGCAAAGCCATATCAAGGGTTGTGGTAATGACCAAGTCTTGCAAAATACTTCCTAGCATATCTGGCACGGTTTCAAGAATCCAATCAACAAAATAGCGCGCAAAGAGATTCCCATGTTGTTGCGCTAACTGGGGTATCTCTGCTCCTTGCCACTTTTTTCTTTCCTTGTCAGATATATACCCAGCCTCCAACATAGAAGTAAGCACTTGCTGGGTCCGCTTTGCCGCATACTCAGGATTATTAAGGGGGGAGTATTTTGACGGGGCCTTTAAAAGTCCCGCTAACAAAGCTGATTCATACAAAGTCAACTGGGAGGCGTCTTTATCAAAGTAATGCTTTGCAGCCGCACTTAATCCAAAAGCGCCGGATCCAAAATAAACACGGTTTAAGTAAATGGTCATAATTTGGTTCTTGGTAAACTTGCTCTCCAACCACAAAGACAGTAAAACCTCCTGAACCTTACGGCGCAGTGAGCGATCATGGTAGGTATACAACCCCTCCGTTAGGAGAAAATTTTTCGCCAGTTGCTGGGTGATTGTACTCCCCCCCTGCACAACGCGTCCCGCTTTCAAATTGCGGAAAGCAGCCCGCCCAACCCCAAAAATATCAATGCCAAAATGATCGAAAAAACGCCGATCTTCCGTTGCAACAAAAGCCTGAACAACCGTTTTTGGAAGAGCGCTTGCCTCAACGGGTTTTGCGTAATAATCGCCAATGGTCGCAATACGAGTACCATCTCGGGCAAGAAAAGTCACACTGGGCCGTCTTGTTGTATCAGAAAGTTTACTGGCACTGGGTAGATCATACCCAAACCATAGAGCAGCCAAACCGCCTAAAAAAACGCCCCAAATCAAGAGCATAAAAGTGCCTTTTATAAAACGTCTTGACAAAGGGCGCGGGGAGACCTTCTTTGAAGAGGAACGTTTTTCAGCGGTTTTCTTGTGGGCGGGTTTGCGAGGCGCCCCTTTAGGTGAAGAAACATTTTTAGGGTTCTTTTTCAGAGGTTTTTTGGAAGGCGTCTTTTTTTTCTTATCAACCACGAGTCTCGATTTAATCCTTTATAAATGAGAAAAAAGTTTCTCATAATGATTTTCAATATAATGCACAAACCACGCTGCATATTTATCGGGATACAGTTCTAGTTCTTGACGAATTTCTTGAGGCGTTTTCCACTCACAAGCGGCCACTTCATTAGGGTCAAGGCAAAAGCGCTGATCTTTATACTGGGCTGTAAATATATGAACATACTCATGTTCAATCATACCTTGATCCAAGGATTTCTTGTAATAAATATGGGTCAGAGGCTGAACGTCTGTTTTGATGCCTAACTCTTCTTGAACACGCCGTATAGAAGCATCTTGAACATTTTCACCGGGGAAAGGATGGCCACAACAAGTATTAGCCCATAACTCCGGTGCGTGATATTTATTTGAAGAGCGCTGTTGGATCAAAAGCTCTCCCTTATCATTAAACAGTAACACTGAAAAAGCACGATGTAGCAATCCCTTACGATGCACGTCAAGTTTCTCGCCATAACCAACGACGTTATCATCTTCATCTACTAAGATAACAGATATGTCTTCATCTCTGAGCATAATCAGCAGCCTCTATAGGTCAATATTTTGTGCTTTTAGCGCATTTTCTTGAATAAAATTACGGCGCGGCTCAACAATGTCTCCCATGAGGGTTGAGAAAATATTTTCCGCATCATCCTTATGATCAATACGCACTTGTAAAAGCGTCCGCGCCTCGGGGTCTAAAGTCGTTTCCCACAATTGATCCGCATTCATTTCCCCAAGGCCTTTATAGCGTTGAACTGAAATACCTTTACGACCCAATGTCAAAATAGCATCGGCAAATTCAACGGGCCCAAAGACGGGCACGTCTTTGTAGTCGGAACGATCCTTCAGGGTCAAAATCCCCCCTTCTCCAAAATAATCTTTCATCAAAGGGGCCATTTTTTGCAGAGCATGATACTCGACGCCCCGCAACACATATTCATCGAACTCATATTTTTCAAGGACGCCGCGCACACTGCGGTGAATGGCAAAACCATCCTCCGTGACAAGACCTTCCCATGTGCCGATATCATCCAAAGCGGCAACCTCATTCATGCGAGCAGCTAATTTATCTGCCGCTTCTTTTCGATGATCAGGCTCGAGATATTTCACATTCAAAAGATCCAGCAACAGAGCTTGTTCAACGGGTTTTGTCGACCCAATACGGGATCCCAAAACAACAATATTCTTACGGGCTTCAAGAGCCTTGAGAACAGCGTTTCGAAGGTCATCTCCCGCAATCTGAGCACCAGCTTTTTGTGTAAAGTGGGCCCCACTAATTCCCGAAGAAATCAAATAATCCTCAAGGGCCGCATCATCTTTCACATAGGTAATAGAATTCCCGCGTTTTAAACCATAAAGGGGAGGTTGAGCAATATACAGATAACCCCGCTCAACGATTTCTGGCATTTGGCGATAGAAAAAAGTCAGCAAAAGTGTGCGAATGTGACTTCCGTCAACGTCCGCATCGGTCATGATAATAATTTTATGGTAGCGCAATTTTTCGATGTTAAATTCTTCACTGCCAATACCAGCCCCAAGGGCCATAATAAGCGTCCCGATTTGCTCGGACGCGAGCATCTTATCAAAGCGCGCACGTTCAACATTAAGCACCTTACCGCGCAAGGGAAGAATAGCTTGGAATCGTCGATTACGTCCATTTTTTGCAGACCCTCCAGCAGAGTCTCCCTCAACAATAAACACTTCGCTTAAGGACGCATCTTTTTCTTGGCAATCGGCCAATTTACCTGGCAAAGATGCCATATCAAGCGCCCCCTTGCGACGGGTTAACTCACGAGCTTTTCGCGCTGCTTCTCTGGCTGTTGCGGCTTCAATTGCTTTTTGAATCACTTGCTTTGCGTCATTGGGATGTTCTTCAAACCACTGGGACAAACGCTCACTCACTTGGCTCTCGACAACAGGGCGTACTTCGGAAGAAACAAGCTTGTCTTTTGTTTGGGACGAGAACTTCGGATCAGGGACTTTAACGGATACAACACACGTCAATCCCTCACGAATATCATCGCCCCCAAGGCTGACCTTAGATTTCTTAGCTAATCCTGTTGAATTTATATAAGTGTTCACAACACGGGTTAAGGCCCCTCTAAAACCAGCAAGGTGAGTTCCCCCATCCCGTTGAGGGATATTATTGGTAAAACACAAAACCGTTTCGTGATAGCTATCATTCCATTGCAAACCGACATCAACGGTGATGCCGTCGACTTCTCCCGTTAACATAATAGGTTCAGGCTGCATGGGGCTCTTGCTGCGATCAAGGTATTGCACAAAGGACGCAATACCCCCCTCATAATATAACTCAATGGTTTTATCTTCTTCGCCTCTCAAATCCGATAGATGAATGCGAACCCCCGAATTCAAAAAGGCCAATTCACGCAAGCGATGTTCAAGCCTTGAGAGTTCAAAGTTAATGTTTGTAAAGGTCTCCTCTGAGGGCATAAAAGTCACTTCCGTCCCTTTTTTACCAGGGGCATCACCAACAACTTCTAAAGGTCCAACAGCATCACCGTGCTTAAAATGGATCACATATTCTTTATCATTTTTCCAAATGCGTAGCTCTAGTCTAGATGAAAGCGCATTCACAACGGAAACACCCACACCATGAAGACCACCGGAAACTTTATAGGAATTCTGATCAAACTTACCACCTGCATGCAATTGGGTCATAATCACTTCTGCTGCTGAGATACCTTCTTCCTTGTGAATATCCACGGGAATACCACGGCCATTATCACGAACAGTCACACTGCCATCAGCATTAATGATCACATTGACAATGTCACAATGGCCGGCCAAAGCCTCATCGATAGCATTATCCACAACCTCATAAACCATATGGTGCAGGCCTGATCCATCATCGGTGTCTCCGATGTACATACCAGGGCGTTTACGCACGGCATCTAGCCCCTTAAGAACGCGAATAGAATCGGCGCCATACTCTGGGGAAGTCGTCTCTGAAACTGTTTTAGGAGGATTTATATCTGCGGTCATTGGCTCACTCATATTATTATCCTTTCTTTATACAACTTCTAAGGCCCCCTGGGCAATTTTAAAATGCTGAATAGCCTCCCCAAATTCAGAAAAAAGATCAGAATCCGTCCCCGTCATCCAAGCTTGTATCTTTAAATTCAAAATTTCTTCAAATAAAGCCTTGCGACGTTCCCCATCAAGGTGAGCCACCACTTCATCCAATAGTAAAATCGGGACCTGATCTCCCCGCAACGCTTGTAAGCGACTAGCCGCCATTACAATGGAAATTAAAAGGGCTTTTTGCTCCCCCGTTGAGCACTGTTCTGCAGGGCGATTTTTATCCACATAAAGCACATGAAGGGCCGAGCGGTGGGGACCCTGAAGGGTACGCCCCGACTCTGCATCTTGGGAACGACTTTGTGAAAGACGCTTTTGCAAACGATCTTCCGCTTCTAAGGCTGAGCGCTCGCGCAAATCTGTTTCACAGTCTCCCACAATAGAGAGCGCCGCCTTTGGGAACAAACCCAAAGCCCATTCTTTTGCCTGCTTGAGAGTCTCAATGGTTTGCAATCGAGCAGCGGCAATGGCAACACCGGATTCGGCCATTTTTGCTTCTAAGGTATCCAACCACGCCGTTTGGGAAATGCCGCCTTGTTTCAAGAGACGTAAACGTTCCCGCATCACATGATCATAACGCATCACACGCCCTGCATGATGGGGATCAAGCCCATAAACCAACCGATCTAAAAAGCGTCGCCTTGCGGTCACACCATCGGAAAAAACACGGTCCATTTGAGGGGTCAACCATTGCACATTGAGGTGCTCACTTAGGGTAGCTTGGGAACGAATATCTTCCCGATTAATACGCAACAATCGCTTCTCATTCTCCCCTACTCTCAAGTCAAGACCTGTCCCAATATCGGTCATACCATAGGGTGTATCAAGGGAAGCAGCCACGGACCAAGAGGAAAAAGCCTCGCCTTTTTCTGCTTCGGGATGGCACAGAACCTCAGATAATTTAACACTGCGCAAACCCCGCCCAGGACTCAAGAATGAAATTGCTTCTAAAATATTTGTCTTACCTGCCCCATTTTGCCCCGTCAGCACAACAGGACGGGTATCACAGTCAATTTTCAAGGACGGATAAGAGCGAAAACCAGACAACATCAAACGGGTAATCCCAGAGGCAACTTTTGGGTAATCAGATGGTTGAAAAACAGGTGCAGGTAAAGTCATATGGATTCTTTTGTTGAAACACAGTTATTTTGGTGCGCTTTCACCCCGTCAAATTGAAAGGGGCTTTTGTCTCTAAAAGCCCTTAAAAACACCCTGGCAAAAGAGTTAAGCAAGTCACATCGAAAGGTATCCTATTTTGGCGCGAAAGGCTTGAAACAAAGGCGGCGTTACCGGAGCGTACATTAGTACGTGAGGACAGCGACGACCTGCTGTTTTACGCCTTTCGCGTCGAAAGAGGGTGCCTTTTGTTAGATGCGCATAGGCATCAAAACATACATCGCTTCTTTCTCTTCAACACCTTGAATCATCACTGGAGAGGCTTCATCTGAAAAAGACATTTGCGCACTTTTTCCATTCATTTTATCGGTCACATCTAAAAGATATTTTGAATTAAAGCCAATACTTACGGGTACAGCACTGTAATCAATATTCATTTCTTCGTCGGCTGTTCCAAAACCACTCCCATCGGCAGAAAAGGAAATTTTTCCACTCTCCATCGTTAATTTCACACCATGGGTTTTTTCAGAAGCCATGGTCGCGACACGATCCACAACCGTTGCCATATAGGCTGGGTCAAAGGAAAAACTTTTATCGGCATTTTTAGGAACAACACGCTCATATTCAGGGAACTGCCCATCAACAAGTCTTGAAATCAAATAAGCATTTTGAAATCTGACACTGATTTGTGTCTCAGAAAGGGCGACTTTAATATCTTGATCCGTATCAGAAGCCATGTCTTGAATTTGTGCAATGGTTTTCCTAGAAATAATCACCCCAGGAATACCTTCAGCCCCCTCTGGCAAAGGGGCTTGCATACGAGCCATACGATGGCCATCCGTTGCAACAGCACGTAATTTACCATCTTCCGTTGCATGCATATAAATACCATTAAGATAATAGCGCGTTTCCTCCGTTGACATGGCAAAGGCTGTACGGTCAAACAAGGACAATAACGTCTTAGCTGGCACAGAAAAATTATTAGGAAGCTCTGCGATAGTGACTGCAGGATAATCATCGGGGGACAGCACAGAAAGCTCAAAGTGAGACTTACCAGACTCAATGGATAGTCTTGATCCTTCTTCATTAAGGGTCAAAAAGATCTCAACGTCTCCTGGAAGTTTTCGCACAATATCATGGAGCATTTTACCAGAAACTGTGATTTTCCCCTTGGCCTCAATGGCAGCCGGAATGGTTTCCACAATAGAAATTTCAAGGTCCGTTGACGTAAACAGCACCTGATCTTCGCCCGTTGCATCAATAAGAATATTAGCCAAAATAGGAACGGTCGTGCGGCGTTCGATGATATTATTGCTGTGTTGAAGGGCTTTTAAAAAATGACTGCGGCTCAAACTGATTTTCATAATGATCCTTAAGGGTAAAATGGCATTATTTTAGGGACATTCTAGCGGTTCCGTGAAACTTTGAAAGCCTTTATTTTATAAAAATTACAAGGCAATCATTTGCCTAAGATTTGCAGAGGGCTTGCGCCAGAGAAATGGTTGGGAAACCAGGATTCGAACCTGGGTTGCCCGGTCCAGAGCCGAGAGTTCTACCGCTAAACTATTTCCCAAAACCCATAGGCCCTTTGTATAACGCGAAGGAACTTAAAGATTTAAACCCATTATACTCATTTTTAACTAAGGGTCCAGAGGTCCATCACCACGAAGAAGAACGAGGTCTATAACTTTTTCTATTGCTCTTGTATTTGTTCTGGTAAGTGTGGGCACGCAAAGACATCCCCGCATAAGACTGAAACCCCTTATTGCCCCATTTGCGTTTGGGGGCAACGTCGCCCTCACCAACGCTAGAACTTGAGCTATACCCATCGGAAGACTCATCACTGGAAGAAAGCTTACGTTTTTCTTGTCTCCGTTGCCAATTGAAAGCGCGCTTCAAATATCCCTGAAATTTAGCACCTCTAAGGTCGTACTCTTTATTCAAATTCAGGAGCCAATTTACTTGATCTGCTTGTAAATAAGGTCGATGAGAGTTGTCAAAGAAGTAAAACACAGCACGGGCCTCTGCTAGAAAAACCCCCTCAGGGATTTCATCGCACTGCAGTAGACACCCTCTATACAAGGCTTGCAAATTCAAAAAGCCTTTACTTAAACGTTTTTCATGGGATCTCAACAGCGTGACAAGTCCCCCAATAGATTGTGTCTCGTCACACCCCTCGCCTGATAAATTCTTATAAAATTTTTGGGCTATGGTCGCAAAAGTATCTAACTGAGTTGTGATAGCGGCCTCGAATTCTCTTTCTTGATCCTCAGCTAACGCTAAAAAAGTTACAACACCCTCCACGGCAGCCTCAAGATTCTCTTGTGTTCTCTCTTGCACAAACTTTGTGATACAGGGGATGTTGCCCCCCAAAGCCTCTCCATCAACAGGGGGCACAATCATGAACGCCTCAGCCCTAGGCACTTCCTCAAATTCACCGCCCCTTGAGCTCCCCTTAACCACTGAGTTGCTTATCCCAAAAATAAAAAGGCTAACACCTCCCAATAACGACCAAAATTGCAACATTTTTTTCCCCATAATTCCACTCCCTGCATAAATTTCCCTTGTTTTCTTGCCTGCTTTTGAGGTATATCTTTAAACAAAGCGCGGCCCTATTTATACTATGACACAAAGTCACAACCTTGACACGACTCCAAACAGATATTTTGCCGCCATTGATCTTGGCAGCAGAAACTGTCGCTTGCTCATTTCAAAGAAAACAGATACTTCCATTGAAAACATAGAAGCAACCTCTCGATTTGTCTGTCTTGGGGAGCAGCTTACAAAAACAAATAAGCTTTCCGACGCCGCCATGGAGCGCGCCCTAGAAACCTTAGGTACTTTTCAAAGAAAAATTTCTCGCTACAACAATATACAAGCCCTTTCCGTCACAACCGCTGCCACACGCATGGCCAAAAACAGTGCTTTTTTTCTCAGAACAATCAAACAAAACCTTGGCATTGATTTAAAAGTGATTTCCAGTGAAGAGGAAGCTCTTTATGCCACACTTGGCTGCGCTGAACTTGTGGATAAAAAATATAATAATGCTGTTATTTTTGATATTGGCGGCGGCAGCACAGAAGTGATCTTAGCTGATTTTACCACCCATAATAGACCCCGTATTATAGATTCGATTTCCATTCCTTTGGGCGTGGTTTCTTTGGCTGAAGATCTCGCCCATACGACTTTTAAAACCTATTCAAAAACCGTAGAAAAGGTTTTATCTTACACACAACCCTTTTGTGAAAAACACAATATTATTGATTTAATTGCAAAAGACCTAGTGCAACTCATCGGCACGTCGGGGACGATCACAACGGTTTCGGCCCTTCATCAAAACCTCAAATTCTACGATCGAGATAAGGTTGACGGCAGCATTTTGAGCTTTTCTGACATCGAAAGCACAATTAAACATGTTCAACTCATGGGTCAAGAAGAACGGTTACTACATCCCTGCATCGGACAATCACGGGACGATCTCATTTTGGGAGGTCTTGCCATTTTTGAGGGTATTTATAAAGCTTTTCCCGATCTTCCCGTCACCGTTACAGACCGAGGTGTCAGAGATGGCATTGTATACGCCTTAGCCTACCCAGAGCGCCTTGCGCCACAAAGCATCGGTTACTCCTTATGAAACCTACAATACACATTACAAAGCGCCCGAAAAGAACGGACACCGCAGGCAACCGAGCTATAGGGGGCTTCCGAAAGAAAAGCATCCAGCTAAAAACAGCACGGGGCCGCAAAAACTCGTCACAGCGTTGGCTGCAGCGTCAATTAAATGACCCTTATGTTCAAGAAGCACAATCTCTTGGATATCGCTCAAGGGCGGCTTTTAAACTCATCGAAATTAATGAGCGCTTTGACCTCATCAAGCCCAACTCTATTATTGTTGACCTGGGGGCAGCACCGGGGGGATGGTCCCAAATCGCCGCTCAGATGATCGCAGAAAAAAAAGGTCGGGGTGCTGTTTTTGCTTTGGATCTCCTCGAGATGGATGCCTTGAATGGGGTTACTTTTGTTCAAGGGGATTTCCTAGAGCCAGAAATCAAACAAAAACTCCGCGATCTCCTTCCTGGTCCCGTTGATTTCGTCATGAGCGACATGGCAGCCTATACAATGGGCCATGCTGGAACGGATCATTTACGCACAACCCTTCTCGGAGAAATGGCCTTTTCCTTTGCCCTTGAAACCCTCAAACCTGGGGGAGCCTTTGTTGCAAAAGTTTTTGCAGGAGGCACCCATAAAGAGCTCCTTGACCTCCTGAAAAAACATTTTAAAATAGTCAAACACTTTAAGCCCCCTGCAAGTCGTAAAGAATCTCCGGAAACTTATGTTGTGTGTCTTAATTTCAAACCATAAACCAGTCAATTCAAACAAACTAATCGAGTACCCCTTATGAGACATAGCGCCCACCACCAAACCGCCCTTGAAATTTTAGATACTTATCGCCCCTCTAAAAGC
>CAXBEY010000045.1:0-12320 GCA_963974885.1 uncultured Alphaproteobacteria bacterium
ATATTCGAGAGCTCATTTCCCACCTGAAAGAGCGAGATATTGGTGTTTTGATTACAGATCATAATGTGCGTGAAACTTTGGGCATTGTTGATAGAGCTTATATCATTACTGAGGGACGTGTTTTGATGGAAGGGACCCCAGATCAAATCATTGCCGATGAAGATGTC
The DNA here is from genome assembly GCA_963974885.1 of uncultured Alphaproteobacteria bacterium. Classification (GTDB taxonomy): domain Bacteria; phylum Pseudomonadota; class Alphaproteobacteria; order Caedimonadales; family UBA9215; genus UBA9215. The sequence continues at coordinate 168 of CAXBEY010000045.1, forward strand.
AAACGAGTGTATCTCGGCGATACCTTTCAATAGGAACCTCTGCAAAAGGCTCTTTTATCATCACTCTCTTGTTACCTTAAGCTTTATTGAGGTGATCTAGGCGCTTTCAAGAAGCCGCTCGGGCAAGCAGTTGCATAGGCGACTCACTTACCTCACTTAAGGGAAAACGCAGTTTAATAAGGGTATTCTTCGGGCTACTTGTGATGTGCTCAAATGTAGCACCATGGGCTTCGATGATGTGGCGGGCAAGGGAAAGCCCTAGGGTTTTACCAGGCGCAAGGTGGCACATCAAAATCTTATTTCGTTCATCATTTGTGGCGGACTGGTTTTGATCGTTGGTATAAATAGGCAAGGTAATATCCACAGTAACAGAGCCATTTTCAAGGCCTGTTTCAAAAACCACATCTTCATTGCGTTCGGTATCTGATGTTGCTTGCATTAAGAGGGTTTCAAGTGCTTGCTTTAAGTGTTTTCGATCTCCTTGGATAATGGCTTTTTCTAAGGGAAGTTTTGCGATTAAGGTGCCATAAAGAGGGTCACATTGCTGATTATAACTCTGAAGAGTTTCGTCAAATAAAGCCCAAAAATCACAGCTTTCTCTTTTGAGTTGAATATGCCCAGATTCAATCATAGCAAGGTCTAGGATGTTATTAACAAGGCTAAGGAGACGTTTTGAAGAGGTTAAAATATCACTGCAATAGGCTTTTTGTTGCTCATTTAAATCCCCTGCATATTCTTGCGAGAGGAGCTCAGAATAGCCAATAATAGCATTTAAAGGCGTCCGCATTTCATAGGACATCTTAGAAATAAAGTCAGACTTAAGGCGATCTGCATTTTTCTGGGCAATTTTTCTTTCCTCAAGAGCTTTTTCGAGTTTGGTTTGGTCTGTTACATCATAGTAGCTCATAAGGTTGGAACCGTCGGGGAGAGGCACGTAAGAAAATTCAATAATGCTGCCGTCTTGGCGTTGAATTTTACGTTTCTTAGGCTGGCGGTCCGTTACAATTTCCATGACGCGATTTTTGTATCTTTCCCAATCTTTAAGGGGGTCAAGAAGGTGTTTGGCTTGGTCTGCTAGAACAGAGAGGTGCTCCCCTTTGCGCATATTAGCGGGGTTAATATTCCACAGTTTTGCAAAGGCTTTGTTTGAAAATTGTAATCGATTATCACTCCCAAAAACAGAGACGCCTTCAAAGAGGTTATCAAGGGTTGCGTTATAAACAGCAAGTTGGGTGTTGTATTTTGCTTCAAGGTTCAAGCGGTCCGTTAAGTCTTCAAAGATATAAAAACTCCCTCCCATGGGATGGGGAGAAGAAATAATGCGCATCATACGGCCATCTGGTAAGTGATTGAGGGTTTCAATGGGATCAATTAAATTCTGAAGGGCCTTAATTTGTCCCTGCTTGTAAGCGTTATAGTCAGCATATTCTGTCAGGAGACGCCTTGAGCGTAAATCATCAAGCACTTCTCCCAAATGAGGGCCTTTACTGAGCCAATTTTCATCAAAATCAAACATACGTATGTAAGCCTGGTTAAAATAACGCATATTTTGGTCGCTGTCATAAATTGCTACACCAGCTGATAGGGAATTTAAAACTTCACGGTAGGAAGCTAAGTGATTTTGGAGCTTTTTCTCTTGTGCATAGACCTTTGTTAGGTCTTCTCCAAAACCCATTTTGATTTCTGGGGAAAATTCTTTTTCTTGGAAGTGAAAAAGGCGGCGCTCTCCATTTAAAATAATGGCTTTTGGTTGGGTTGAGCATAGAAAATCCCGACTGACGACAGAGGCCGTTAAGTCAGAGCCTTCAAATTTCTCAAAACCCAACAGTTTTGCACAAATGGGATTGCAGTATAGGAGTTCGTGGTCTCGCCGAATCCAAACGGGCCAAGGGAGGTGATTAAAGGCTCGTTTATAGAAATCAAGGGAGGTCGTGAGCATTTTACACTCAAGGCGCAAAGCGCTTTTCTCACTTTCAAAAAAGGTGACATCATGCAAGGTGACCACGGCCCACTTTGTATTGCCCCGAAAACAATGAGCACTAAGGCGATAAGTCCTTTGCCCTCGTTTTGCTGTGAGAGTCAGACTAATAGGTCTGGCTTCTTTTTTTAAAGAGGAAAAGGCAAGGCGAATGCCTTCTTGTTCGCTGTCCTCAAATTGCTCTAAAAAGTCGTCGAAGGTTTTGAATTTTAACTCGCGAAACACAAGCTTTGTTTTGCGTTTTGTTAGGTAGGAAAAATTTTTATTATGCTGGTTATAAAAAGTAATAAAAACATTGCTGCGCTTTAAGGTGCGTAAAAGTTTTTTATGGTGGTAACGGGTGTAGAAACAACGTCCTGCAAAGGCAAACCCAGTAACGGCAAGTGTTATGCTCAAGACGATGAGGTTGATAAGGGGGTTCCCTAAAAGACCAGATAAATAGGTAGCTGTTTCATTCATATAAGTACGCCTCGCCTGATGCCTTTAAGAACCGTCTGCATAATGCTCTTTAAACTGAACACGTCAGTTTAAATTTGATTGCCTTTAGAATACATTATAGAATGGAAGGGTGGAAGAAAAAAACAGCGCGACCCATGGCACAGAAAAAAAAGCCTATAGTAGAAAATGTTCATAAGGTTGCTGTGATTACAAGCAGTACAAAAACTTTGTTGACCTTTCGATATGACTTTTTGAAGGCCCTGAAGGCAACAGGGGCAGAGGTTATGGTCTTGGGGCCCGATGACAAGACAAAAAAAATCGTTGTCAGAAAATTAAAAGACATAGATGTTTCTTTTTCTATCATCCCCATTGCCAACACAAAATTAAATCCCTTCCAAGATTACAAAACTTACAAGGCCATCAAATCTATTTTAAAGAAACAGCAGGTGACATCAGTCTTTTCTTATACATTAAAGCCTGTGATTTATGGATCTCTTGCCGCAAAGGCTGCCGGCGTTAAAACCATCACCTCAATGATGACGGGCCTTGGGCACCTTTATACGTTCCATGATTGGCGTACAAAATTGCTGCGCTTGGTTTCTGATAGGTTGTTGAGGATAGCGTTTAAAGTCAATGCAACGGTCTTTTTTCAAAATAAAGATGACGCACAAGTTCTTTTGGATCGTAATTTGTTGCCCCTGGATAAGGTCGTTCTTGTTAATGGGTCGGGCGTAAATCTCAAAGAGTTTCCCAAAACACAATTGCCCCAACAAACCCCTTTGACGTTTCTTTTTGTGGGGCGCCTTTTAAAATCTAAAGGCTTTTATGAGTATTGTGAGGCCGTGAAGATGGTCCATAAAAAATATCCTGGGATGCGTTACCAGGTTTTGGGGGGGCATCATCCAAACCCAGCACAATTAAGTGAAAAGGAAGCACGGCAGATTATGAAAGAATCCGGCGTTGATTATCTTGGGGAGACGGATGATGTCTTACCTTTCGTTCAAAAAGCCCACGTTGTTGTCTTGCCATCCTACCGGGAAGGGACGCCCAAAGCTCTTTTGGAAGCCCTTTCCGTTGGGCGACCGTTGATCACCACCAATGCGCCAGGATGCTGTGAAACAGTGAGTGAAAAAGAAAATGGGGTCTTGGTACATGTAGCTGATCCATGGGCTATTGCAGAGGCGATGAAATTTTTCATCACACACCCTGAAAATATTCTACCCATGGCTAAGGCGAGCCGTAAATTGGCGGAAGATAAATTTGATGTTCACAAAGTAAATGCAACGTTAATTAAGCACCTGAATTTAGAGGGCAATTAATCCTTACCATATAATTTCATAAGAGGCGGTATGGACGCTACAATGGCTATGAGGGCGTACCAATACCACTCAAAGCTCAATAAAATAGGCCAATATTTTGCCAGCAAAAGCACAACGGCAATAGCTGAAAATTTAATAAGCGAAATATCATACCAGCTGAACTTTTTTACTCTGGCATCTAACCAATCAAATAATTTCATTTTTTCTTCTCCTATTTGTAGGGTTTTCTGACACCATTATTATATCAAAAAAAGGTTAATTAATGGTTATCTAGGGTATACTAAAGTGATGTTAATTTTAAAAAGAGTGTGATCAGGTACTTTGTTATGTTAATAAACGATGCAATCCACGGCGTGATGCGGTTTGACGAAGAGCTTATGAGCCACCTAAAACCCATCATTGATCAACCCATTTTCCAACGTTTGCGACATATTAAGCAAGTGGGACTTGTGGATCTCGTTTTTCCAAGTGCAACTCATACGCGTTTTAATCACAGTTTGGGGTGTGCCTATCTTGCGTCAAGGTTTGCCAAAGCCGTTGAATTGACTGAAGAGAACAAAAATCTTGCTGTGATTTCTGCCTTGATCCATGATATCGGTCATGGTCCTTTTTCCCATGCCTTTGAACGCTTACTGCACAGTAAAAGCGAGTGTGTCAAACATGAGGATTGGAGTGAGACGTTTTTGGAAGATTTTGATCTGCCAAACACACATCTTTTGAAAATGAAGCAAAATACGGTGAGAAATTTTATCAAGGGAGAGCATTCCTATTCTGCTGGGAGTGAAAATAATTTAATTGCGGATATTGTTTCCTCTCAGTTGGATGCGGACCGTTTGGATTATTTATTGCGGGACTCCCATTTTTGTGGCGTTTCCTTCGGGGAAATTGATGCGCAGTGGATTCTGCAAAAACTTGTACGTATAGACGGCCTTGAGACGTCTCCCCGTCTTGGTATTGATTTTAAAGGCGTAAATTCCGTTGAACACTACTTATTGGCAAGACGTCTTATGACTCGGGGAATTTATAACCACTCCCTTGTCCTTTTATACGAAACATTGATTATTATTTTTCTTGAGAAAGTTGTGGATGATGTGGAAACTATTGAGAAACTTTCCCAAGATGTTTTAAAAGATTTTCTAACGGATTGTCATGGATTTCGGAAAAATCTCCTTTCTAAGAGCGATTTTATTTATCGAGCCTACCCCAGCTATAGCAAGCTTGTGGACTATGATATTTGGGCCCTTGTGCGGGAAGTTGCTTGTGGTTCCCCTGGAAAATGGTCTCAGGGCCTTGTTGAAATCGCAACGCTTTTGTATACTCGTCATAAGGCCTATAGGGTTGTGAGGTTAAATCAAAGGCACAAAGATGTTGATGATAAAACAGCGCAAAAAGTGATGAAAAAGTATAAGCTCTCCCATTGGCAGCTCATTGTTTTAAGGGGAAGTGTTGAGACTTACCAAGGTGTAAAATCGCCCCTTTACATCAAAGAAAAAGGGCGAGCGGCGTCTGATTTGACAAAACATTCTAATATTATGCATTATTTAGGAGGGCAAGAAGAGCAATATCGTTATTTGGCCATTCATAATGACGTGAATACGGCCCAGATTCTCCAAGAATTCGGCATGGAATGACTCTAAAAAACGACCTGTTTTTCAGACACCCCTATGGTTGGGATGAAGGGAGTCTCATCACATGAAACCAATAGTCTCGGATAAGTTGGAAAAAGGCAATGAGGTCATCAAAATTCATGGGTTTGACCATAAAGCTATTAGCTCCGAGTTTATAAAGTTGATTAATGGTTTCTTGATCCCCACGGCCCGAGAGAATAATCACGGGAATTTCTTGCATTTTTTGATCTGCTCTAATAGCACGCAGTATATCTTCTCCGTCTAACTTTGGCATGGCTAAATCAAGAAAAATAAGGCTTGGGCGTTCTTTGGGACAGAGGGTCCCGGCAGCATTCTTTTCTAACATCTTAAGAACGGCCGCCCCCGTTGAATGGCGTAAAATTCTATTATTAAGCTTTGCAAGCCTAAAGGCGCGCTTAGCAAGTTCAAAATCCATATCATTATCTTCAATAAAGAGGATATTTGTTTTTTCTGAAACCATCTCTTTACTCCTTACGCTATTTTATATACAGTTTATTTTATTTTCTATTAAATAAAAAACAACTATATATTTATAATTATGCCGATAAAATTAACAATTCGTTAAAGCGAGGTTTCTAAGGTGTTAGAATTTAAAGATTTTTTAAAGGGTAAAAACGCTTTAGAAAAGATCCCCTTTAACTTTGCCAAGCATTTTTGAGGTGGTGGCAGCGCCACCCATGGACAATGATATAATCAAAGCGAAAATCATAGGATTGAAATTGGGGATACTTTGTTTGAAAACAACGCGCCCCCTTGATAATGCGTTTTTGTTGATAGGGGGCAAGAGCCTCAAGCCCCTTATTTAAAGATTGCCGGGCCTTGACCTCACAAAAAACAATGAGCTTTCCTTTTTGAAGAATGAGGTCAATTTCTCCTAAGGGATTTTGATAGCGATGTTTGAGGATTTTATAGCCCTTAAGCCTTAAAAAAAGAGCCGCCCACTTTTCTGCACACCGCCCTTTTTCTTCTCGTTCTTGTTTCTTTTTAAGATGATTAAATGCCATGATTTTAAGGACTTTTCTTAGTTTCCACTAAGGTACCTTAACTCTCTGACAATGACACTAGCCGCCGTTAAGTCGAGTACGGTTTTAATGTGGCTTTCTTGAATAGCATGCTCAATATTCGCAATTTGATTACGGTGGGAGTTTATCCAACTTTCAAGCAAAGCTTCAAAATGATCACCGGTTTTAACGCTTTGTTCTTTGGCATAGAGTAACATGTTAATGGTGAGATCACTTTGATAGTTATAAAGGTCCTCGATCAAATTTGCAACAAGGCGGCGGTCCCAAAGAGTTGTTGCAATAGAAGCGCTTTCAATGGTATCTCGAAGGAGAGAAAAGAAGAAGGATTGCCCCACTTTAAAGTACAATTCGGCGACCTCAGGAACAGTGTTACCGGTTTCCGTTGCAACTAAAATAATATCCGGTGAGGTTGAGGCTGCTTGAAGAAGGGCAAGGCGTTTGGCCAAGTCCTTTGGTAGATTTAAGCTTTCATAGGCTTGGATACTATGGTCCAACCTTTCTTTAAGGTTACCTTGCAAGCACTCTGTTATGTTAGACAAGAAGGAATCGATGCCTATGTGGAGGACACTTGCGGTTTCCTCTATGGTCTCTGCCATGGGATAGTACCGCAGTAACCATAATGTAATACGGCGTACTATTTTATACACATCAAGGCGCGCATTTGTTTGAATATCTGAGGGCACTTTATTGTCGAGTTTTTCAATCCCCTCCCAAAGATATTGTATATCAAAGACCTCCCCTACCGTAAAGAAAGCCTTAAAGACGTCTTCGATATAGGCCCCCGTGGCGCTTATAGCTTCGTTGATATAGCTTGCTCCCATGCGATTGATGAGTTTATTCACAGCATAGGTTGCAATGATTTCACGACGCAAGGGGTGTTTTAAAATTTCCTCATCATATTTTTCCTGAAGAAGAGGAGGAAAATAAAGCCGTAGGTATTTTATAAAGAAAGGATCATCTGGCAGGCTTGTTTTAAGAATTTTATCATAGATACTAATCTTAGAATATCCCATAAGAACAGAGACTTCTGGACGGGTCAAGCAAGTCTGTGTTGCTTGATATTCTTCAAGTTGTGTGTCATCGGGAAGGTACTCAACCTGTCGATCTAAAATACCTTCTTGCTCCAATTGACGAATGAGGTGAATTTGTTGGTCGAAATTACGGCTGCCTAAAACACCGATGTCCGTGATGGTTTGAGGTTGTAAATAGTTATCTCGAAGCACAAGGCGAGAGACATCTGGTGTCATTTTTTCAAGGAGTTTATTGCGCTCAGGCAATGTTATTTTCTTTGCCTGCATAATGGCATTGAATAGAATCTTGATGTTTACTTCACGGTCAGAGCAAGAAACCCCAGCAGAGTTATCGATGGCATCGGTATTCATATGGCCGCCGGCAAGGCGTTCGAACTCAATACGGGCAAGTTGTGTGCACCCTAGGTTTGCGCCTTCGGCAACGACTTTAACGTGTAGATCTTTTGCATTGACTCTCACATTATCATTGGCACGATCACCAACATCACCGTGGCTTTCATGGGTTGATTTAATATAGGTCCCAATTCCCCCAAACCATAATAAATCCGCCTTATGTTTCAGAATCACTTGGATAAGATCATCGGGGCGAATTTTGGCAGACTCTAGGCCAAACATTGCCTTGATTTTAGGGGTAAGCATTAGAGTTTTAGCGCTTCGGGGATAAATCTCCGCGCCTTTTGAAAGGATTTTCCGGTCGTAGTCATCCCATGTGGATCTTGGGAGGCCAAAGAGCCGCTTGCGCTCCTTAAAGCTAGCCTCGGCATTGGGCGTTGGGTCAATGAAAATATGCAGGTGATTAAAGGCCGCAACAAGCTCTATGGTTTTAGACAAAAGCATGCCATTACCAAAAACATCTCCTGACATATCCCCGATACCAATGACGCTCAAAGGTTCTTTTTGGACATCCTTGCCAAGCTCACGGAAATGGCGCTGCACGGATTTCCAAGCGCCTCGTGCTGTGATGCCCATTTTTTTATGGTCATACCCAACGGAGCCACCGGAGGCAAAAGCATCCCCGAGCCAAAAATTATATTCCTTGGAAATTTCATTGGCAAAATCAGAGAAAGTGGCGGTGCCTTTATCTGCCGCTACGACGAGATAGGTATCATCACTATCCCATCGTTTTACATCTTTTGGGGCAACAACTTCGCCATCCACAAGGTTATCGGTGATATCCAATAATCCTCGAATAAGGGTACGATAACAGCGAATCCCTTCCTCAAAGACGTCATCGCGGCTTTTGCCTTCAAGGGATGTCTTCACAATAAAACCACCTTTGGACCCAACGGGCACAATGACTGTGTTTTTCACCATTTGGGCTTTTACAAGGCTCAAAACTTCTGTTCTAAAGTCTTCTTGTCGATCAGACCAACGAATACCACCACGGGCTACCTTTCCACCACGCAAATGAATGCCCTCCATATACGAAGAGTAAACAAACACTTCATATAAAGGACGTGGCTTTGGGAGTTCTTTGATGTCTTGTGAGGAAATCTTAAAGGAAATATAGTTTTTAGGGGTTCCTTCTTTATCGTGTTGATAAGCATTTGTTCGAATGGTTGAGGTTATAACCGTGAGGTAAAGTCGTAGGATGCGATCTTCATCGGCATTGGCAATATGGTCAAGGTGGGATTTGATTGTCTCTATGAGCTCGGTGCAATGACGGGCCTTAGACGGGTGAAAACGCTTTTCAAAGAGCTCAGCTAATAACGCCACAATCGTTGGATTTTTAACAAGGGTATTTGATATATAAGCCTTTGAGAAAGGAATGCCAATAAGGCGGAGATATTTTGCATACCCTCGAAATAAAATACATTGCCACCAATCCAGATTGGCCCTTAAAACTAAACGGTTAAAGCTATCATTTTCGATGTCACCCTTACGCACTTTTATAAGAGTGGTCTCAAATTTCTTACAGGCTTTATCAACGTCAATTAAGCAAGCCCCACGGGATTCCAAGGTAAAGTCATGAATCCATACACTCTCTTCTTCTCCAAGGGGAGAGACTGTATAAGGCACTTCACTCACAACCTTAAGATCAAGGTTTTCTAAGATAGGCAAGACATCTGAGAGGGGAAGGGGCTTCGAGCGGTTATAAATTTTAAGTTTTAAAGCTGTGGAGGCTTCGTCAGACCCACTATAAATGCGTACACGAAAAGGACTATTTTCATAAACATCTTCAATTTCTAAGAGATCATCGAGGACTTGGTTTCCCTTTTGACGATCTTGGTACCCTCGGTCAAAAGCTTTGCGATAACGTCGATAAAGGTAGGCGCTTTGTACTTCATGGTAACGATCCATGAGGGCAAACTTTAGGTCATCGTTCCACGTTTTTGATTCTTCTACTAAAAGAGCCTCAATGCGAGCGATGTCATAACTGTCCTTTAGACCCGTTGCTGAGTGGATCGTATAATGCACACGGGCAAAGGCAAGCTCTCCATATTGGGCTTTGTAATTCCCAATGGTACCTTCAAATTCTGAGCTTAAAATGTCTGCAATACGATCACATAAGGCTGTATCAAAACGATCCCGTGGGATATAAACGAGGCAGGATAAAAAGCGATTAAATTGATCCCGGCGCATGAAAAAAGCTAAACGCCTGCGCTCTTGGAGGCGCAAAATTTCAAGGCCAATCTCCGTTAGCTCGTGAATGGAGGCTTGAAAAAGCTCGTCCCGTGGAAGGGAGTCAAGGATATGAATTAACGCCTTACCGTCGTGCCAGTCAAAGGTAAAGCCAGCCCGCTCGATGATCTTTGAAATTTTTGTGCGTAGTAAAGGAATATCACGGGCGCTACTATCATAGGCAACGGATGTAAAAAGCCCAACGAACAAACGAATGCCGATGACTTTCCCAGCATCGTTGTATCGGCGTATGCCAACGCAATCCATGCGCACATTACGGTGTACATTTGAGAGACAACTTGTTTTGTTAATAATAATGGGAAAAGAATCAAAAATATATTTTTTTGTATCCGAACTCAAAGCAATGCCACTAAAAAGAGTTTGGAGTCTTGAAATCTCTTCATCCCGTAAGACACCCAAGGGCGATTCTGATTTTACGCGGTGAGCAATATTGTCGGGCTCATTATCGACGAGGTCATAGTTGCAATAGCCTAAAAAGGTGTAGTGCTCGTCTTCAATCCAGTCAACGAACTTGATAACTTCCTCAAGGGTGTCGTCTAAAAAGCCTTTGTCGCGATATGTTTTAAGCTCTTGAACGGTTTCAAGAGCCTTGGCACGCATTGCTTTCCAGTCTTCATTAGCCCATTTTACATCGCGAAGCATAGTAGGAAGGGACGCTTTGAGTTCTGTGATAAGTTCTGGGGAAACATTATCAACAATTTCACAATGAATCACATACTCTAAAGGCTGATTTTCCGTGGCTTCCTTGGGACCAGAAATGCTTTGCACCTCTCCTTTAGCATTCCGTTCCACGGCGAGAATGGGGTGAAATGTAAGGCGTGGCTTTGTCCCTAAACGCTGTAAGAGCCCATAAAGAGAATCAAGGGAAAAGGACATGTTATCATTAACAATATCAACAATAATACGCTCTGCTAGGGCATTACCTTCCTTGGGTTTCCAGTGATAAACGCGGAATTTAGGAGCATTATCCTTGCGCTGTTGAAAGAAAGACCAAAGACTTGATAGGCCATCGACAATGTCTTCTTGGCTCATGCGAGTCAAGCTTTCTTGGGATGGATTTGTATAAAAGTGCTGCACAAAATCAGAAGCCAGAGTACTTTGGCCTTTGGGAACAGATTTTTTCAAGAGAGTTGAGAGAGTATCAATGATTTTTTGTACAGATTTTTCCATGGGGCGCTTTTCTTTATTTTTTTTATTTAACACAGTTATGTCTACTTTGCTCAAAGGATGATTCTTGAAAGTCAATAGGGCAGGGAGTGGGGTTAATCCTTTTTTATATTAAACACCCATTGTATCCTTTTTATTTTCAAACCTAAACTCTGAAAATAGAGAGAGAATATTTTTAGCTCCCTATTTTATAAAATTTTCTTCGATTTTTGCACAATATAAAGAATTATATGGCTCAAAATGTAAATAATTAGTAAAGAAAAACCTTAAAAAAGAGCAAAAAGTATTTTGTAGCAACGGTATTAAGAAACTTTATTTCCGTTGAGGTGATTTCTCATTCTGGCATTTAAAATCAGCAACAATTTTCTCATGGCAGCCACAATTATAACCTTTCCTTTTTTGCCCCTTTTGAGCAATCCTTGGTAATAATCTTTGATGATTGTGTTATGAGTCATGGCCACAATCGTCGCCATATAAAGGTTTTTTCTAACAAAAGCCCGTCCGCCTTGGATAGATCTCTGACCACGCCAGCCGCCGCTTTCTCGGGCAATGGACGCTACACCAACCAGCTTGGCGATCTTTTTGTTATCCAACGTCCCCAGTTCAAGTAATTGCCCCAAAAGAGTCGCTGCTAGAATCTGACCAACGCCTTTGATGTCCATTAAGACACGAGCTTTTTGTTGAATTTCAGATACTTCCATAAGGCCATCAATTTTTTCTCCAATTTCTTTTAGGGTATTTGCTAGAGCTTTGAGCGTTTTTTCGATGTTCTTTTTCACCTCTGGGAGCATCATTTTTTCTAGGCGATTTTTCTCAGCACTCATCATGTCAATGACTTGTCGGCGATGCAAAACATAGGCGGCAAGAACTTGCTCTGATTAGCTTGGGAGTTGAGTTAGAGGCGGT
>CAXBEY010000046.1:0-12242 GCA_963974885.1 uncultured Alphaproteobacteria bacterium
ATAAAACAGTACCAACTGTAAAATCCGAACTTGAAGAGCAATATATTGCCCTTGTTTTGATTCAATCTTGGGAGGACTATTTAACTTTAAAAAATTGGGATAATACCGGAGATGAAGTTTGGTTACATAACTTCCTACAATGGGCCCAAAGCCCTTATTTAAAAGCCGTTTATGACAATTTAAAATATAATTTTGCCGATACAACCATTGAATTAGGCGACCTCTTGTTTGAGTATGCAGAAGAATTGCCTATTCCAACAATAAACCCTGAAGTTTATATCTTAACGATAAAAAAGCTTTTAAAAGACCCCAGACTGCAAAAAATTTTCAAAAAAACTGCTCGGAAAAGCTAAAAGGTTCTTAGTCTTATGCCTTTGGTACTTGTTAAGACTATAGTCGTTTCAAAAAGGTTCCAGTCTAGGAAAGAGCGATCGACAACTACCTCTTGTAGTTTAGGAGAGAATGACGACGTCTGGGACCTTTTTGGAACGACTACCTCCCTATGCGGCGGCTGCAGCGGCATAGTCTTCATCATCATTTAAATCTGGCCAATCGACATCATCTAAAAGGCCCACCCTTGATGGCATAAGATCAAGAGTTAAAAAATAATAAAGTAACGATTCTAAAAAATACCCTATGAGCCTCGCCCTGTTTTCTTTTGTAAGCTTAACAGAGCAGAACGGGCATACTCAATGGAAAGAGCCTTTTGTATATACTTTTTAGAAGACATAAAAAAAGCCCGGTACAAACCGGGCTTTTGTATAATAAACGAAGGGAAAAACTATTTCTCTTCATCAGCTTTTTTAGCAGCAGCTTTTTTAACTGGTGCTTTTTTCTTAGCCGCTGGCTTTTCTTCAGCAGCAACATCATCAGACGCGGCAGCTTTCTTAGCAGGTACTTTTTTCTTAGCCGCTGGCTTTTCCGCAACTTCATCGGAAACCTTCGCTTTATCAAGGGCTGCACCCAAGATATCACCAAGACTTGCACCACTATCAGCAGAACCGTAAGTTGCCATTGCTTCTTTTTCTTCAGCCACTTCACGTGCCTTAATGGAAAGAGAAATAGCACGTGTTTTCTTATCGATATTTGTCACACGAGCATCAATCTTCTCACCAATGGCAAAGCGATCGGGGCGTTGTTCAGAACGATCACGGGCAAGATCAGCTTTGCGAATGAATCCTTTGGCATCTCCAACGGAAACGTCAAGACCAGCGTCAAGAATCTTTGTGATCTCACAAGTAACAACACTTCCTTTTTTGATACCATCAACGGCTTCGGAAAAGGGATCAGCCTTAAGTTGCTTAACACCAAGGGAGATACGCTCCTTGTCAGCATCAATTTCAAGAACCTTGACCTTAATAGCCTCGCCAACCTTGTAATCCTTGATAGCTTCATCGGCGCTTTTCTCCCAAGAGAGATCAGACATATGAACCATACCATCAAGATCATCATTCACAGCAACGAATAAACCAAACTCTGTGATATTACGCACAGTACCATCGATTTCTGCACCAGGCGCAAAGTCATCAACGACCTTTGCCCAAGGATTCTCAGAACATTGCTTAAGACCAAGAGCAATACGGCGCTTAGCTGTATCAATTTCAAGCACAGCAGCTTTAATTTCTTGGCTTGTGGACAACAACTTACCAGGATGAACATTCTTTTTTGTCCAGCTCATTTCTGAAACATGGATCAATCCTTCAACACCAGGTTGAATTTCAACGAAGGCGCCATAATCAGTGATATTCGTAACCTTACCATTCACTTTATCGCCAACGGTGAGTTTTTCGATAGCTGATTGCCAAGGATCACTCTCAAGTTGTTTCATACCAAGGGAGATACGGCCCGTATCACGGTTATAACGAATAATTTGAACATTAATGGTTTGACCAACCTGGATCATTTCGCTTGGGTGACCCAAACGTGTCCAAGACATATCTGTAATGTGTAAGAGGCCGTCAACACCACCAAGATCAACGAACGCACCATAGTCAGTGATATTTTTAACAACACCTTCCATTTGAACGCCTTCAGCAACCTTTGCTAGAACTTCATCACGAAGACCAGCACGGGATTCTTCAAGAATTGCACGACGAGAAACAACAATGTTGCCACGGGAGCGATCCATTTTTAAAATGATGAAAGGTTGTTCGATATTCATCAAAGAGGTTACATCCTTAATGGGACGTACATCGAGTTGGCTACCGGGTAAGAAGGCAACAGCGCCCTTAAGATCAACGGTAAAGCCGCCTTTAACACGACCAAAGATCGTACCAGGAACTTGCTCTTCTGCTTTGTGAAGTTTTTCGAGATCAATCCAAGCAGCTTCGCGGCGTGCTTTTTCATGGGAGAGGCCAATCATGCCATCTTTATCTTCCATGCGTTCGATATAGACATCGATTTCATCAAATTTTTTGATTTCAGGAGCTTTAGCACCGTAGGCAAATTCTTTTAAAGGCACACGCCCTTCAGATTTTAGCCCAACGTCAATAATAGCACTGTCGCCAATGATGTTAACAACAACGCCCTTGATAACAGTCCCAACAAGGTCCATGGATGCAAGAGGTGTTTCATTAAGGAGAGCTTCAAAGCTTTCCATAGATGTATTTTCTTCAGTTTTTGTATGTGGTGCAGTCATAATATTTATTTTTCCTTAACTCATAGGAGATACCCGAGCAAGTCTTAGGGGTTCCGACAATAGAATTTTAAATCATTCTAAGGGCGACTAAGGCCGAGCAAGGGCTTTGTCAACCGCCTTGGAGGCTAAATCAACAACGTCAGCAGGACTCATATCCGAGGTATCAATGACAATGGCATCCTCCGCCGCCACGAGGGGGGAATCTTGACGCTCACGATCACGGCGATCCCGTTGGACCATTTCCTGCAAAACTTCTTTGAATATAACGGGTATGCCTCTATTTTGCAACTCCTTTAAACGCCTTTGCGCCCGCTCTTCTGGGGTAGCTGTTATAAAAAATTTAACATCAGCTTGAGGGCACACAATGGTCCCGATATCTCGGCCATCCAAAACGGCTCCCCCCCCTTGTTTTATCTGCTGTTTAACAAACTCTCTCATATAGGAGACAAGGGCAGCGCGCACCTTGGGAAGCACGGCGATTTTTGAGGCAACTTGACCATTAATTTCTGACCGTAATTCGTTAATTGCCTCCAAATCGGATTTTTCAAGGCTTTTCACCACAGCAATAAGACCTTTATCATCATCCACCGCAACACTTTGCAAAGTTGATTTCAGAGCCGTTGCACGGAACAAAAGTCCCGTATCTAAAAAGGCAAAATTGTATTTTTCACAAAGAGCTCGAGATAAAAAGCCCTTTCCTGCCCCTGAAGGGCCATCGATTGCAATTAAAATTGACATAAAGTTACAGACTCATTTTATTCAAAAGTTATGTTTTGGAATCTATCGGATTATCGTAATTTTTGGAAGAAGGATTTTAAGAGAGCTGTACATTTTTCTTCTGCAAGACCGCCATAAACATCTGGCCTATGGTGACAGCTGGCTTTCTCAAAAATCTTTGCCCCATGGTCAACGCCACCGCCCTTTGGGTCATAAGCGCCAAAATAGAGGCGGCGAATGCGAGCATGGGCCATGGCTTGAGCACACATAGCACAGGGCTCTAGTGTGACATAAAGATCACAGTCAACAAGGCGCGCATCCCCTAATATCTGCGCCGCTTGTCGAATGGCTAGGATTTCTGCATGGGCGGTTGGGTCTTTATCACGCTCCACCCGATTAGAGGCTGTAGCAATAATTTTTCCCCCCTTAACAATGACAGCACCAACGGGAACATCACCGCTCTTCCCTGCCATAGACGCGGCATCAAGGGCATGTAACATAGGATCTGGACAGGATATTTTCATAGGGTTAGACTAGACTTAATCTAATAATAAAAAAAGAGAAAACAGAAATGACCTCAGCTAAACGCGCGGAATCCGACTCCCTTGGTACCATAGATGTGGCAACGAACGTCTATTGGGGTGCTCAAACCCAACGCTCTTTGCAAAATTTTAAGATCGGCACAGAAACCATGCCAACCCCCGTTATTCGGGCCCTTGGCATCCAAAAACGTTCTTCTGCTGTTGTGAACAAAACCCTCAAAATGATCGAGGAAGGCGTCGCTGACCTCATCATCAAGGCTGCCCAAGAGGTTATTGACGGAAAATTAGACGACCAATTCCCCCTTGTGGTTTGGCAAACGGGTTCTGGCACACAAAGTAATATGAATGCTAACGAGGTTATTTCCAACCGTGCTATTGAAATCGCTGGTGGGCAACTGGGCTCTAAAACGCCCGTGCATCCCAATGACCATGTGAACCGAGGGCAATCGTCCAACGACACCTTTCCCACCGTGATGCATATTGCAGCAGCTTGCGAGATCAACCAAAAGCTCATCCCAGCCTTACAGCATTTTCTGAAAGAACTTGAGAAAAAACAACATGATTTCAAAGATATTGTGAAAATTGGCCGCACCCACCTTCAAGACGCGACCCCCCTCACCCTTGGCAATGTTTTTAGCAGCTATGCAACTCAGATCCGCAATGGCATTGAGCGCATCAAAGCCACTCTTCCCAACCTTTATCAATTGGCTCAAGGGGGGACAGCTGTTGGAAGTGGCCTCAATGCCCACAAAGATTTTGCTCAGAAGTTTGCAGCAGAAGTCGCCGCTCAAACAGGTCTTCCTTTTATAACAGCGCCCAATAAATTTGAGGCTCTGGCGGCCCATGATGCCTTAGTTGAAACATCAGGGGCCCTTAATGTTCTTGCAACCTCGTGTATGAAAATCGCCAATGATATTCGTTTGTTGGGCTCTGGGCCTCGTTGTGGCATTGGTGAGCTTAACTTGCCCGCCAATGAGCCTGGCTCTTCTATTATGCCCGGCAAGGTCAACCCCACCCAATGTGAAGCAATGACCATGGTGTGTGCTCAAGTCATGGGAAATCATGTCACCACAACCATCGCCGGCTCAAACGGCCATTATGAGCTCAATGTTTTCAAGCCCGTCATGATCTATAGCGTTTTGCAATCTATCCGCCTTTTAACGGATTCTGCTCAAAGCTTTACAGACAACTGCGTTTCAGGTATCGAGGCCAATAAAGGCCGCATCAGTCAACTGCTCAATGAATCTCTCATGCTGGTTACCGCTTTGAATCCCCACATTGGTTATGATAATGCGGGAAAAATAGCCAAAACAGCCTTTGCCGATGGCAGCACCTTAAAAGAAGCTGCCCTAAAGCTCGGCCTTGTCACTGCTCAAGAGTTTGATGAATGGGTTGTGCCAGAGAAAATGGTCGGTACCTTATAGAGTCAAGCTGAAAGAGCTTTTATTAAGGAACCGTTATGCATAAAATCATCCTTTTAATCACCCTCTTGTCTTTTACCGCAAATGCTGCAGAAAGCACCAAAGACCTTGATGTGAAGAATCTGACTGACCGGCAGATCCACTTTAAGGTCTTTGAACTGATGCGTTTTAGTAAGTATCAAGAGACACTTGAATTTTGTAACGACGTCTTAAAACAAAAACCTTATAACTCTGAAGCACACTTGGGGAAAGGTAAAGTACTTTCAGAACTTAAAAAATGGAGAGAGGCTGTGGCGGCCTATGATCTTGCCATAAAGTATACGACTCCCTTGCTGGGCGAAATTTATTACCAAAAAGGAGTGGCTCTCGATGAGAGATACGCGCCCCTTGAAGAAATAAAGGATTTCCTTAAAAAAATAGGAATGTCCCTTGAGGACATAAGAAAGCCTCTGAAAGATATAGAGCAGTCTTTTAAAAACAAGGGGGTGCCATCGGAGGAAAGAAAGAAATTCCTTGAAAAAATATGGCGAATAGAGGAGGCTTTTAAAGCCTATGACCTTGCTATCAAAATCGGCTATGAGGACCGGCATGCATACTATGGAAGAACTCGTGCCTTAATAAGATTGGGTAGACTTCATGATGATGAGTAATTTTTTAGTAAATATATCTTAAATATTTAAAATAAAAAATAATTTTTAATTTTCTATTTTATTGAGATATTTGCTTTTCATAAATAAGTTATGTTAAGCCTAAAATAATCAAACAGGAAATTTAGTTTATGAAAAACCCCTTTAAAACCCAGCTGGCTGAAATTCTACGAGATACATCCCATAATTTCATCATCGAAGAACCCAATGAACTGGACGATGAGGCTTAAGCACAGGCTCTTTAGGCCATAGAAAATAAAATCTTTTTTAGCATTGCCTTAAAGACTCAGGGGAAATATGTTAAGGATATATTTTGAAAGGCCGTCTAATGTATATTAAGTCCGTCCATGATGTTATTGACTCCTATGATAATTTTATCGTAGATGTGTGGGGTGTTGTGCACAATGGTCACACGATTTTCCCCCATGTGTTAGACACCCTCCAAGAAATTAAAGACCTCAATAAACATGTCATTTTTCTATCCAATGCCCCACGGCGCGCCCATGACCTTGCCAAAGACCTCGTGCATTTTGGCGTGACTGCTGATCTCTATCATAATATCCATACATCGGGCGAAGATGCTTATGAACATCTAAGCGCAAGAGGAACCAATCATTATCAAGGCTTGAACAATAAGTGCTATGCTTTTTTGATGCCGGGACACACTCATATGCTTGACGACTGCCAACTCGAACGGGTTGGAAGCCTTAATGACGCTTCTTTTCTATTAAACTTACAACCTCCTCGAGGTGACAATAATACAAGCGCAGACTATGAAGCCTTGCTAAAAGAAGCCATTGAAAAAAAGCTCCCCATGGTCTGTGTGAACCCTGATTTTGGCGTCATGTTAGGTGACCAAGTCCATCAATGTGCTGGCACTTTGGCTCAATACTATGAATCTTTGGGCGGTATTGTGCATTATCACGGCAAGCCTTTTGCGTCGGTTTACAAAAGCACTTTGCAAAAATTCCCGACCCCCGATAAAAAACGGACGTTAGCCATTGGTGATTCTTTGAGAACGGATATTAGGGGAGCCTCAGACTTTGGCATTGACTCTATTCTAGTCCTTAGTGGCCTCGATGCTCACCATAGCGATCAAGAAACCTTAGAGCAAAAAGCTCGGGCCTTTTTAAAAGACTCTATTTTAAGGCCAACTTATGTTTGTGCCGAACTGCGTTAGGGCGTAGGCTAAAAGAAACAGGAAACAAAACAGGGAGAACCATCATGTCCACACCAAAGCGCTTTGGCGTTCTTTTTTTCATTGCTCTTTTCTCTAGTGCCCACCCAACCTTTGCCTCAGAGAATAATTTTGGTATCCCTGAAAACATTAGCGAAGACTTGACAAAGCTTATGCAAATACGCTGTAAACCTATTTCCTGTGGCGAAGATGGACATTCTCTAAGATCTACAACACCAGACGAGTATTCTATTTTTAACAAAGATGTAGAATCAAAGGAGCCTTACAAGATCGTCGATTTCTTTGTCGGTCCTTTCGGTAGAATTGCCAGCGATTGTCTTTTCTCTTTATATAATGCGAAGAATACTCTACATCCTGTGGCTAAGAGAATGCCAGAAAAAGAAGAGGAACATAGCAGCTTCCTTTTTGGAGAATTAAATTATTCTTTTTTTGATCCTGAAAATATTTTGCTAGGATTCATTTCTGTGGAACCTCATAAAACAACAGGACTCACCTCTCCTCATATTAACTATTACATCCTTAAAGAACACCAAGGAAAAAAATATTCGACACCTATGATCGCTGGTTTTGTTAAGCACCTGCAAACCTTAGAAGGCAAAAAATACCCTCAAATAACTCTTCCAAATGCCGCTGATTGTCTTAAAATATTGAGGAACACTCTTGCTGAAACCGCAGACCAAAAGAAATTATCCCTTTCAGACATCCTTTCTTCTATGACAATAGTCGGTCCTATTCATGCCCATGTCCCTCTTGAAAATCCGCCGTCTTTTGTCCCCACAAGCAAAGTTCTTTTTTTCACAGGATTTTTTCATCTTGAGCCTCACTTTTCTAAAAGTCTTGGGCGTCTGATAGACGGCATTACTCCAGAAGAAACGCGGGCCGTTGGCACATGGCTTTTCTTTTCAAGTCAAAAACCAGAGGAGAGTGATTTCTCGGGCCTTCGTAAGGCATTAATGATTCTTTTTCAGGGCTATTGCACCGCAAAACGTGAGGAGCGTCCGGCCCTTTACCCTACCCTGAGGGATAAAGCCTTTGCTGTCGTTGACGAAGACACGCTTTAAGACACAATAGAAAATAAAGACTCTCTTGTGCATAAAGGTTCTGTAATATCTTGTTACAATTTCCCTCTGGTCAGGAGGGGAATTCTGACCTAAAGTTCCCCTATAAAATAAAAAGAGTGAGCCTCCAGTATTATGATCCGCAAACCCACTTCCCAACAAATTGAAGCCCTTTTTAAACAGATCAAAGATTTGGGCATTATTGACGTGGATTTTCGTTTCACAGATCCAAGGGGCATTTGGCATCACATGACCTTTCATATCGATGGGTTGAGCGATGATATTTTTGAGAGTGGTATTGCTTTTGATGGCTCTTCCATTGCAGGTTGGAAACCCATTCACGATTCTGATATGAGTATGATTCCCGATTTAAGTCGCATCGTGACAGATCCCTTTACCAAGAACCCAACCTTGATTATTTTCTGTGACATTGTTGATCCTGCAACAGAAAAAGGATACGATCGTGATCCGCGGACAGTCGCCAGAAAAGCAGAATCTTACCTTGTAGAATCAGGCATTGGCACAACTGCCTATTTTGGCCCAGAGCCTGAATTTTTTGTCTTTGATCGTGTTAATTACGACGTTAATGAAAACTATGCATTTTATAACCTTCACTCTGAAGAATGCGCGTCTCCAACCAATCCTTTTTTCAACAACCATGACTTATTAACCGATGGGCTTTCCCACAGGCCTAATAAGGGCGCGGGTTATGCGCCTGTTGCGCCCGTCGATCGCCTGGGTGATTTGCGTTCTGACATGTTACTTGTTCTCAAAGAATTAGGCATGGGCGTGATAAAACACCACCATGAGGTCGCCTCAGCCCAACATGAACTTGGCTTTGAGTACTCAACCCTTCTTGAAACCGCTGATAATTTACAACTCTTTAAATATGGCATCCTTAATATTTGCCACCAACATGATAAGACAGCAACCTTTATGCCAAAGCCTGTTTCAGGAGATAATGGTTCTGGCATGCATATTCACCAATCCTTGTGGAAAGGCGATCAACCTCTCTTCCTAGGGGACCAATATAATGACCTCTCCCAAATGGCCTTGTATTACATTGGCGGCGTTTTAAAACATGCTCGGGCTCTCAATGCCTTTACCAACCCAACAACCAATAGTTATAAACGCCTTATTCCAGGATATGAAGCACCTGTTTACCGTGCTTATTCTGCCCGGAATCGCTCCGCTGCCATTCGCATTCCCTACAGCGCCAGTCAAAAAGCAAAACGTATTGAAGTCCGTTTTCCCGACCCAACAGCTAATCCCTACCTTGGCCTTTCTGCCCTATTAATGGCTGGTATCGACGGCATTAAAAATAAAATTGACCCAGGAGATGCCTTAGAAGAGAATCTTTATGAAAAAGATATTTTAAAAATCGAAGGTGATTTCTTAATGTCTTCAAATTTACACCAAGCCATGGAAGCCCTAAAAGAAGACTCTGATTTCCTAACCCAGGGCAATGTTTTTACTCAAGATCAGATTAAAAGCTATATCCACTTAAAGCGACAGGAAATAGACTATGTGAGCCAATGCCCAAGTCCCGCAGAGTTTAAACTTTATTATAGTAGCTAATTTGAAGAGATTTTTTTGTGTTTTGTTAATATAAAATATACGTTTTCTATCGTACTATATTAGAAATAATAATAAAATCTCTCAGGGGAGTTTGCGTTGGATCAAGTTGGAACAACAGAAAAACTTAAGAAATCCATGGTACAAAGGCTGTTTTCTTGGTTCTCAGCACTGTTTGCTCGCCTTGAAAAACACATAGATTCATCTGCCACTAGCTCTCATATTGGCGTTTCAAAGTACGTTAGCCGCGTTTTATATGCATGCCTGGTGACAACATTTCTTGCAACAGGCTATCACATTTATAAAGAAAATGTTTTTGAACGTCATTATAATCAACAACTTGTTTCAGCCTTTAATATACAACTGGATAATGCCTTTTATCGTTATTTTGCAATGCTTCACGGTGTAAAGGCTGTTTTCTCAATGTCACCGGACATCACTTTAAAGCAGTGGAAACCCTATGCAGAGCAAATTTTATACCCAAAGCGCTATCCTGGTATTCATGGTATTTCTATCATTAAATCTATTTATCAAAAAAATCTTGCAACATTTTTAGAGAAAGACCAACGGAAGAATAATAGATTATTGAAAATAATTTCTCCCAAAAACTATGATCTTAATGAATTAGATATTATTGAATACGCCGCCTCTAAAGGCGCTCAATCAGCAGAAGGGTTGAACGTTCGCCAGCATGAAGCTGCTCGCAAAGCCCTAGATGCCTCTCGAGATGAAAACAAATTAAAGATGATCTATAAAGAAAAATTGCAGTTTCAAAAGTCAAAGCCCTTCAACCCTGCTTTTGTTCTTTATGCCCCCATTTATTATGCAAACACGACAATAGATAGTGCTCTTTCTAGGAGACAGAATTTTTATGGATGGGTTTCAACGCCCCTTTATATTAAAGCCCTGTTCCAGGAAGTCTTAAAATCAGATCCTGATTTTAAAAAAATCAACATGGCTCTCACCATCAATCACGAGGAAGCCCCTACATTTTCGATAACGCAAAACCCCCTAAAAGGCACCCCAGTCTTTAATCAAACGATCACTAAAACAATTGCAGGGCTTACGTTTCAAATCCATACAAGTTATCTTTATCCGGGTCTAAGTCTTTATGGTGGAAAAATCACCCTTCCAGGCTCTGCTATCCATGTCCTTCTGATTTCTCTTATCATTAGCTTTCTATTTACTGCCTTCTTCTGGTCCATTTTAACCATGAGACAACGAGCTCTTGATCTTGCAAACCGGATGACAACAGACCTTTTTCTCCAAGAGCAAAAATACAGGACTCTCATTCAAAATGCGCCTGGTGTGATTTTTAGTTGCACCCCTCAACGCAACTGGCGTATGGACTACCTCAGTGAACAATTTAAAGAAATTACTGGCTTCCCTCCCAATGACTTTCTTAATAACACTCGCCGTTATATTGAAATTGTTCACCCCGATGATATCTTGAAAGTTGAAAAAACCATTGGCTTGAAACCACAGCTCAATCATGAATATTTTCTTGATTATCGCATTGTTCACAAAAACGGAAATATACGTTGGATGCATGAAAGAGCAAAAGTTGTCCGTCTTGCCCAAACCCAAGAACTTCACCTTATGGGTTACTTTTTTGACGTCACAGAACAAAAAGAAAAAGAATCCGAATATCGCAACCTCGTTAATGCCCTAGAAAGTGCGGTTAATGGCGTCGCCTTTATTAATGATAAAGGGTATCACCTACGAATTAATGAGGCCTATAGCGATATTATGGATGGGAACGCCCAAGAACTTCAGTATAAAAGTCTCTTTGAAATTCTGAGTCAGCGCGATCAAGAAAAACTTAATAACATTATTTCCAATGGCTTTGAGGATAAAGAGCGTGCCCTTTTAAATGCTGAGGCCACAACCTTGGAAGGTAAAACCCTCTACCTTTCCCTTGTGATTGTGCCTGCCTATTCCGACGATATAACAAAAAAAATGATTGGTTTTTATGTCTTTGCAAAGGACATGTCCAGTGAAGCTCGTCGAGAGAATCAACTCTCTGAAGCTGTTAAAGCAGCAGAGGCGGCCAACCAAACGAAGTCAACTTTCCTTGCCACCATGAGTCATGAGCTCCGTACGCCTCTTAATGCTATTATTGGCTATAGCGACATGCTCTTAGAGGATGCCCAAGACAATGGGGATGAAATGATTGTGGGAGACCTCAAGAAAATTAATAACTCAGGCCGTCACCTTTTATCCCTTATTAATGATATTTTAGACGTCTCTAAACTAGAAGCAGGCAAAATGACCATCCACCTTGAGACCTTTAATATTACGGAAACCTCCCAAGCCATGTTGGATATTATATATCCCGCTGCCAAAAAGAATAACAATAAAGTTATTCTCAATAGCCCCAATGACATTGGAGAGATGTATTCGGATCTCACAAAATTACGTCAAATGGTGTTTAATCTCCTCAGCA
>CAXBEY010000047.1:0-11809 GCA_963974885.1 uncultured Alphaproteobacteria bacterium
CCCGATCTCCTTGAGAAAATTGAGGCTTTTACGAAAGAGCGTGATTTTGCAGAAGTTTTTTTGATTTCCGCCTTGCAACAAGAAGGCCTGAAAGAGCTCATGAATTATGTAGCGCAGGCTCTTCCGGAGGGTGCCTGGCTTTATCCTGAAGATCAAATCACAGACATGCCTGTGCGTTTATTGGCAGCAGAAATTACCCGTGAAAAAATTTATAAGTACCTCCATCAAGAGCTGCCCTATGCTATTCATGTGGAAACAGAACAGTGGGAACGCTTTGATAATGGAGATGTAAAAATCTCTCAAATTATTCATGTGGCCCGAGATTCTCAAAAAGGCATTGTTCTTGGTAAAGGGGGACAGCAGGTTAAAAAAGTTGGTGAAGAAGCCCGCCATGATATTGCAGAGATGCTTGGTCAAAAAGTACACCTTAAAATCCATGTGCGGGTGACAAAGAACTGGCCCGATAATAAGGAAAATTTTGACGTGATGGGATTGGATTTCAACGCTTAATGAACTGGATGGATGAGGGAATAGTCATTGGCGCAAAACGCCATGGAGAGCGGCAAATCATTACGACTCTTTTAACAAAGGGGCATGGTCGCCATAAAGGCATTTTCCGCCCCAGTAAAGCAACCAAATCCACCTGTGAATGCGGTACCGTTGTGCAAGCCACATGGTCAGCGCGCCTCAGGGAACATCTTGGCTCCTGGGCCCTGGAGCCTCTTTACAGTCCCCTTGCTTTTGTGCTGCATAATCCCCTTGCCTTAAAAGCACTGAATTCAGCTTGTATCTTGTTGGAAGTATGTTTACCAGAGCGTGAAGCAGCCCCTAAAGTTTACACCGCCTTTCGCCATCTGATTCATGACTTTGAAAATCTTTCAAAGAATGACTCTTCTTTTTTAAAAGCTTATTGTTATTTTGAACTGTTTCTCCTTGAGCATGCTGGTATCCCTCTTGATTTTAAGACATGTGCTGTTACAGGGGAGCAGGATAATTTGTACTATGTCTCTCCGCGAACGGGGCGAGCTGTGTCCCGAGAAGTGGGGGAGCCTTATAAGGATAAGCTTCTTCTTTTGCCGGCATTTTTACAAGGTTCTGATAAACAACAAAAAGAATTAGACCCTCAAGAAATCCTTGCAGCCCTTGCCTTATCAGGGTACTTTCTAAATAAATATGTATTCGTTCCCCATGATATTAACCCGCCAGAAGCTCGTCACCGCTTGTTGGCTAGTTTGGAAAACATTAGGTAAGTAAATGAGCCGAAAGTCGCCTCTCTCTGATAAAAGCACCTCGGGTGTGATCATTGAAGAACCCTTGGATAAAGCCCTTGGCGAGCGCTATCTGGCCTATGCTCTTTCTACGATTACCTCCCGTTCCCTGCCAGACGTTCGAGACGGCTTAAAACCTGTTCACCGCCGGATCCTTTATGCCATGCGCGAATCCGGCAACACACCGGATAAAACCTATCGTAAGTCTGCCAGTGCCGTTGGGTATGTGATGATGAAATATCATCCCCATGGTGACGCCTCTATTTATGATGCCATGGTGCGTATGGCTCAGAATTTTTCCACTCGCTATATGTTGGTGGATGGTCAAGGTAACTTTGGGAGTGTTGATGGTGATAATGCCGCTGCCATGCGTTATACGGAAGCGCGACTGTCTCCCGCGGCCATGGAAATTGTGGATGGTATTAATGAGGATGCCGTTGATTTTATTCCGACTTACAATGGAGAAACCACTGAGCCGCGGGTGATGCCAACCCGTTTCCCAAATCTTCTCGCCAACGGCTCATCGGGTATTGCCGTTGGGATGGCTACGAATATTCCTCCCCATAATGTTGAGGAAATCTGTAACGCCTTACTGCATCTTATTAAATCTCCCAATGCCTCCATAGAAACCCTCGTAAAATATATTCCTGGGCCTGATTTTCCAACGGGAGGCGTTATTGTTGAGCCCGCTGGCAATATCCTCAAAGCCTATGAAACAGGACGTGGCAGCCTTAAAGTACGGGCTCGCTATGGGGTGGAAAAGCTTAGCAATGGCCAATATCAAGTTGTCATTACAGAAATTCCTTACCAAGTGCAAAAATCCCGCTTGATTGAGAAAATAGCCGATCTTTGGAGCTTAAAAAAGTTGCCTCTGCTAGGGGATATCCGAGATGAATCCACAACGGATATCCGCTTGGTTGTTTTGCCAAAAACGCGCACTATTGACCCCGCTTTATTAATGGAATCTCTCTACCGATCAACGGACTTAGAAAACCGTTTTAACCTTAATATGAATGTTCTTGATCATGGAAAAATTCCCCGTGTGATGAATCTACGTGAAATTTTACAAGCCTTTTTGAACCATCGCCAAGATGTGTTGTGTCGTCGTTCCCGTTACCGCCTTGGGGAAATAGAGCGCCGCCTTGAGATTCTTCGAGGCTTTATGATTGTCTTTTTAAATGTGGATGAAGTCATTCGTATTATTCGCTTTGAAGATGATCCAAAATCAAAATTAATTATCGTTTTTGATCTGAGTGATCTGCAATCTGAATCCATTTTGAATATGCGTTTAAAATCTTTGCGCAAGCTTGAAGAAATGCAGATCAAAAAAGAACTTGAAAACCTTGAGGAAGAGAAAAAAAACCTGGAAGCCCTTGTCGCCAGCGATGAAGCTCAATGGCAAAATATTTCAAGTGATCTAAAGGCTCTCAAAAAGACTTATGGCGCAAAACATCCTGAAGGTCTAAGGCGAACGACCTTTGAAGATGCACCTGATATTGAAGATGTTCCCCTTGAGGCCATGATTGAAAAAGAGCCCGTAACCATCGTCTGCTCTAAAAACGGTTGGATTAGAACCCTTAAGGGGCATAATGTCAAAACCGATGACCTTAAGTTCAAAGAAGGCGATGAAGGGCGTTTTATTCTAACGGGAGAAACAACGGATAAGTTGATCGTGTTTGATTCAACGGGGCGTTTTTATACTCTGGGTGTGGATAAAATCCCAGGAGGTCGTGGTCATGGTGAGCCTTTAACTCTGACCATTGATATGCCCAGTGGGGCTCAAGTGATAACGATGTTCTTGTACACGGTAAGCAAGCACCAAGGCCGCAAGATCCTTATAGCCTCTAATGAAGGCCGTGGGTTTGTGATCCCACTAAAGAATGTACTTGCTCAGACTAAAAATGGTAAACAAATTTTAAATGTCGCAGATAAGAAAAAAGCGTTGATTTGCTTGTTTCTTAATCCAGATGATGATCATGTTGCTGCCATAGGTAATAACCGTAAAATGGTGATTTATAAATTAGATGAAGTCCCTGAAATGAATCGGGGTCGCGGTGTGATTCTACAAAAATATAAGGAAGGGTCCTTGAGCGATATAACAACGTTTAAGTTTGAAGATGGTTTAAGTTGGCAATTGGGTGAGCGCATCAGAACGGAAACGGACCTTTTGCCATGGCTTGGCCGCCGAGGACAAATCGGAAAACAGCCGCCCATAGGCTTTCCCCGCCATAATAGATTTAAATAAAAAATTAACTTTTTCCTTAAGGCTGATATGATAAACTAGGTCAGCTTCAAAATATAAAAAAAGGTTTTACATTCCGTGGATTTAATTATTTTAGCGCTCATTGCGGGCTTTATCATTTATCGTTTATATACAACCCTTGGTGAAAAAACGGGGTACAAGGGTGAGAAAAAGAAAGCCTCCTCTAATGTTGTCGATTTTAACAAAAAACCGCCCTCAAAATCACCTCAACAAAAGGCTGAGACAGAGGCAATAGATCCTGCCATTCGCCCAGCTGTCCAAGAAATCACAAAAACCGATCCTGATTTCTCCCTTAAAGGTTTTATCGAGGGGGCGACTGTTGCCTTTGAAATGGTATTGGATGCTTATACTGCAGGGGACTTGAAGCTCTTAAAAAATCTTCTATCTACGGAAGTTTATAACGCTTTTAAAACGGCTATTACTGACCGTAACGCCAAGGGACATATCCTTGAAAATACTTTGGTGCGTGTTGAGGACGTTGTGGTTAAAAGTGCTGTTACAAAGAATAATAAAGCACAAATTTCTGTGTGCTATACAACGGAGCAAGTGCCGATTATAAAAGATCAAGATGGCAAAATTATTGAGGGGAACCCTAACCAAATTGATCAAGTAATTGATACCTGGACTTTCGAGCGTTCTTTGCGATCAAGGGACCCTAACTGGGTTTTGATATCCACAAATGCCTGATCTTTCTCCTCTTTCAAGATATGGAGGCAAAGTTACAGATCATTTTTCTCTCAAAATATCATAGGCATTCTTTAATATGACAGGTGATAAAACTGAGAAAGACAAAAAGAACACCCCAGATAAAACAGTGTGGGAAACTTATAAAAAAAGTGTAAAGCCCCTTAAAAAAACTCGGAAAAAGCCAGGCCTTGATCTTCAAAAAAAGATCGAAATTACCATCCAAGATCATAGCCCAAAGGCACCAAAGCTGAAACCAAGTTTTGAGGACTCAAGGGCAGGGAGCTCTCAAAACGCTCTTCTTTATCAAAGTTCTAAAAAAATTCGACGCACAATTCAAATTCAAGCTCGCCTTGATTTGCATGGTATGACTCAGGCTCAAGCTATTCAAGCCTTAACGCCTTTTATTCAAAGATGCTATGCCTCGAAAAAACAAGACATTCTTGTGATTACAGGAAAGGGCGTTAAATCCCTTGATCGGCAGGAAGACGCCGAAAATAAAGGGGTAAAAATAGAGGGTGGTGCTTTGCGACGTAATCTCCCCTTATGGCTAGAACATCCCGACTTGCGCCCCTATATCCACTTCTACACTTTCTCTCACCCCTTTGAAGGTAAGACCGGTGCGTGTTATGTGCGTTTAAAAAAGCCTTAATTTGATAAAAAACCTAAAAAGGCTTCTATTTTTCCGTCGGGGCAGAGCGGGGAGAGTTGGTTTTTGTCGGTCTCTTTCTTTTAGGGCGCGCGTTTTTTTCCGTGGGGGATTTTGGGGCTCCAGTCTTTGAAGCTCCGGCCTTTGAAAATTTCGCGCTCTTTTTTGTATAGGTTGAGCTTTTCCTCTCCCGGCCAAGTTGGGCAGAAAAAAGCAGGCTTCCAGAAACGGGATTTGAGAATTCTAGGCGCACATCAATGGCATCCCCAAGGGTGAGTTTTGCCCGAGA
The DNA here is from genome assembly GCA_963974885.1 of uncultured Alphaproteobacteria bacterium. Lineage (GTDB taxonomy): Bacteria > Pseudomonadota > Alphaproteobacteria > Caedimonadales > UBA9215 > UBA9215. The sequence continues at coordinate 5,154 of CAXBEY010000047.1, forward strand.
CCTTCGTCCAACAACACTATGAGCTTTGGGATCAAATTGGAAATAATCCCCCCCCAAATTCCTTAAGGGAAGAATGCCATCTGACCCTGTTTCGTCCAAAGTCAAGAAGATCGCAAAGTCCGTCATGCCGCTCACTGTGGCGGGAAAGGTTTCGCCAGCTCGGTTTTCAAGGTAAGTCGCAATATAACGATCAACGGTTTCCCGCTCGGCCTTGGTAGATGTGCGCTCTGCATCGGAAATATCTTGACCAATACGGTTTAAGTCTTCAAGGCTGTAGGGATAGAATTCCGCTTTTTGCTCTAAAAGAGAGATAATAGCGCGGTGGATCGTCAAATCTGCATAGCGTCGAATAGGAGAGGTGAAGTGGGCATATCTTGCAAGGTTTAAGCCAAAGTGCCCGAGGTTTTCAGGGCTATAATTGGCCCTTGCTTGAGAGCGTAAAACCAGCTGGTTAATGGCAGGTGCAATGGGTGCGTTGCGCACTTGATCCAAGATATGGTTGAAATTTAAAGGCGTGACAATATTGCCCTTGGCCATAGAGACTTTAAGGTTATTACTCTCAAGGAAAAGACGTAGTTCTTCAACCCGTTCTGGTTTTGGGCTATCATGAACTCTGAATAAACAAGGGCGTTGCTTATCAGAAATAAATTCGGCGGCGGCAACATTGGCTAGAACCATGAACTCCTCAATGAGCAAGTTGCTGTCGTTGCGGGCTGTTGCTTGAATATGTTTGATGGAGCCGTCTTCGGCTAGGGTAATTTTTTGCTCTGGCACATCAATTTCAAGGGTACCCCGCTTTTTGCGAGCGGTCTTTAAAACATCATAAGCGCCATACAGATTATCAATGACACTTGTGTGCAAATCTTCAGGAAAGCCATGATTTTTTTTGCCATCGTAATAAGCTTGCACCCCAACGTAGGTGAGTTTTCCATGGGAGCGCATTAAGCCGCGGATAAATTTCTTAGATAATAATTTACCCGTTGTTGAAATTCGCATCCAAACGGCAAGGCAAGGGCGTTCCTCTTGAGGGCGCAAAGAGCATAAATCATTGGAGAGACGCTCGGGCAACATGGGGACAACTTGGTCGGGAAAGTAAGTGGAATTTCCACGTTTTTGGGCGTCTTGATCAAGGGCTGAATCCGGTGTAACAAAATGGCTAACGTCCGCAATCGCAACTAAGAGACGCCACCCCCCTTTGTTGTTGGGGTCTTGGTCTGGTTCTGCATAAACCGCATCGTCGTGATCCCTAGCAGAGATATCATCGATGGTGACCAGGGGGATATCGCGCAAATCCTCTCGACCTTCAAGGGTCGTTGGCAGTATGCTTTTTTGAGCTTGGGCCAGGGCTTCTTTACTAAATTCCGTTTTTAAATCATACCGATGAATGGCCATATGGGAAAGGTGATGCACGAGATCTGCTTGAGGGGAGAGCACCTTTAAGATGTGCGCAACTTTGAAGCGCTCTTTGGTTGCTTTCTCAAGGGAGGCTTCAACAAGATCTCCCACTTTGGCTGAAAAGCGATCACAAGAGGCTGGGTCAACAAGATAAAGATTGCGATCTTTGCGCTCTAAGGGGGCTAATAAGATCCGGTTTTCATCTTTTTGTAAGAGGCCTAAAATTCCTTTGGGCTCGATGTTCAGACGTCGCAAGAGCGTTGCCTCGAGGTGGTCATCGGTTATTTGGAGTTTTGCAGCCCAACGATCGCCGTTATGGAGTTGCTTTTCAAGGGCGGGAGTTGACAGAATAAGGCGGGCGCTTTCTTCAAAATTATGGTGATCTTCTTCGATCACGCATCCCATGAAGTCGCCGTCGTCATTGAGGCCAAGAACTTCGATAACTGTCAGGTCTGCCTCACCTTTAACGCGGTAAGATTTCCCCCGTCGCTCGAGGGTATGTTGGGCAACCAAGCCCATTAAAACTTCTTTGAGACGGCGACGGTCGGGCCCTTTTATTTGAAAGGCGCGCGCAATATCACGGCGCAACACAAACCCATTTTGAGATTGAACATAGTCAATAACGTCGGATTCAGTGGGAATGTTTTTTTTAGGTGTTTTAGGAGCGTTCTTTTGAGGGGACGCAGAGGGGGGTGTCTTATTTGACGGTGTTTTTTGAATCAATATGTATTCTTTTGTAATTATTTTTATAAACTTATAAGCACTATAAAGGATTAAGGGCAAAAAAACAAGTTTTATGCTGGAGGCGCTTGCATCAGCTTAACCTCTCTTAATTTAGATTCTATGGAGATCTTCGTTTATTTATGGAATTAAGCCTCTCTCTCCCTTTACAAAAGGGGTTTTTTTGAGGAGAATGGAGTATTCAAAATTTGGAGAACTCTACCTATGAAAATACAATTCCTAAAAGAAGCTGAAAATACAGACGTTGCCATTGTTGTTGGTATGTTTGAAGATAATGAGATGACCGCTGCCGCTCAATTTCTCAACGATACAACCCATGGCCTTTTGAAAACAGCCGTTGAAACCAACCGCTTTAAGGGGAAGGTTGGGGATTGTGTTAGCCTTATTGCGCCCAATGATTTAAAAGTGCGCCGAATTGTTCTTGTGGGATTCGGTAAAAGAAAAGACCTCTGTGATAAGGTTCTTCAAGATATTGGCGGTCATATTTATGGGTCCCTTGCAGTCACGCCTGATAAAGGAGCTGTGCTCCATCTTGGTGATTTATCTGCAAATTCATTGGGTAAGGGCGATATTGCAGCCCTTATAGCGTCAGGAGCTTTGATGAGATCTTGGCGTTTTGATAAGTATATGACGAAACAAAATGCTGAAGATTTGCCGCAGCTTGAGACATTTTCTGTGATCACAGAAGACCCTGATTCTGCAACAGAAGCGTTTAAACCTCTTAAAGCCGTGGCAGAAGGCGTTTTTCTTTGCCGTGAAGTGGCAACGGAGCCTTGTAATATTATTTACCCTGAAAGCTATGCCGAGAAAATCAAGGACGAGCTTAAACCCCTTGATGTAGAGGTTGAAATTTTGACTGAAAAAGACATGAAGAAGCTGGGTATGGGCTGTCTTTTAGGTGTAGGTCAAGGAAGTGCTAAAGAATCTCGATTGGTTGTTATGCAATGGAAGGGGGGACCTTCAGATCAACAACCTGTTGCGTTTATTGGTAAAGGTGTGACATTTGATACCGGTGGTATTAGCCTAAAGCCTGGCTTGAACATGCATGAAATGAAATATGATATGGCGGGTTCTGCCGTTGTTGTTGGTCTTATGAAAGCTCTTGCTCTTCGGAAAGCAAAAGTGAATGTGGTTGCGGTTGTGGGTCTTGTGGAAAATATGCCCGGTGGTAATGCCATGCGCCCAGGTGATGTCCTCACGTCAATGTCTGGCCAAACCGTTGAGGTCCTTAATACTGATGCGGAAGGTCGCCTTGTTTTGTGTGATGCCCTTTGGTACACACAAGACCGCTTTAAGCCCCAATTTATGATTAACCTTGCAACCTTGACCGGGGCCATTTTGATTGCTCTTGGAGACTTTAATGCAGGGCTTTTCTCTAATAATGATGAACTTAGCGACCGTTTAAAGGAGGCCGCTGATAAGTCAGGCGACCCTGTATGGCGCATGCCTATGTCAGAAGATTATAATAAGCAACTGAAATCCCCCATTGCGGACATGCAAAATATTAGTAATGGCCGCTTGGCAGGAAGCATCACGGCAGCCCAATTCTTGGAGCGTTATGTGAATGATGTGCCGTGGGCTCACCTTGATATTGCGGGAATGGCTTGGATTGATAGTCGCCAATTGCCAACGGCTCCAAAGGGGGCCACTGGTTTTGGCGTTAGATTATTAGATCGCCTTGTCAAAGACTATTACGAAGCATAATGGCAGATATTAGTTTTTATCAACTGACCCAAGGTTCCCTGGAAAAAAGCGTCGCTAAGCTTTTGGAAAAGGTGTACCTTGCGGGCTTGAAAAGCGTTCTTTTCTTTGAAACGAATGACGCTCTGGAAATTTATAATAAGCTACTTTGGACCTTTAGCTCTAAAACATTTCTGCCCCATGGCTCGTCAAAAGAAGGTCAAAGTAAAGAGCAACCTTTATGGCTCACAACAATTTTTGAAAATCCAAACGAGGCCGATGTGTTGGCCTATGTTGAAGGCTCGACCATTTCAGATTTCGCAAATTTTAAAAGATGTCTTGACATTTTTAATGGGCATGATGATTATGCCGTTACAGGAGCACGCAAACGTTGGAAAGCTTATAAAGAAGCCGGACACACGTTAACCTATTGGAAACAAAACGAAAAAGGGCGTTGGGAGAAGCAGAATATTTGATCTTCCCAATTTCCTCTTTATATATAAGGACTAACTTATGACAATTCAAAGAACATTTTCTATTTTAAAACCTGATGCAACACGCCGCAATTTAACGGGTGCCATCAATGCTGTTATTGAAAAAGCGGGTCTTAAAATTATTGCGCAAAAGCGCCTTTACCTTTCACGAGCTCAAGCAGAAGCCTTTTATGCTGTGCACAAAGAGCGTGCTTTTTTTGGTGACCTCTGTGACTTTATGACATCAGGACCTGTTGTTGTACAAGTGCTTGAAGGCGAAAATGCTGTTGCGGCCTACCGTGATGTCATGGGGGCAACAAACCCTGAAAATGCTGAGGCAGGTACCATTCGTAAAGAATTTGCTGAATCAATTGAAGCTAACTCTGTTCATGGATCTGACTCTCTTGAGAATGCAGCCATTGAAAGCGCTTACTTCTTTAGTGGCATTGAAATCGTTGGATAATCACTATTTTCTTTTAAGAAAATAGGACGACAGGAGAGAACCTATGACCGTAAAAGCATTTATCATCACCTTAGGCTTTTTGTGTGGGTTGTCTCCTTTTTTCATCTGCGATGCTGCTATGCAGGTTGGTGGTATTGTTGTTAATGTTAAATCTGACTCAGGCCTCAAAGCCCGAGAGCTTGCCATTGCAGAAGCAAGACGCAAAGCCTTTTTAGAAATTACTCAAGGCAACTCTGCCTTTGAATACGATTTGAAAGCCCGTGGTATGCCCACCGATGAGGCCCTTGAAAACGCCGTTGATACTTTCGAGATCGAAAAAGAAAAAATTTCCCCTAAACAATATATCGGAACGTTGTCTATCACGTTTAGTGACAGAGGCCTAAGGCGTCTTTTACAAGGTCATTATAACCGTGATTCCGGCGATAAGGATAAGGGAGACGCTCAAACAGAGGGGGGGGCAAAAGAAGCGCTGCCTAGCAATGACAAAGATGTGATTCTGGTCCCTATTTATTTAACCTCCGATGAGTCTTTGATGTGGGATACAAAGAATCCATGGCATCAATTCTGGCAACGTGCCCCTCAAGAAGACGTGTTGAAAACCCTTTTGCCCTTGGGGGATGTTCAAGATATCATGAGTGTTTCCATTGAAGACATTATGACAGGTCGTGCTAGGCGGGTCCAAGGTTTGCTAGAGCGCTATGGAAAGGGCACCCTTGTTGTTGCTATTTTAAAGCGCGTTTCCTTAGAGCATAATGAGCTTGAACTCACCGTAAAGCTCTTTCATGGCGATAGTCTTGTCTTTTCCAGTGAACCTCTTTTTGTTGAAGCAGAGACCGCAGAGGAAGGTTTTTCTAAAGCCCGCATAGAGCTTATAAAAGTTCTGCAAGATCAAAGTGCTTCTGTGGCGCAAACAAAAAATGTGGGTTTGCAGACTTATCATGTTACGGCTTCTTTTAATAGTTTTGCCCAGTGGCAGCAAATTCGTCGAGGCCTGAAAATAGGGGCTGTTCAAGTCTTTAGTGTGGCGAGTCTTTCAAGAACCTATGCAAAGATTGTGATTAAATCTAGCTTGCCTTTTCAAGAGTTAGTTGGGGAACTCGCGCGCCATGGTTTGGCTTTTAGCGAAGGGACGCCTGGAAGTTTTGATTTGCATGTTGGGTTGACTCAATCTCCACCGTCAGCGCCTCTTTCCTCTTCCGCCCCCCCTTTACCAAAACTTGAGGGGCCGAAAATTCGATCTGCCTTTGAAATATACCCATGACCATTCCCAATCTTATCAGTCTTTTTCGTCTTTTTCTTGTACCTGTCATTGTGTGGGCTTTGATTGATGAGCATTATACCTATGCTTTATTAGGATTTTTCATTGCAGGTATTTCTGATTTATTAGATGGTTTTTTGGCTCGGAAAATGCAGTGTCAAACAACCCTTGGTCGTTACCTTGACCCCATTGCAGACAAAGTCTTGTTAGTCGCTGTTTTTGTAACTCTTGGCCTCCAGGGCGTTTTTCCATCGTGGCTTGTGATTCTTGTTGTTTTCCGTGATTTTCTTATTCTCGGCGGGGCTCTTTTGGCCGTTGTGTTTCAATCATCCTTAGAAATCAAACCTCTTTTTATTAGCAAAGCCAACACGTTGATGCAGCTTTTAGTCGTGGTTATTGTGTTGGCTGAATTGGCGTGCGGTAGAATATATCCCACATTGAATGATATTTTGTTTATACTAACAGCGATTACAACGCTGCTGTCGGGAGGTAGTTATGTCAAAAAGTGGCTCGAAGACTCGTCAAAAGACGCCACCACTTAAGGAAAAGGCGTCAAAAGCAAGGGTTGCTTCTGCTGTTCAACCCATAAGTGACAGCACTAGGAAAGTGAGATTGTGGCTTTTAGGCGGCGGCATTTTCCTTGCGC
>CAXBEY010000048.1:0-11613 GCA_963974885.1 uncultured Alphaproteobacteria bacterium
TAATTTATGACTCGTAGATTTTAATCTATGAGTCCGCTTTAGGGTAGCCACATCACCGATATTAGCCTTAACCCTGGAGATACTCTTGAGACACTCATTCATTTCACGCACTTTCAAAAAGACTTTAAGATTCTTTTAGAAAAGGCCCTAAGGAGCGAAATTCGTGTTTTTATTCAACCTTATTTTTCAGGGGATTTTGACCATACTGTTACCATTGGAGATCATCGTTTTCCAAACAGTCGTGGACGTCATAAAATAGATATATCCCCCGTTGTTCTAAAAAACTTCCTGGACTCTAAGGAGATTTCAGTACACAGCATCCCTTGGGAGAAAGGCCCTTTGCGCTACGAGTTCGAGATTTAAATAAACCTTCTCTCGCTCGTCAGGATCATCTTACATTAAATGACAAGCGTCTTGATTTAAAGGGTGGCGCACTGCTCCTTTTATTTGGCTTTGAAGCTTTGGACCGCACGCCTATTATTGCGTTTTATTAGCTTGTTTTTTCCCTCTCAATGGCGTATAAAAAGATCACTCTGTGTCTTACGTGTTTTGTAAGATGCAAATCTGCACGCAGGTTTGCGGCCACCCGTTGTGGGATTGGTCGCTCCGGTGTTTATCTTAAGATGAGATAAACCACCCTGCGGAGGCACAACCGGAAAAGAAAGGTTTTATTATGACACTTCCGACATTCACTATGCGTGAGCTTCTTCAAGCTGGCGTCCACTTTGGTCACCACCCCCGTCGCTGGAATCCTAAAATGGATCAATACCTCTTTGGTATTCGTAACGACATTCACATTATTAACCTAGAGCGCACCGTTCCTCTCTTCCAACAAGCGATTCAAGCGGTGCATGACATTGTTAAAAGTGGTGGTAAAGTTCTCTTCGTTGGAACAAAGCGCCAAGCAAGCCCCCTTGTGGCTGAATATGCAGAGCGTTGTGGCCAATATTATGTGAACCACCGTTGGCTTGGTGGCATGATGACTAACTACAAGACTGTTAAGCAATCTATTCAACGCCTTAAGGAACATGAAGCAACTTTAGAGCGCGCTGATCTTGGCTTAACAAAAAAAGAGATTTTGAAGCTAGAGCGCAGCCGCAATAACCTTACACGCTCCCTTGGCGGTATCCGTGAAATGGGTGGCACACCTGATATTCTTGTGGTCCTCGACACCAACAAAGAAAAACTAGCCATTCATGAAGCAAAAACCCTTGGCATTCCTGTCATTGCCATTGTGGATAGCAACTCAAATCCTGACGGCATTGCCTTCCCTATTCCAGGAAATGATGATGCAATTCGCTCCCTTGAGCTTTATTTGCGCTTGATTTCTGATGCGGCTTTGTCTGGTATGAAACAACAAATGGCTGCCTCTGGCGTTGACCTTGGTGCCTCTGCTGAGCTTCCCGATGAAGCCCTTGCCCAAGAAATTGAGTCTGCTGCTTCCGCAAAAACAGCCCCCGCTCAAAACGCATAACTTTACGAAAGAGGATAATAACATGACTGCAATTACCGCAAGTGCTGTTAAAGAGCTCCGCGAAAAAAGCGGCGCTGGCATGATGGACTGTAAAAAGGCCCTCAACGAAACCAATGGTGATATTGAAGAAGCCTCGGATTGGCTCCGCAAAAAAGGCCTTGCTTCTGCCGCTAAAAAATCAAGCCGTGCAGCAGCTGAAGGCCTCGTTGGGATCGCCTCAAAGGGCACAACAGGTGTTCTCGTAGAAATCAACGCGGAAACAGACTTTGTGTCTCGCAATGAAGGTTTTCAAAAATATGTTCAAACGGTAACTGACCTTGCCCTCGAGCATGGTGAGAGCATTGACACCTTGGGGGCCACTGCCTACCCTGGTACGGATCGCACCGTTGCCGAAGAGCTCACTCACTTAATTTCCGTTATTGGTGAGAACATGAACCTTCGCCGCGTTCAACGTTTTACCGTTGAAAAAGGTGTTGTTACCAATTATCTTCACAATGCGACAACCAGTACTCTTGGTCAAATTGGCGTAATGGTTGCCCTTGAATCCGATGGAGATACCAATGAGCTTTCCATGCTTGGCAAACAAATTGCCATGCATATTGCTGCCGCTAATCCTAAGTCACACACAAAAGAAGACTTGGATCCGGCTCTTGTTGAGCGTGAGCGTGCGATTTATAAGGAGCAAGTGATTGCTTCTGGTAAGCCCGCTGAATTCGCTGACAAGATCGTTGACGGTCGCCTACGTAAATTCTATGAAGAAAGCGTTTTGTGCGAGCAAGTTTACATGATTGACGATACAAAACGTACCGTTGCTCAAGTAGTTGCCGACAAAGCAAAAGAGCTTGGCACAGACATCAACTTCAAAGGCTATTCCCAATTCCGCCTTGGCGAAGGTATTGAGAAAAAAGAAGAAGACTTCGCCGCAGAAGTTGCAGCCCAACTCGCTAAATAATTTTTTTCTTTAGATATCTGATTTAAAATAAAACCCTCTCTATTATTTTTAGAGAGGGTTTTTTCTTTGCGTATGATTGACTACTGACGTGATTTTTTAGAAGAAGTTCCCTCACCAGGGGAATTTCTTTTGCTACCCAATAAGGAGCCCTCTGGGTCTGAGCCCTGCTCTCTTAACTTTTCATTTATTGCGTTTATCTGTTCTGTTGCACACTGATAAAATCGTTCCGGCAGATTAGGGATATTTCTAAAAGAAGTCAAAAGAAGCGAGGCTTCTTCGACGTTCCGATCACCCCCTCGGCCATGGTAGAACATCTTGGCTAATTCAAGGCGTGCATCTGCCCGATCTATTGGATGAGCCTGAGTGTTATTCATAACTTTCAGAAGTAAAGGCCTGGCTTTTTTATAATCAACGTCACCCCCTTTTCCATGATAGTACATATCGCCTAGACATATATCTACTTCTACACGGGCTTTTTGAGAAAGAAGACCATACTCAAAATTTTCAAATAAAGACCTTGCTTGTGCAAAATCAACATCACCCCCCTGGCCATGATAATGCATCTTGGCTAACATAAAACGTGCGTTTTCTTTATCTTTCAAAGTGCTATGAGGGTTAGCTATTACTTTTGCACAAGAAGTTCTGGCTTGCCCATAGTCCACAGGGCCGCCCAAACCACGATAATACGTACTAGCTAAGTATACCTCTACTGTTCCACGGTCTTGTTGAGAAAGAAGAGCATACTCAACATTTTCAAATAAAGACCTTGCTTTTGCATAATCAACACCACCCCCCTGGCCATTAAAATGCATATAACCCAGCATAAAGCGCGCGCAGGCTTTATCTTTCAACGTGCTATAAGGGTTAGCTATTACTTTTTCATAGGAAGTTCTGGCTTGCCCATAGTCCACAGGGGTGTCCAAACCACTATAATACATACAGGCTAATTGTGTCTGCGTTCTAGCACGTATACGAGGATGCACTTGCTCACAGCTCGCCACACTCTCACGTTTCCCTCGTAAGGCTCCAAAAAGAGCAGGAATCAACCCTCTACTTTCTGACATCAGATGGTTTGCAATATAAAGCTGCTCTGCATTAACCCTAGGCGCGAATGAAGTCATATGGTCATAATATTGCTTGACCAGAGAAGGGTTGAGAGGGGCCAAGCTGATAAATTGAATTTCCATTAGTCGAAAGCAAGATTCAGAACGGGTTTCTGGAGGCAGAAGAGGTTTCCGTATACAGGACAGAAAAAGCTGTGATGCCTCCTGTAAATTCATAGGGCCATCTTGAGCAAAGAGATATAATTTAGCCAACAAAAAACCTGCTTCTGCCTGGTGTTGTCGAGAACTATGTGGGTTTTCCATAACGTCTTTATAATAGGCTCGAGTCCCTGCCCTACCATTTCCGGCACTTCCTTTCTCAAGATGATCCAGATCAGCAACATTATATCCAGCAGCAGAAGGCGCGTCCCAAGGAGTGGAAGCAGCAGCAGCAGGACGTGGTGCGGAAGGGTCTTCAGAAAAAGAAGAGGAAAAAACATTGGACGGTAAAGTCGTCAAAAGGCTTGTGAGTGCAGTAGTTATTGAGAGGTATTTTAAGTGATTCATGATAATTTCCATATTGTTTATGTATTTTATATGGTATTGATTTTTTTGATTGCAACAAAAAATTAAACACTTCTTCTTAAACAAGAGGTTTTTTATATCTTTATTTCCTTAGGCCTATTAAAATGGAGACATAATCATTGAATGGAATGTATAATAATGTCAAAGCTCTTTACAACCTTTTTATCTTTAATATTTCTTAACGTCTTAGGAGGCAATACCATCATGGCACAAGCAGCGGAAGCAAAACACGAAACGGCTATTTTAGCTGGGGGTTGTTTTTGGTGTCTCCAACATCCTTTTGATCACTTAAATGGTGTTATTTCAACGGTTGTGGGTTATACAGGCGGTCACACCAAGGATCCAACTTATGAAGAGACTTCTGCCGGAAACACAGGGCATTACGAGGCTATAAAAATTATCTATGATCCCTCAAAAGTTTCCTTTAAAGAAATTTTGGAGGTCTTTTGGAAAAATATAGATCCCTTTGATGCAAAGGGACAGTTTTGTGATAAAGGAGACCAATATCGTGCGGCTATTTTTTATCTTACCAAAGGGCAGCAGGAAATGGCACTCGCCTCTAAGAAAGATATGGCCACCGTTTTAGGACGGGACCTTGTAACGGAGGTTGTGCCCGCAACGACCTTTTATGAGGGGGAGGACTACCATCAAAAGTATTATATCAAGAATCCCCTACGTTATAAATTTTATCGCTATAATTGTGGTCGTGATAAGCGGTTGCAAGAAATTTATAAAAAATAGATTTTTAAACCTTGTTTTAGGATAAACTAACCTTAGAAATAACAAAAAATTAAGCGGCTCCTGTGAAATTGAAACCCCAACCCTGGATGACAAGCCCTTCTATCCAGCGCCTTTTTAAGGCCATTCCTGAGAGCGAAAATATGCTGCGTTTTGTCGGGGGATGTGTGCGGGATGCTTTCATTGGGAAACCTGTTCAAGACATTGATTTGGCCACAAGTTATAAGCCCGAAGACATCATGGCGTTTCTTAAAAAAGCTGGCATCAAAGTCATCCCAACGGGACTTGCCCACGGCACTGTCATGGCGGTGATTGACGGAGAAGGTTTCGAGGTCACAACACTCCGTCGTGATGATAGGACCGATGGCCGTCATGCCATTGTGACTTTTACGGATAATTGGGAGGAAGATGCGGCTCGGCGAGACTTTACCTTTAATGCCCTCTACCTCAAAGAAGACGGGGAAATTTATGATCCTTGGGGAGGGATTGAAGACCTTAAAGACGGCATTGTGCGTTTTATTGGCGATGCCAATTTGCGTATCCAAGAAGATTATTTACGCCTTTTACGCTATTTTCGCTTTTATGCTCGTTTTGCTAAACACCCCCCTAATGAAGACACTCTACAGGCTCTGATCAGCAACAAAAGTGGCCTTGAAAAAATATCCGGTGAGCGTATCCACAGTGAACTCCTTCGCTTGTTAAGCAATAAAGATCCTTTAGAGTCCCTCGAGCTCATGGCCAAAACCGGTATTCTTGAAGTGATCACAAAACAAAAAAAGTTGGGGGATGTTTTTATAAATCTCCTCTCCATTGAACAGGATTTAAAGATACCTCCTTGCCCTTTAACACGTCTTTACTCTTTAATTGATCAAGATCCGAAACGCCTTAACTGGATTATTCAGCGTTATAAATTTTCTAATAAAGAATCAAAATGGCTCCATAAATTACAAGATATGATCAAAGAGGACCCCGCAAAAGATATAAGGCTTCACCTCCATTTTCAGGGAAAAGACCTCACTCGCGCTTGGTTCATGAGTACTCTGGCTAGGGGGGATAATCTGCCCTTAAGCACTTTCGAGGTGATTGAAAATTGGGAACACAAGCCTTTTCCTATCACCGGACAAGATCTGCTCAAGCAAGGTTTTACAGCGGGACCAGACTTGGGTAAAGAACTTAAAAAGCAAGAACAAGCCTGGGTCTTAAAGCGCCCTCTTTCTTAATATTTTTTGGAAAGGGTAATCGGGGAAAAGAACATCATGTAAAGAGCCTTAAATATTTAAGAAAAATCTTAATAAGATATTAAACCTCTGTTAATAAAATAACCCTAGGATGCAAAATAGGGTTGATATATTAACGTTCGGGGGAACAAGCCATGTCTCAAATAAAAGCCTTCTTTCTGTCTATTTTAATCACTATTTTTGTCGGAGGTTCACCCCTTCATGCCAGCGCCATTGACCCTGATTACATTGTGCATCCTTTTCCCAAAATGCCGCCCATTCACCGTGGCTTTGTAAAAACATTCCATGAAGTGGAAGGCAGTAGTAACTTTAGCGAAGCCTCAAGTAGTGACGAGTTGGAAGTTGTCGCTGCCTCCCATGAAACATGTTACACTTTCCACGCCATGGGCCAAGGGCACCTCCCCAAGGAAAGCCTCCTTTCTTCCTGTATGACATTCGAGAGGCCAACGGCCTGCTCCGGTTATGCACGTCTGAAACTCCATGGTGCAGATGACGAGTTTGAAAACTGGACTGTCCAATATTTTGATATGCCTGCTGTTGATAAACATATCGGCCGTGTTGCCTTTAAAGAACTTGCTCCTAACAAACACTATGATTTTCAAATAGGCTATCGGCAAACCACAGGTGAAGTTGATGATCCCGACAACTTAGACTGGGGCCTCAGCAAAACCTATACTGTCATGACGCCCCCCGAAGAACCAGAGAATATTTGCTCCTTTGTTTATGGGTCTTGCAACCGAGTGGGCTTACTCCCTTTTGGTATAAAACTCTGGCAAAGTAAAGGATCGGGTATATTCCGAACCGTTGTTGACGATATTGCTGACTACGCCGCTAAAGGCCTTGTAACCGATGCCTTTATTTCCCTTGGGGATTGGGTTTATATGGACGCCACTGGCGAACTTACAGCCGCTAAAACATTTGATGAGATGATGAAGCGTTACGACCTTGTGCATAGGACAGCTGGGACGCGCGCGCTTTTTGAGTCCTTTGTGCCCCTTTATCAAATGTGGGATGACCATGAACGCTGGAATAATAGTACCGCAGAAATCCCACATTCTCGTAGTGCGCGCGCAGCTGCAGGAAAACGCGCCTATGATCTTTTCCAACGTCCTCAAGGACCTGACACACCAGAAAATTGGTACATTATTAATGATAACCTAGAGGGCTTTGTTATGGACTTGCGCTCGGAGCTTTACCCCAGTGAAAACAGAGCCATAAGTGAGGGACAAATGGCAGCCCTTAAAAGCTGGCTTTCTGCCTCAGAGCGCGCTGATCGTGTTAAACCTATTTTCATGTCCACGACGGCCTTAATGCTTCAAGGTGATCCTTGGGAAGCTTCTCCTGAACAACTCAGTGAAATTCTCAATTATATAAAAGAGAAACGCATTAAATACGTTGCTTTTTTTAGCGGTGATATCCACTGTGGTAAAAGTGGCTTATGGGCTTATGCCGACGAAGACGAAGACAAAGATGATAACCTTGAGACAGCGCCCCTTTATATTCTTGAAACGGCTTCCTCTGCTTTTCATAAGATTAATGCGAATAAAGCGGGGCTTTTAACACCCACTCTTGATCTTTCTGCTAACGGAGGGCCACACCTTTCTGCAATAGGTCGTTTTTCTCCAACAACCCTAGAGGACCACTTCACACGGGTGATCATAGATCATGACAACAAGACTGTCGCTGTCATCAAAAAAAATCGCCATAACGCCGTCTTGGTTCAGACTCTCTATAACCTTGAAACAGGAGACGTAAGCGCCTTGGATACATCAGAAGATTCTGCTGCTGGATCAACTTTGATCTCAAGCTCAAGTTCGGATTAAAAAACGACCCCTATAAAGGCACTTTACATAAAGGAAATAGGATCAATATCAATTTGAAGTTTGATCTGCCTTGGTAGCTCAAGGGTTGCAAGCCAACTCTTGAGGTATTTTTGAAGAGGGTAATTCTTAGGGGCTCGGATTAAAAAACGCCAGCGATGATAGCGCCGCAAAATAGCCATTGGGGCTTGAGCCGGACCTAAGACTTCTACACCCTCAATGCGAGGTGCATGACGTCCCAGAGCTCTTACAAATTGCTCAACCAATTGGGAGTCTTGGCTAGAACAAATCAGCGCTGCTAGCCTTGTATAAGGAGGCATTCCTGCAGTTTGCCGCATGAGCCTTTCCTGCTCAATAAAAGCCCCTTTGTCATTAGCCACAAGAGCCTGCAAGACAGGATGGTCAGGATAATAAGTCTGCAATAACACGTGGCCTTTTTTCTCGGCCCGGCCACAACGACCAGCAACTTGCTGCAAAAGTTGATAGGTTTTTTCACAGGCCCGTAGGTCTCCGCCGGACAGACCTAAATCCGCATCAATAACCCCTACCAAGGTCAGCTTTGGAAAGTGATGCCCTTTGGCCATCATTTGGGTCCCGATAATAACATCCACTTCTCCCCGCTGAATACGTTCAATGGCGCTGACAAGGTCTCTGGTTGTCTCGAAAGCATCGCTGGCCATAATCAATAATCGCGCTTCTGGTAAAAGGGCCTGCATCTCTTCGGCAATACGTTCAACACCGGGGCCACAGGCGATAAAAGAATCTTCCTCTTCACACTTTGGACAGGTCTTTGGACGCCTTGCCACAAAGCCACAATGGTGACACTGCAAACGCTCAATAGATTTGTGTTGGACCAACCAAGCGGTGCAATGGGGACATTCCAAACGCTCTCCACACCCCCGACATAAAGTTAAAGGAGCATACCCTCGGCGGTTCAAAAACAGCAAAGCTTGTTCGCCTTTTGACACGGCTTCCACCAACGCAGAGCGTACCTTATTAGCCATAAAACGCTGGGTCCCTTGAGATCCTTTTTTATCATGGAAACGCATATCAACGATCTCGAGGCTCGGTAAAGTCGCTCCCCCATGGCGATGGGGGAGTTGAAGAAGCGTATACTTCCCTTCCGATGCATTCACATAACTTTCAAGGGACGGTGTTGCAGACACCAATGCAATAGGAATATCTAAATGATAGGCCCTGGCAACGGCCATATCGCGAGCATGATAAATCGCGCCGTCTTCTTGCTTGTAAGAGGTTTCATGTTCTTCATCCACGATAATGAGACCTAAATTTGGATAGGGCAACATCAACGCAGAGCGTGCCCCAACGACGACAAGGGCCTCCCCTTTTGCAATGGATCGCCATGCTTTTCGACGTTGCGCCGGTGTCATTCGAGAGTGCCATCCAACGGGCTGCGCCCCAAATCGTTTTTCAAAACGCTCTAGCCATTGGGGGGTCAAAGAAATTTCTGGCAACAGAACAACACTTTGACGCCCTTCCCGTAACCCTTGAGCAATGGCTTCAAAATAGACTTCTGTTTTTCCCGAGCCTGTCACACCATCAACCAAAATAGCTTCATATTTTTGAGCCGTAACAGACTTGGATAAGGAGTCCACAACGGCCTGTTGCTCGGGAGAATAGGACATTTTCAGAAAATCAGCCTCAGGATTTTGCAAAACAGTCGAAAAAGGAACGAGGGTGAGCGCCCCTTTATCAAGGGCCCCTTTAATAATGGCTGCGGAAACCCCCGCGCCTTTTTGAATATCAACGCTCGTATACGCCCTAGACTTTCCCTTAAACCACTCAACACTTAAACGTTGTTTATCCGTTAAAGAGCCTGAGAAATCTTTAGAGACCTCATAGGCATAAAGGGGCTTTTCTTGCTCAAAAGCAGTGGGAGAACTTAAAAACATCTTCATCACACGACCCTTTGGAATCAAAGTGTAGTCCGACATCCATGTTAAAAAAGCAAGATCTTGTTCCCTCAGAGCACACCAATCCACCACGGAAATCACATCCTTAATCTTGTTCGGTTGTGTCTGTGTTGCGTCTTTTAAAGCCGACACAACCCCATATAGGGTCCGCTTTCCAAAGGGGATTTGAACAATAGAGCCAGGCTGCAAAGGTAAATTCAGAGAGTAGCGATAGTCAAAAGCCTCCCCAAAAGGCAGCGCAACAAGCACTTCCGCGTAGGCAAAAGCTTCTTGGTTGCTGCTTTGCTGATCATTTTCATTGTCTTCAAAAAGAATTGGTGCTTGATTCATAGGAGACACTCTGTAAGATTCCAAATGAGTATACAACTTTTAAGAAAGATTCCCAAAGATGAAAATTTTCCTCGATACCGCTAACATTAAAGAAATTGAAGAACTTGTTATCACAGGCCTTATTGACGGGGTTACAACCAATCCTTCTCTCATTGCTAAATCTGGTCGCGACATCAAAGAGGTCACAAAGGAAATTTGCAACCTTGTTCCCCACGGCCCTGTGAGTGCCGAAGTCACCGCCATGGACTATAAAACCATGATGAAAGAGGCCGATGTTTTACGCAAAATTGCCGACAATATCGCCATTAAAGTTCCCCTTACTTTTGATGGTCTGCGGGCCTGCAAAACCCTATCCGATGATCATACCATGGTGAATGTCACCTTGTGTTTTTCAGCCAACCAAGCCCTTCTTGCCGCTAAAGCCGGTGCTGCTTTTATCTCTCCCTTCCTTGGTCGCCTTGATGATTTAGGGCAAGATGGCACAGACCTTATTTCTGACATTGCTGACATTTATATGAACTATCCAGAATTTGATACAGAGATTTTAGCGGCCTCCATTAGAAGCCCCAAGCATGTAAGCGACGTTGCTCTTCTTGGTGCAGATGTTGTCACTTTACCGGGGAAGGTCTTAAAGGCAATGTATAATCATCCTTTGACAGACAAGGGACTAGAAGCTTTTGAAGCAGATTGGAAATCAACAGGGCAATCTATTCTATAATTTATAAAAGCCTTACAGGGAGATTTTTACCTTATGACACAGCCAAAAATCAATGCTTTTTTCCACAAAGACACGGCAACGATGACCTATATTGTTTGGTGTGAAGCAACAAAAAAATGCGCCATTATTGATTCTGTCTTAGATTATGACCCCCACGCTGGTCGCACCAGCACCCAATCTGCCGATGGGGTGATTGCTTTTATCAAGGAACAAGGTCTCACAACAGAATGGATTCTTGAAACCCACATTCATGCCGATCATTTAACTGCCGCTCCTTACCTAAAAGAACACCTTGGTGGCCAAACCGCTATTGGTGACCGCATCAAGGACGTGCTTGATTTTTGGATTCCTGTGTACAACATCAAAAAAGATACGCCGCAAGATGGCTCACAGTTTGACCATCTTTTTCACGATGGTGAGTCCTTTAAAATTGGCAATCTTACGGCCACTGTCCTTCATACCCCTGGGCACACTCCAGCTTGTGTAAGCTATCATATTGAGAACTCTATCTTTGTGGGTGATAGCATTTTTATGCCGTCCTTGGGCACAGCCCGTGTTGATTTTCCAGGAGGTAGTGCTGAAACCCTTTACAATTCCATCCAACGCCTCTTTAAACTAGCAAATAGTACAAAGGTATTTGTAGGGCATATTTATCCAAAGCCCCATGAAACGGCTGTTTTTGAAACCACTATTGGAGACCAAAAACAAAAAAATACCCTGCTTGATAAGTAAGCGACTCAGGAAGCCCACCCTGATGGCACAAAAAAAGCCCCGAGCCTTT
>CAXBEY010000049.1:0-11281 GCA_963974885.1 uncultured Alphaproteobacteria bacterium
TATAGATGCTGCCGTTAAAATTATCGCAGGAACAGCCCGTTCAATGGGCATGAAGGTCGAGGGTTAAGGTCATGGCGAAGCAAGGTAAAAGAATGACAAAGGCGTACGAAGGTTTGAGCCAGTTAGATGCAATGTCTGTTGCAGAAGCTGTTAAAATCGTCAAAGAACGCGCGACAGCAAAATTTGATGAAACCATCGATATTGCTATGAATTTGAATGTTGATACACGTAAGGCTGAACAAAACATCCGTGGAATGATTTCCCTGCCTAATGGCACCGGTAAAACTGTTCGTGTTGCTGTATTTGCAAAGGATGCTAAGGTTGAAGAAGCTAAAAAAGCAGGAGCTGACATTGTGGGGTCCGACGAGCTTTTGGCAGATATTCAAGCTGGTAAAATTAATTTTGATCGCTGTATTGCAACGCCAGATATGATGGGTGTTGTGGGGCGCGTTGCTAAAATTTTAGGACCAAAAGGCTTGATGCCTAATCCTAAATTAGGAACGGTTACACCAAACGTGACTAAAGCTGTTGAAGATGCTAAGGCTGGGCAACTTGAATACCGTGCTGAAAAAACCGGTATCGTTCATGCCGGTGTTGGTAAAGCTAGTTTTGATGCAAAGAAACTTGCTGAAAATGTGACGGCTTTTATTTCAGTGATTTTGAAAGCAAAGCCTGCAACGGTTAAGGGAACCTACGTTAAGCGTATTACCTTGACATCGACAATGGGACCCTCCGTTGAAATTGATGTTGCAACGATGTAATTTTAAAGAATTTATAGAGGTCTCAAAGCCTCTATGAAAAAGTTTCTTTCTACAGTTGTAGAAAGATGCCGGTGAGAAGGTCTCACCAACTGTCCAAGACTGTGGGCCCAGGAAACTGGTTAATGTCCTTAACATGATGATATAAATATCGTGATGTATGTGCGCCAACAATAGATGGAAGGTCGAGTTGACTCTTCTGGGCAGAGTTTAAACCAACTGATATGAAAAGTTATTTTTTCATGTCAGAAACGATTGGAGATATCATGGATAAACATGACAAAAAAACGTTTGTGACATCTCTCCGATCTGCACTTGAGACTGCTGGTCTTGTTGTTGTGACGCGTCAAACGGCGCTTACAGTAACAGAATCTACAGATCTTCGCGTGAAAATGCGTGATGCTGGTGGAAGCTTTAAAATTGCGAAAAATACCTTGGCTCGTTTGGCTGTGAAGGATCTTCCTTGTGAAGGAATTTCAGAGCACTTAACAGGTCCAACGGGTTTATCTTATTCGCAAGATCCTGTAACCGCTGCAAAAATTATTGCCGAATTCTCAAAGAAAAATGAGAAGATGGAAATCGTTTGCGGTGCTTTAGGAGATAAGTTTTTGGATGCAAGCGCTATTCAAGAGTTGGCTAAATTGCCGAGCCTTGATGAATTGCGTGGGAAACTTGTTGGGCTTGTTATGGCTCCAGCAACAAAAATTGCCGGTATTGCGCAAGCTCCTGCTGGACAATTGGCCCGTGTATTTTCTGCATACGCTAGTAAATAAAAGTGCATTAGTGAATTAAAGTCGCTAGTGGAGAGAATAACCAATCAATATATTATATTAGGAGAAATAAAAATGGCTGATTTAGATAAAATTGTAGATCAACTTTCTAAACTGACAGTACTAGAAGCTGCTGAACTTGCAACAAAACTCGAAGATGTTTGGGGCGTTTCTGCTGCTGCTCCTGTAGCTGCTGCTGCTGCGCCTGCCGCTGGTGGTGAAGCTGCTGCTGTTAAGGACGAATTTGACGTCGTTTTGACTGCGTTCGGTGACAAAAAAATCAACGTGATTAAAGAAGTTCGCGGCATTACAGGTCTTGGCCTGAAAGAAGCGAAAGATCTTGTTGAAGCTGCACCTAAAGCCGTTAAAGAAGGCGTGAATAAAGATGAAGCTGAAAAAATTAAAACTCAACTTGAAGCTGCAGGCGCAACCGTAGAGTTGAAATAGTTTTTTCTATTTGGAGAAGGGGTTACCAATTTTTTGGTGATCCCCTCTTTTTCATTCGATTTAAGTTTTTTTGATCGGATATTTTTTATTATTTGATTTATAGAGATAAATTTGTTATTTATCTCTTACACAATTTAATTGTGAGCAATAGAGTCGGGTTTAACATTTTGCACCAGTCTTTTAAAGACACTGACTAGATTACAGTTTTTAAGCCGCACGAAAGATGATTTTCTGTGCGGTGTTTTGCGTACATTCAATTGAACTCTGGCAATTGGGCCAACAGGTTCAATGTGAATGAGGGATAATTTTACACCATTTAAGTGAGGCATTTAATGACAGCATTACCAGCCGGTCAAAAGCGCATACGTAGTAGTTATCATAAACTTTCAAGTTCCCTTGAGATGCCAAATCTCATTGAGCTTCAAAAGAGTTCCTATGAGGAATTCTTGCAGAAGACTGTTGGCTTTGAAGATCGCGTTAATAAGGGCCTTCAGAATATTTTCTTGACGGTTTTTCCTATCAATGATTTTTCTGATCGGGCACTGCTTGAATTTCATAAGTATGACTTTGATTTTCCAAAGTATGACGTAGAAGAATGCCGTCAACGGGGAGCCACCTATTCAGCTCCGTTGCGTGTGACTTTCCGTCTTGTTGTTTGGGATATTGATGAAGACACAGGTGCTCGTTCTATCCGGGACATTAAAGAGCAAGAAGTTTATGTTGGTGATATTCCGTTGATGACGAAGAACGGAACCTTTATTATTAACGGCGTTGAGCGTGTTGTGGTTTCTCAAATGCACCGCTCTCCTGGTGTGTTCTTTGATCATGATAAGGGAAAAACCCATGCCTCTGGGAAACTTTTGTTCTCTGGCCGTGTGATTCCTTACCGTGGATCTTGGCTTGATTTTGAATTTGATGGCAAAGATGTTTTGTACGTGCGTATTGATCGTCGTCGTAAATTACCTGCCACAACATTTTTGATGGCTCTGGAAAATGACGAGACTCTCGCTCTGCGGGAGAAACATAAGGATCTTCCCGCCGGTGAGCCGTTGCCCTTTGAACCCAAAGGTTTGAGCCGCGCTGACATTTTAAATTATTACTACGAGACAACGGGCTACAAAAAGACAGCCAAGGGCTGGGCCATGCCCTTTATGCCAGAAACAATGCGTAGCACGAAGCTAACCGTTGACTTATTGGATGCTAAAACCGGTAAGGCTATTTTAAAGGCCGGTGAGAAAATTTCTCCCCGTAAGGCTAAAAAATTAGCTGAGGATGGCTTGAAGTCTGTGTTGGTTTCTGAGGAAGCGATCATCGGCCAATTCCTGTCCAGTGATATTGTCCACCCTGAAACTGGTGAAGTGATTGCAGATGCAGGAGAAGAGCTCACAGAAGCTCTGATGGTAAAATTTGAGAAGGCGGGGATCAAAGGATTCTCTGTTCTCTTTATTGATAACATTACGGTGGGATCCTATTTGCGGGATACCCTTGCAGCAGATAAAAACACGACCCGTGAAGATGCCTTGATCGATATTTATCGCGTCATGCGTCCTGGTGAGCCCCCAACCTTGGAAAGTGCGGAAGCTCTCTTTAATTCTCTTTTCTTTGACGAAGAGCGCTACGACCTTTCTGCCGTTGGTCGTGTGAAAATGAATCAACGTTTAGCCCTTGATACCTCTGATGAAAAACGCGTTCTTGAAAAGAATGATGTTATGTCTATTGTTGGGGTTCTTTTGAAACTCAAAGACGGTCAAGAGCAAGTTGATGATATTGACAACTTGGGTAACCGTCGTGTGCGTCCTGTTGGTGAGCTCCTTGAGAACCATTATCGTACAGGTATGCTTCGCATGGAACGCGCTATTCGTGAGCGCATGGGATCCGTTGATATTGATACAATGATGCCCCATGACCTTATTAACTCCAAGCCAATTTCCGCTGCTGTAAAAGAGTTCTTTGCGTCATCTCAGCTGTCTCAATTTATGGACCAAATCAACCCCCTTGCTGAAATTACCCACAAGCGTCGCTTGTCAGCCTTGGGCCCTGGTGGTTTGACACGTGATCGTGCCAGCTTTGAAGTACGTGACGTTCATCCAACACACTATGGCCGTATTTGCCCAATTGAAACACCGGAAGGTCCAAACATTGGTTTGATTAACTCCCTCGCTTCCTATGCTCGTGTTAACAAGTATGGCTTTATCGAAAGCCCTTATCGTAAAGTTGTTAAGGGTAAAATGGTTGATGATGTTGTTTACATGTCTGCCATGGAAGAGGGACGTTTTGCTATTGCGCAAGCAGATGCGCGCTTGGATGATAAAGGCGCTTTTATTGATGAGTTCGTGAGTTGTCGTAAGGGCGGAGAGTTTACCTTAGCCCCTGTTAGTGAAATTGATTATATTGACGTTTCCGCGAAACAGCTTGTTTCCGTTGCAGCATCGCTTATTCCGTTCCTCGAGAACGATGACGCGAACCGTGCCTTGATGGGATCAAACATGCAGCGCCAAGCCGTGCCACTCCTTCAACCGGAAGCCCCCCTTATTGGGACAGGAATGGAAGCCGTTGTTGCCCGTGACTCTGGTGTGACCGTTCTTGCTAAGCGTGCTGGTGTTGTGGATCAAGTTGATGCAGAACGTGTTGTTGTTCGTATTACGGAAAAGCTTTCCGTTGACGATGCTTCCGTTGTTGATATTTATAAGCTCCAAAAATACCAACGTTCCAACCAAGATACGTGTATTACACAAAAACCTCTTGTGCGTCCTGGAGACACCGTTTCTAAGGGAGATATTTTGGCCGATGGTCAGTCAACGGACATGGGTGAATTGGCCCTTGGTCGTAACGTTCTTGTTGGTTACCTGTCTTGGAATGGGTACAATTTTGAGGATTCGATTGTTATCTCTGAGCGCATAGCAAGTGATGATATCTACACCTCTATTCATATCGAGGAATTTGAAGTTGTTGCTCGGGATACAAAGCTTGGACAAGAAGAAATCACCCGTGATATTCCAAACGTTGGGGATGATGCTTTGCGTTACCTTGATGAGGCCGGTATCGTTTCTATCGGTGCGGATGTTAAGCCTGGGGATATTCTCGTTGGTAAAGTAACGCCAAAGGGTGAAACACCAGCAACCCCGGAAGAAAAACTTTTGCGCTCTATCTTTGGTGAGAAAGCTTCCGATGTGCGGGACACCTCTTTGCGTGTGCCACCGGGTGGGACGGGGACTGTTATTGAAGTCCGTGTCTTTAACCGTCGTGGTGTTGAAAAAGATGAGCGTGCTCTTGCCATTGAGCGTGCTGAAATTAACCACCTTGCCCTGGATCGTGATACGGAGCGTCAAATTCTTGAACGTGCACTACAAGCCCGTTTGCGTGAGTTGATGATTGGTCAAACCGCAACGTCTCTTCCCGGCAAAAAGAAAGCAAGTGCTAAGATTACAGCAGCCCTTTTGGAAGAATACACAGCGGCTCAAGTCCGTCAAATTAGCGTTGATGAAGACACAATCCAACGTGAAATTGAAGCTCTTGTTAAGCATCATGAAACACAAGTTAAGCAACTCCAAAAGGATTTTGAGGATAAGGTCGAAAAAATCCAACGGGGTGATGACTTGCAAACCGGTGTGCTTAAGGTTGTTAAAGTCTTTGTTGCGACAAAGCGTAAACTTCAACCGGGAGACAAGATGGCGGGCCGTCACGGAAACAAAGGTGTTGTTTCTATTATCGTGCCGGAAGAGGATATGCCTCATATGGAAGATGGGACGCCCCTTGACCTGATCTTGAACCCTCTTGGTTTGCCGTCTCGTATGAACGTTGGACAAATCCTAGAGACTCACCTTGGTTGGGCTGCCCATGGTTTGGGCCGCCAAGTTGGCGAAATTTTAAGCGATATGCACGCCAGTACAAAGGATCCTAAGGATCTTCGTAAATTCATGGAAAGCATTTACCAACGCCCAGAAGATAAAAAAATGATCAAAGGCTTGAGCGATGAAGAATTGATCGAAGTGTCTCAAAATCAGGTCAAGGGCTTGCCCCTTGCGACCCCTGTTTTTGATGGAGCTCGTGAGCCTGATGTGAGTGCTTTGCTCAAGAAATCTGGTTTCAGCCACACCGGTCAAGAGACCTTAATTGATGGCCGTACCGGTGAGCATTATGAGCGCCCTGTAACCGTTGGTTACAAATACATGCTTAAATTGAACCACATGGTTGATGATAAGATTCACGCGCGTTCTGTTGGACCTTACAGTCTTGTGACCCAACAACCTCTTGGTGGTAAAGCTCAATTCGGTGGTCAACGCTTTGGTGAAATGGAAGTGTGGGCTTTGGAAGCTTATGGTGCTGCGTATACCCTTCAAGAAATGCTCACGGTTAAATCCGATGACGTTGTGGGCCGTACTAAGGTTTATGAAGCGATTGTCCGTGGTGATGATAACTTTGAGGCGGGCATTCCAGAGTCCTTTAACGTATTGGTCAAGGAGCTTAAATCCTTGGGTATTAACGTTGACTTTGGTCGCTATGCGGACCTTGAAAAAGCAGAAACAACAGAAAAAGACGCAGCTTAATCTAAGACTTTAGAGGCCTTCGTAAGGGGGCCTCCTAACTGCCTTTTTCTAAGAAATTTTATTAAGGACGAGAGTCCAGAAAATATGACCCTTCGGGGTGATTCAGGAGCATGAGATATGAAAGATTTAATGAACGTCTTTGGTCAAGTTCAAGGCCCAGAAAGCTTTGATTTTCTAAAGGTTGTGATTGCAAGCCCAGAGAAAATCCGCTCATGGTCCTTTGGCGAAGTTAAAAAGCCAGAGACGATCAATTATCGAACTTTTAAGCCCGAGCGTGATGGTTTGTTTTGTTCACGGATTTTTGGCCCTGTGAAAGATTACGAATGCTTGTGCGGTAAATATAAGCGCATGAAATTCCGTGGTGTTATTTGTGAAAAATGCGGTACGGAAGTGACCTTGGCTAAGGTCCGTCGTGAGCGCATGGGCCACATTGACCTTGCTGCTCCCGTTGCGCATATTTGGTTCACCCGAGCCATGCCAAGCCGTGTTGCTACCTTGCTTGAAATGACAATGAAAGAACTTGAAAAGGTTCTGTACTATGAAGCACACATCGTTCTTGATCCTGGATTGACTCCTCTTACAGAAGGTCAATTGCTGACAGAAGATGAATATTATGACGCGTTAGATGAGCACGGTGATGACTCCTTTGAAACAGACATTGGAGCGGAAGCTTTCCGTAAGCTTCTAGCAAAAATTGATCTCAAGGGCGAACAAGAAAAATTGCGTACAGAGTTGATGGAAACAAACTCTGAAATGCGCCGCAAAAAAATCATTAAGCGCCTAAAGGGTATCGAGGCTTTCATTGAATCCGGTGCTAAGCCAGAATGGATGGTTATGACGGTTCTTCCTGTTTTACCACCAGAATTGCGCCCCTTGGTGCCTTTGGATGGCGGACGTTTTGCGACCTCCGATTTGAATGACCTGTACCGCCGTGTGATTAACCGTAACAACCGCCTCAAGCGTTTGATGGAATTACGTGCCCCTGATATTATTGTGCGTAACGAAAAAAGAATGCTTCAAGAATCCGTTGATGCGCTCTTTGATAATAGCCGCCGGAGTCGCCCCATTGCGGGAGCGAACAAGCGCCCGTTGAAATCTTTGGCTGATATGCTTAAAGGGAAGCAAGGTCGTTTCCGTCAGAACCTTCTTGGTAAGCGTGTTGACTATTCGGGTCGTTCCGTGATTGTTGTGGGGCCTTATTTAAAGCTCCACCAATGTGGTATTCCCAAGAAAATGGCCCTCGAGCTCTTTAAGCCCTTTATCTTTAGCCGCCTAGAGCGCTACGGTTTGGCAACGACCATCAAGGCTGCAAAGCGCATGGTTGAACGAGCCCGTCCTGAAGTTTGGGATATCTTGGAAGAAGTCATCCGTGAGCATCCGGTGATGCTAAACCGTGCCCCAACATTGCACCGTTTGGGTATCCAAGCTTTTGAGCCGATTCTTGTTGAAGGAAAAGCCATTCAGTTGCACCCTCTTGTTTGTACAGCTTTTAACGCTGACTTTGATGGAGACCAAATGGCCGTTCACGTGCCGTTGTCCGTTGAGGCTCAATTAGAAGCTCGTGTGTTGATGATGTCGACCAACAACATCCTGCACCCTGCTAATGGTCGCCCCATTATTAACCCAACAAAGGACGTGATTCTTGGGCTCTATTACTTGACCGTTGAGCGCGAAGGCGAAAAGGGCGAAGGCATGATATTTGCCACCATTGGAGAAATCCAGATGGCCCTTGATAATGGCTTGGTGACCTTGCACACAAAAATCAAAGCGCGTTATGATACCGTTGACGAAGATGGTAAAGAAATTGGGCAAATGGTTGAGACAACCGTTGGACGCATGATTCTCTCTGAAATCCTGCCTCGCCATCATCAACTTGCTTTTGGTGTGATCAATCGCCAGATTAATAACAAAGAAGTCAGCAACATTATTGATGAGATTTATCGTCACTGTGGATCAAAGGCGACGGTTATTTTCTGTGACCATTTGATGGCTATTGGCTTTAAATACGCGACTCTTTCAGGTATTTCTTTTGGTAAGGATGACTTGATTATCCCCACAGCGAAAAAAGCTCTTGTGGATGAAACGCGGACAAAAGCCAATGAATATGAGCAACAGTATCTTGAAGGCTTTATCACTCAAGGTGAGAAATATAACAAGGTCATTGATGCCTGGTCACAATGCACGGATAAAGTGGCGTCTGCCATGATGAAGGAAATTTCCACCACGAAAAAAGGCGCTCCTTTGAACTCTGTCTTTATGATGGCTGACTCTGGTGCCCGTGGTTCTGCTGCTCAAATGAAGCAACTGGCCGGTATGCGTGGTTTGATGGCAAAGCCTAATGGTGAAATCATTGAAACCCCTATTATCTCTAACTTTAAAGAAGGCCTGTCGGTTCTTGAGTACTTTAACTCAACCCATGGCGCTCGTAAGGGACTCTCTGACACGGCTTTGAAAACAGCGAACTCTGGTTATTTGACCCGTCGTTTGGTTGATGTTGCTCAAGATGCTGTGATCACAACCGTTGATTGTAAGACAGATAAAAGCATTACTGTGCGTTCTATTGTTGAAGGCAGTGAGGTCATTACCACCTTGTCAGACCGGGTTCTTGGTCGAACAGCAGCGGAAGATGTTGTTCATCCTGAAAGTGGCGCCATGATTACGCCAAAAGGTGGCATCATTGATGAAGTTGCGGCTGAATCTATTGCGGATTCTTCCCTTGATCAACTCCAAGTGCGCTCTCCCCTGATTTGTGAAAGCGATGAAGGCATTTGCGCGACCTGTTATGGACGTGACTTGGCTCGTGGAACAAAGGTTAATATGGGCGAAGCCGTTGGTGTGATTGCAGCGCAATCTATTGGTGAGCCTGGAACTCAGTTGACCATGCGTACGTTCCACATTGGTGGTGCCGCTCAAGGGAGTGGTGAAAAGTCCAGTATTGAGTCTGCGTCTGATGGTGTGATCCAAATTAATAACCGTAATGTTGTGAAAAATCTTGATGGTGATTTGATTGTCTTGGCGCGTAACACAGAAGTTGTTGTGCGGGATGCCAAAGGGCGTGAAAAAGCGCGTTATAAGATTCCCTATGGGGCAAAGCTGCATTTGGATGAGAAGAAGAAAGTTAAGCAAGGTCAAAAAATTGCAGACTGGGATCCCTTTACAACGCCGATCGTTTCTGAAGTGGCCGGTAAGGCTCACTTCCTTGACTTAGTTGATGGTGTTTCCTTACGTGAGGTGACCGATGAGGCCACTGGTTTGACAAACCGTGTTGTTATGGATTGGCGCCAACAAGCCCGTACCAGTGACATGAAGCCTCGTATTTCTTTGCATGATGACAAAGGGGAATCCCTTGTGTTGCCTAATGGAACTGAGGCTCGTTATTTCTTGCCGGCCAATGCGATTATTAATACAGAGAATGGCGGTGTCATTAAAGTGGGTGATGTGATTGCACGTCTGCCCCGTGAATCTTCTAAAACCCGTGATATTACCGGTGGTTTGCCGCGTGTTGCTGAATTGTTTGAAGCACGTATGCCCAAAGACTATGCTGTGATCAGCGAAGTGGATGGTCGTGTTGAGTTTGGTAAGGACTATAAGACAAAGCGTCGCATTAGTGTGGTGCCAAACGAAGACGGCGCCGAACCCATTGAATATTTAATTCCAAAGGGACGTCACGTTGTTGTCTTTGAAGGTGACTTTGTTAAGAAGGGTGAAACCCTCGTTGATGGTAATCCTGTGCCCCATGATATCTTACGTATCCTTGGTGTTGAGGCATTAGCCACTTACTTAACCAATGAGATTCAAGAAGTTTACCGCTTGCAAGGTGTGCCCATCAACGACAAGCACATTGAGGTTATCGTTCGCCAAATGCTTCAAAAAGTTGAAATAACTTCGGCCGGTGATTCCATGTATTTGATTGGTGAGCCTGTTGGCCGCCGTGAGTTCGAGGCAAATAACGATAAGTTACGTGCTGAAAACAAACAGGTTGCGACGGCCTTCCCTATTTTGCAAGGTATTACCAAGGCCTCATTGCAAACGAAATCCTTTATTTCAGCGGCCTCTTTCCAAGAGACAACCCGTGTTATTACGGATGCGGCTGTCCAAGGAAAAATGGATAACCTCATTGGGTTGAAGGAAAATATCATCATGGGTCGTTTGATTCCAGCGGGTACCGGTGGCGTGATTAAGCGCGTCAGGGCCTTGGCTAAATCAATGGATCTTGAAGTGATCGCGGCAAAACATGAAGCTACGGAAGCAAAAGAAGCTGCGAAAGCGGCAGCAGCAGCTGCTTCTGAAGACGTTGCACGGGAGGCCACAACAGAAATTTAACCACAGATGCAAGAGGGGACCTATTCTCCTTTTGCCTCTTTTTTGAAGCGGTGACCTCATAATATAGAGTCCATTCAAAACTGTTCCAGCCTAGGAAAGAGCGACCGACGACGACCCCTTGTCGTTTAGGAGCGATTGACGACGTCTGGGATCTTTTTGGAGTGACTCACTAGGGTGACAAACTTCTTATCTATCATTGCTATGGATAAGAGGGAGTAAAAAAAGCATCAAGTATTCCAATACAACTCTTGACTCTTTTTTAATCTCAGCCTATTATGCGGCCACAGTATATGTAAAATTGAGTCATTTTGTCGAGCTAAAAGGCCCTAAATTCAAGGGTTTATCAAATTCGTTATGACCACATTATAAAAGGAAGGATGGCTTTATGCCTACGATTAACCAACTTATCCGTAAGCCTCGTAAGAGCGCAATCGTC
>CAXBEY010000050.1:0-11209 GCA_963974885.1 uncultured Alphaproteobacteria bacterium
ATTACACCTCTTTCACATCATAATCACAAAAGGTGAATTTTTTGCAACAGAGCCACAATAACAACGAAAACGTGGTGGCTAAGCGAGTGCAGGATCAGAAATTGAGGGAGGTTATGGCAGAAATTTGCAACATCCCACAGGGTAAGGCTACTCGTGAGGCTGGGGTAAGGTTTTGGAAGGGCCCGGATTTCATAAAGCAGGCCCGTGGCGTTATAACGGAGATAGCGGCAGAGGAAAAAAATATGAAGGAGAAGAGTCAGTAAGAGGGTTCTGATTTCGACAATAAGTTTTTCGGCGAAGCTTTTGAGGCATTTATCCAGGAATTTAGGGACTTGGATGATGATAGCGATAGCGAGAAAGAAAAGGCGTCGTGAGAACTGAACTTGCACGTGATTATGATTTTGGTTGTTTTTTCTTGCGATTTGTGTGAGACTCGGTTAAACAATCTTAAGATATAGGCTCATTCATCTTGAAAGAGGGTGCTGCTTTGTCATTAATAAATTTATAAAGGATTCTCAGTTATGGCTGTTCCAAAGAAAAAAACATCCAAATCCAAGCGCAACATGCGCCGCTCACATCATGCTCTTTCAGCAGTGAAAAGCATTGAGTGTGGTAATTGCGGTACACGTAAACTTGCCCACCATGTTTGTGAAGGCTGTGGTGAATACAAAGGCCGTCAAGTTGTTGCCGTTGCACAAGCTTAAGGCCTGTGAACTATAGAAACCTCTGCAACAGGTCTAAGGGTCACGATTTTTTGTGGTGATTCCTGTAAGACGTACCATTATAGTCTTTCCAAAAAGGTTCCAGTCTAGGCGCCAGCGATGAAGCCTATGTTTATAGGTGAGGAGTGCAGGAACGACGTCTGGGATTTTTTTGGAAAGACTATAGAAATCTAACAGGATATCATTTTGGCTACGAAACAAAATATTACACAGCCCGTAACGACAATAGCAATAGATGCGATGGGGGGGGACAAAGCCCCCTGTACGACTGTTGAGGGTGTGGCCCTTGCCCATAAAAAACATCCCAATATATGCTTTAAGGTTTTTGGCTTGGAAGTCTCTGTTGTGCCAGAGCTCAAAAAGCATGGGCTTTGGGGGCATAGTAAAATTCAATTTGTGCCGTGCACTGAAGTTATTTCCGGTGCAACGGAACCTCGCTTAGCTATTCGTCAATTCAAAGATTCAAGTATGCGGCGTGCCATTCAAGCCGTTGCAGATGGTGAGGCTGATGCCGTTGTCTCAGCGGGAAATACCGGTGCCTATATGGTGCTTTCTAAACTTCTTTTAAAAACAATTCCTGGTCTTCAGCGTCCGGCTATTACAACCCTTCTTCCTACAAAAGATGGAAAAGGCATTGTGATGCTCGATTTGGGGGCGAATGTTCATGTGCCTGCTGAGGTTCTGGTGCAATTTTGCATCATGGGCCAAGCCTTTGCAAAGTGTGTGCAAGGTGTTGCTAACCCGTCCGTTGCTCTCTTGAATATTGGGTCGGAAGAACTTAAAGGCACAACGGTCCTCAAAGAAGCCCAAAGTATGATTCAAAAAGCCGGAGCCGTGACAAATTACGCGGGCTTTATCGAGGGCGATGACATTTTTAATGCAAAAGTGAATGTTATTGTAACCGATGGATTTACAGGAAATGTTGCTTTAAAAACAATCGAAGGCACTGTGAAATTTGTTTCTGAGGTCATGAGGGAAGAACTTAAGCGGACATGGATTACAAAACTTGGCGCCCTTATTTCTCTTCCTGGCTTTCAAGCTTTTAAAAAGCGCCTTGATCCTCGTCGTTACAATGGTGCTCAATTTCTGGGGCTCCGTGGTATCTCTGTTAAAAGCCATGGGGGAACCGATGCTTTTGGTTTTTCTTGTGCTATTTCCGTTGCCGTTGACTTGGCTGGAAACAAAGTGAACGAGAGTCTTGAAAGTGAAATTGAAGCCCTGCAAGAAAAGCTCATTATCGCAGAAAGTGGTGCGGGGCTAGATTAACTAGTCTCTGGCTAAGGCATGGGCGCTACCCATGGCCATGCCCCTTTATCCCATCATAGACATCTGCAGAGTCTCTCTAAACCTTTGTGAACATAACCGTGCTGTTGATAAGGGTAAACCCGAATTTTTTTAGTTTTAAAAAGTGCAGCACATGGGTTTCGTCAATTTTATATTGCCAGTGATCAACGGTTAAGGTTGAAAACCCCCTCTTTGATTTTTTAGAGGGGATCTTTAAAGTGTAGCAAAGTTGTGCAGCACAGCCGCGGCTTTTTCCAATGAGTTGACCAAAAATATCAGCCCCTGTTCCCGTAAGGTTGTTCCCCTCACTTTGATCAGTTGCCTCCTCTTTTATGTCCCATTGGCGCTTAAAGGTTCGACCATCATCGTAGGTGAAAAATTCGTGCAGCGTTAAATGGCCATCCGTTGATGTCCCTGACACATCTGCCTGGAATTTCCGCACAACTTTCCCTCGCCAATTTCGAGCAACGCCATGGGCTTTTAAGTCACCGGCGTAGAATTCTTTAAGGTCTAGGGTGGGGGTTGTTTTTTTATAGTCATCAATTTGAGGGGAGAAGCACATTTAGTCACCTGTTTTTTTGTTAAATGTTTTAGAGTCTTATTTTATTTTGTTGTGGAGTAAGTTTACCCTTATTTGAAAATAGTGTAAATGTAAGAGTATGGGGTTTATAAAAATATCTTTTTTCTTTCTATTTATTCTTTCATTGTCTTTAGAGGCATCCTCTCTAGAAGAAGAGTCTTGGGAATTAAAGGGGGCTTTTTTTCTTAAGGAAAAATGTTTCATCTGTGTGCGAAATATAAAGAAAGACGATGAGGGGACCATGCAGAATTCCACCATGATGACTCTGGATTGCAAACAATACCTTTATCCACTTAAAATAGAACGATTAAAAATAAAACAAAAATCTTTAAAGGCTTCTAATAAACTCAGGCACTCTATTTATTACAATTCTTTTTGTTCGTATCTATCAAGGTATGCGGATTATTTTACCAAAGAGAGACTTGAAGGATTATGTGGTGATAAGCCCTATGAGGTTGACCTTTTGAAGGATTCTTATCTGCGTTCTATTGTTATTTTGACTTTACGGGAACCTCTGGGAGAGGGCGGAAATTTTGCCACTTTTTTTTATAGGGGGATTATTTTAGAGACCCTAAGTAAGTAAATTTTCTTAAGGGCTTGGCAAGGTATCGCAAGGCCGCTATCCTAAAGCTCTGAATCATAAAAACAAGCAGGGTAATGGGTCAAAAAACGAGTCTTTTTTTTATTTTATTTTTTTTGAGTATGAGCCCTCTTCGTGCCAATGATGAGCAGCAGGAGACTACCAATACCCAAGATGAATTTAGTGAAATACGTCTGGGGATTTCAGCCCATGATTTGAATTCAAAAATGGAACAGAGTCATGAGCGTGGTATGAGCCTCAATGGGGAGTATATTTTCGCCTCGCCTCAAAATGCCTTTTTTCAAGCGATCTTCGCACCCCACCCCCATATTGGCGCCTCCCTAAATAGCAGCTCTGGAACAAGTATTGCCTACGCTGGCTTAACTTGGGTGATTCCCTTTCAGCAGGTTTGGTTTATTGACCTTGCATGGGGGGTTGCCGTTCAAAATGGCAATATACACTCTGAGACAAAAAAGAAAAAAGCCTATGGGGCTCGGGTTTTATGTCACACGGGAGGGTCATTAGGGTATGTTTTAGTCACCAATCATACAGTTTCTGTAAAAGTTGATCATGTGTCAAATGGCGGGCTATCAAGACAAAATCCTGGTTTTACGGATCTTGGCTTGCGATATGGCTATCGCTTTTAATATTCTAACTATTTCTTGACAAATAAGTCTATTCTTGTATATATAAGTTATTATCTGACACTCGTTAACTTTGGTTCTTTTTATGAAATCCCTCTTTTTTATTTTTGTTTCCACCCTCTTTTTTATGGCGAATAATGCCTCAACGTCTGCTTTTAAAGATCAAGAAGAGTTAGATGCAATGGTTGTTAAATATGCCTTTGAGGGCTATGGAAAGGTTAATGCACATTGGAAGATGCCTGGAGAAGGCACGGGTTTATCCGCCTATGGCACAGAGTCAATCTATTGGAAGCCTACAGCAAATTTTTTAAGCTTAGTCGTTGATTATGAAAGGTGTTGCGGTGCTTTGCCGTCCGTTGCCTTAACTGGTTTCTTAGAATCCCCCACAGTGGCTGATTGCCGAATTTCTATGTATGCTGTCATGACCTATGTGCTCATGAAAATACTAGGGGAGGACACTTTTAATGCCTTAATTAGTGAGCATGAAAAAACTCATAAATTTTTAATTTCAAGCGCTTCAACCCCGTTGCTAAAATTCACTGAACTAAGAAACCTTCAGTATTTGTGGAAAGAAAAGAACGTGGGTCTTTTTGGATACATTCATAATGTGGCGTATTATGGTGTTCGGCACCCTCATGGTGTATACCCTGGGGAAAATGTTGTCATTACTTCTTTGGATGAAGAGGGCAATCCTCTCTACCTTGGTTTTCCTTTTGACAGTCCCCTCAGTAAAACGGCAATAAGGAGTCGTTTGAAAGACGCCTTGGAACAAGAGCCCTTTACACTTAAGACAAAAGAAACAACGGCTGTTCGTCCTGAGCGTCAAAAAATCTATCAGGAGTGGATGAAAAGTATAGATGAAAGCTACAAGAAAGAGCTTGATCTTGTGCTTGAAAATTTTGACCATCTTTTTGAGATTAGACAAAGTAATTCTAAACAATATGCTTGTTATCTGGAGCCGGAGGCTTTTCCACCAGGGCTTAAAAGCTTGGTAGGAAAAATGGGAGAAAAGTTGGCCTATCAATTTAAACTGGAAAAGCTAAAAGCTTTTTTGGCGCACAAATAATAAAAGATTAACCCTTAATACTGCCGTCTTCATGACTATCTCGAGATTTTTGCTTACCTCAGGGGCTTTTCGTCGTGGAATAAAAACGTTCTGAGGTAACTAGAGTTTCAAGAGAGTCGCTTTTTTGTCTCTATTTACAATAAAATATTTCCCCTCTTTCAGATCCATAACAGTTGTATTTTTCAAATCAGGGATATCGTTCAAGGTGAGGTTGAAATGAGCTAGGATACCAGAGCGTAGTGTATCGTTCATCTTTACGTATTCTTCTGTAGTTAGGATACCTTCTGGAGAAAGTTTTAAGTCGTTGTCTTCTAAGTAAGTACAAAAGAGACCTTCACCATAGATCTGGCGTTCCTTTTCATTTAAAGAGTAAATATCTTTTCCGTTAAGCTGCGCTAAGATGAGAAGCCACGTTTGCATGTTGCCATTTAAACGAATGGGCACACCTGTTTCTTGCACAAACTCATTATCTGTATTTTTTATTAATATAAAAGATGTGTCTTTGAAAGGTTTGGAGCTTTCCCCGTCAATGAAATCCTTTTCCCCGAGAACAGAATCTAAGAGATTGTGAATCATGTTGTTCTCTAATTGAACCTCAAATGTAGCATTGTTGATTCTGGAATAAGAGCTGTTGAATTGATAGCGCCCACAGATCTTATTATTTTTAACCGTATACTCATGTGTGAAGGAAACATTGCTTGCAAAATTTGCATCTGTTCCTGTTACAATCTGAAAGCTATAGGGCAAAGTTGCCGTAAATTTATCATCAACAGAAAGTCTCCCGGTGCCTTCGGTTATATGTCCATTGTGCTTGAAACTTGAAATTTGCTCTCTTGTGAATTTTGCAGGGAAGAGCCCATCGAGGGAAGGGTGCCCCCCTAGCATTTCAAACGAGTCTTCAAGGTGCCCCCCAAATGTTATTTCCGATCCATGGGATAGAGAAGTAGAAAGGCATAAGATGGTTGCTAATAAATATTTCATAATAATTGTCTATAATATTGTTTGTTATACAATATATATAGTGACAATTTTTCAAATTTTGAAATGATATTCTTGCAACGTGGTATTGCTAAAAGTGTGGTGCCAGGAGGTTCGGACGGAAAGTTGAAGCTCTGTTTAGAGGGGGCGTTGAGTGCGTGCGGGGGATTTTTTGAAAAGAGTTGGGTGGGCTTTTAGCAGAGTCTAACCCTATTTCGCAGAGGCTTCTATACTTTAATACTGCCGTCTTCATCGCTATCATCCCAAGGGTCTTGGTGGATAATAACTTCCGTTTGAGGAAAGGCTTCCTCGAGGCTTTTGCTTACCTCATGGGCAATATCATGAGCTTTCAGGAGGGACATTTCTCCCTCCATTTCAAGGTGCAATTGCATAAAACGGCTCGGCCCTGAGGTGCGGGTTTTAAGATCATGGAACCCTAAGACGTCTTTGTGAGCCATGACAATATCCCTAATTTTCTCGCGGTCTTCATCGGGCAATTCTCGGTCAATTAAGATATGGAAAGCTTCTTTTGCAATTTTCCAAGAGGTATATATAATGTATCCCCCAATTAAAAGGCCACACAAAGGATCCACAAAACCCCATCCCACTTGAGAAGAGAGTAAGAGGGACGCAATAACGGAAAGGTTTAAAAAGAGGTCACCTTTAAAGTGCAGGTGGTCAGCTTTAATGACCGTTGAATTGGTTTGTGCAATAACATATTTCTGGAAGGCAACGAGGGCCAAAGTGATGATAATTGTCAGGGTAATAATGGAAAGCCCTAGGGGTGTTTCGTGGACAGGCTCGGGGTGAATAAAGCGATGAATCGCTTCAAAAATAAGCCACATAGCCGTTCCGGCAATGAAAAGAGATTGGGCTTGGGCGGCAACGGCTTCTATTTTTCCATGGCCAAACCGATGTTCTTTATCGGCGGGGACAAGGGCATGGCGAATGGCGAAAAAATTCACAAGGGAGGCAAGGGTATCCACCAGAGAGTCCACCAGTGAAGCTTGAATACTAACAGAGTCTGTCATAATCCACGCGACAGATTTAATTATCAACAAGAAAAACGCAACGCCAACGGAGGCATAGGTCACCGCCTTTAAAAGTTTTACGGATTTCGGGTCAACTTTTGTTACCATGGGCCTAGGAAAGTCTTTCATTATCAGGCACACTTATATAGGACCCCCTGCATAAGGCTGCTTTTGCGGAGGTTTCTATAATATGCTTGTTTTTTTAAGCAAGTATAACATACGATATCACATTGAACAGGAATGATACATGATAGGTTTTTTTGGGAGGCATTTTTTAGTCAGCTTGAGTTTGCTTGCCGTCCTAACGGGCTGTGCTTTTGATCCTATTTGCCCTTGTGAGAAAAACACACCGAATCCCTGCCGAGAGGAAGATGATGATCTTTTCCCAACACAGGTTCTGATGCGTTCCTATGAAGGGAGTGCCCTTGGTGGACTGATTCCTTTAAAAGCCCGTTTAACACCGGCAAGAGCTTTATATGCTCTCCTAGAGAATGGCAATAAAAATGATGCTGCCACGTGGGTTGTGGGGGATGATAAAGAATACTCTGGCTATTTTGAAGTTTTTCCACCAACACAAAAAGGCACCTTAATCTGTCGGAAATTCACTCAAGAAATGACAATCAAAACCCATGATTATGGGGATCGCTTCTTTAAAGGGCAGGGGGAAAGCTGCAAGAATCCACCCAATACGTGGCGTGTTGTTAAAGAAGTGCAGCCCTAGAATTCTCTGCATAAGGCTCTTTTGGCGATAAAAAGGCAACGGATCGACTTTCGCGGGACGCACGTACTTAAGGCACGCTTACGTTTCCACGATCTCCCCTTACCGTTTTCTCATCCAAAACCGCTGTGCTTAGCTGTTATGCAGAGGGTTCTACTAACCTTTCTCAAAAAGCCTCAGACGTCGTCAATCACTCCTAGACTATGAAAAAACGTTCTTTTATATTTTTATCCCTTGCGCTTTTTTAGTCTCGTTCTTATATACAAAGAGAACAGAGAAAGAAGCGTGCTATTATGACATCTAGAAAAAAACTCTCTCCAAAAGTTATTTTCCCACCTATTGGGAAAATAACAAAGGCTTCTATAGAAAAGGCTGTGATTCCTGCTGTGCTCCCTTATCTTTCAAAAAGGGGCCAGCTTTTGCTCCCCAAAGGCCTGTTACCCATTTTGGTTAAGGAACCCTCCG
Source organism: uncultured Alphaproteobacteria bacterium (assembly GCA_963974885.1). GTDB lineage: Bacteria > Pseudomonadota > Alphaproteobacteria > Caedimonadales > UBA9215 > UBA9215. The sequence goes on from CAXBEY010000050.1 coordinate 8,069, forward strand.
ATATTGCTATGGTAGAAAAAGCTTTGATGAAAGAGCGTTATCTTGGTGTTATTCAGCCATTAAAAGAGCTGAAAAGTAAAAAGTGTTTGCATCAGGTTGGGTGCGTTGGACGGATTACAACCTTTTCAGAAAATGAGGATGGGAGTCTTTATCTTATTTTGAAAGGTATTCGTCGTTTTGTTGCCCAGTCTGTCGTCGAATCCTCAAAAACGGTGATGCTCCATGTGGATTATAGTCCTTATGATGATGAGCACCTTGCCTTTGATGGTGAAAAGCCAAGCGATCGCGGGCGTTTGATGGGGATTTTAAAAGGCTACCTCAACAGTGTTAATATGGATATTAACTGGAACGATATTACGTCTGCCAGTGATGAATCTCTCGCCACGTCCCTTGCAATGATGTGCCCCTTTGATGCCAATGAAAAACAAGCTATACTGGAAAGTAGTACCATTAAAGAACGCATCGACATGATCACGGCTTTCATTGAAATGAGCACCATAAAAAAGTCTCCCCTTGATTGGATGCCCCACTAGGATAAAGAAAAATTATGGCCCAGACACCCCTTGAGATTGATGAAAAATTACTTGAATTTATCGTATGCCCTGTGACAAAAACAACTTTATCTTATGATAGAGATAAAGGGGAGCTCATTAGTAAAGCCGCTCACCTTGCCTTTCCCATTCAAAATGGCATTCCCATTATGTTAGTAGATGAGGCACGAAAACTGGAAAAATAGCTTTGTTTGTGATAAAGTGCGTTCATTGTTTAAGTTGAGTAAAGATATTGATATGAAACCCTATACCGTTTTAACCGTTCCTAATCCTAAATTGCGCCATGAAGCGGCGCCTGTCGCAGAAGTCAACGACGAGATTCGGACAATTTTTGAGCGCATGATTGCGACCATGCACGTTGAGGACGGCATCGGTCTGGCGGCGACTCAAGTCGGTATTGATAAGCGCCTCATTGTGATGAGTATCGAGGATGGTAAAGATGATCACAATCACAATCACGGCCACGATCATGAGGGAGGGTGCTGTGGTCATAACCATGGTACCATTCACCGATTGGCTAACCCAGAGATCATAGAAAAATCCTCTGAGAGCCAAACCCTCATGGACGGCTGTTTATCTGTGCCAGATCAACATGCAGAAGTCTCCCGTGCAAAATCTGTTAAAATACGCTACCTTGATGAAAATAATGACTCTCAAACCCTTGAGGCCGAGGGCCTACTTGCTTTTTGTATTCAACATGAAATTGACCACTTAAATGGTGTTCTGTTTGTGGATCATTTATCAGCCATAAGGCGTAAATTAATGGTTCAAAAAGCTATGAAAATTATTGCTAGACAAGAAAAAGAGCAACGCAACGCTTAGTCCCTTTGCAGAGCTGTCTATGGAGAAGCCCCCTTATGTTGAAAAAGCCTTTGCGTCTTGCCTTTATGGGGACACCTGACTTTGCTGTGCCGGCCCTTCAGACTTTGATAGACTCGCCCCATGAGGTTGTGGGTGTTTATTCTCAACCTCCCCGCCCTAGCGGTCGAGGTCATAAAGTAACCAAGTCTCCCATTCAGCTTTTAGCCGAGAGCAATGATATCCCTGTTTTTACACCTAACTCTTTGCGTTCAGCCCAAGAGCAACAGCACTTTTCAAATCTCAACCTTGATTTAGCTGTTGTTGCGGCCTATGGATTGATTTTACCCAAGGAAATTCTTGAGGCCCCTGGCTATGGTTGTTTTAATATCCATGGGTCTCTTTTGCCTAGATGGCGGGGGGCCGCTCCTATTCAGCGCGCAATTTTAGAGGGAGATTCTCAAACGGGCATCACATTAATGCAAATGGATGTTGGCCTTGATACGGGGGATATGCTCAGAAAGGAAAGCGTTGCTATTACGGATCAAACAACCGGTGAAAGCCTACATGATGAGCTATCGATCCTTGGAGCAACGATGCTTCTCCCTCTTTTAGACACCCTTGATTCCCTTTCCCCAGAAACGCAAGACAATACACAAGCGACCTATGCAGCCAAGCTCTCTAGGTCAGAGGCGCAGCTCGATTTCACAAAAAAAGCTCAAGAACTTGAACGTCAAGTAAGAGCCTTTACGCCGTGGCCAGGTTCTTTTTTTACGTGGCAGGGGAAGGTTGTTAAAGTCTTGAAGGCCCATTCCATTAAGGGCATTAAGGCGGAAAAACCTCTGAAATCAGGGCAGCTTTGTGTTGGGAAAAACCACCTTTCTGTTGCCTGCCAAGAGGGCTCTCTTGTTCTTGATCAAGTGCAACTTCAGGGTAAAAAACCAATGGACATTAAAGCTTTTTTGAATGGATATGCCCCTCAAGACGGTGACCTTTTAGAGGTGAAAGTTTAAGGATGCACCGTTATAAACTAACCCTTGAATATGATGGAACGGGCTATGTGGGGTGGCAGCATCAACCGGACTTGCGCTCTATTCAGCGTACCCTTGAAGACGCTGTGTTTAAATTCTGCCAAGAACGAACAGAAGTTTATGGCTCGGGCCGGACAGATGCGGGGGTTCATGCCCTAGGGCAGGTGGCCCATGTGGACCTTGAAAGACCTCAAGACCCTTTTAAAATTCAGCAAGCTTTGAATCATTATCTTGCTAAAGATACCATTGTTGTTTTGGCCGTTGAGGCTGTCTCGAAAGAATTTCATGCGCGGTTTTCAGCTAAAAAGCGCCGCTATATTTATAAACTGATTTCACGTTCTGGCCCCTTAGCCCTTCAGCGAAACCGAGCCTGGTATGTTCATCGTCCTCTGGATTTCAAAGCCATGGAAGAGGGCGCTCAGCACCTTATTGGGCGCCATGATTTTACAACGTTTAGGGCCGCAGCCTGTCAATCCAGTTCCCCGTTAAAAACCCTTGATAAGCTAGAGATTACTCAAGAGGGCAATCTGTTTACTTTTGCTATTGAAGCCCCCTCTTTTTTGCACCATCAGGTTAGGAATTTTGTGGGGACTCTCAAGCTTGTGGGAGAAGGAAAATGGCAGCCTCTTGATGTAAAGATGGCCCTTGAAAAGCGAGACCGTCGTCAAGGGGGCCCAACGGCCCCTGGGTGTGGCTTATATTTTCACACTGTAGATTACTAAGCGTAGACTATAGTGATTTAGGTTTGTGATGACCGGAGG
>CAXBEY010000051.1:0-10144 GCA_963974885.1 uncultured Alphaproteobacteria bacterium
CTCCTGGTTCCCGGTGTTTTAGAGCGCCCTTTTGGGTGGTTCCATGGAAAGCTATTGGCCATTCTTTTGCTAGCCGGTATTCATGGGGCTATGGGAAAGTGGCGTAAGGATTTTGCCAATGATTCAAATGAGAAATCCCCCAAATTTTTTCGCATTGCCAATGAAGTCCCTACTATTTTAATGATTGTCATCGTCTTTTTAGTTGTTTTGAAACCCTTTTAAGGGTATAAATAACTTATAAAGATTATTTTCTCTAAAAACTATATCCTTTATTTCACTCCCTTTTTATAAATAAATCCTTTTAAACTAATGCTTTAAACCCAAATGTGAGCCCGTTATATTATATGAATATCCCTGATCTTAAGAAAAAAAAGCCTGAAGAACTTTTAGAAATTGCAAAAGAACATGAAATTGAAAATGCAGGAACTTTGCGTAAACAAGATCTTATTTTTGCAATTTTGAAAAAACTTGTGGCAAAAGATGATGCTATCAATGGAGCCGGAACCCTTGAAGTTTTGCAAGATGGGTTTGGTTTTTTAAGGTCTGCTGAAGCCAACTATTTACCGGGTCCCGATGATTTATATGTGTCTCCTAGTCAAATTCGTCGCTTTGGTGTACGGACGGGTGACTTTATTGAGGGAACCATTAGAGCCCCTAAATCAAATGAGCGCTATTTTGCCTTAAATAAAATTGACCGTATTAATAAAGAAGAGCCTGCAAAAACCCGTCACCGTATCAATTTTGATAACTTAACCCCTTTGTTTCCAGATGAGCGCTTTCACTTTGAGATGGAAGATAATCCAGATATTAAAGCCAAAGATAGGGATTATGCGGGCCGTATTATTGACCTTGTTGTCCCCCTTGGTAAAGGGCAGCGTGCTTTAATTACAGCCCCTCCCCGTACAGGTAAGACGGTGATGTTAAAAAGTATTGCCCATTCCATTGAAGCAAATAACCCTGAAGTGGAATTGATTGTTTTGCTGATTGATGAGCGCCCGGAAGAAGTAACGGATATGGCGCGCTCTGTTAATGGCGAAGTTGTCAGTTCAACCTTTGATGAGCCAGCCACTCGACATGTGCAAGTAGCTGAAATGGTTATAGAAAAGGCAAAACGTTTAGTAGAACACAAGAAAGATGTTGTTATTTTACTGGACTCTATTACCCGTTTATCTCGGGCTTATAACACCGTTGTTCCTTCATCAGGTAAAGTTTTAACAGGAGGTGTTGATGCTAATGCCTTGCATCGCCCGAAACGTTTTTTCGGAGCGGCCCGTAATGTTGAGGATGGTGGCTCTTTAACCATTATTGCGACGGCCTTGATTGATACCGGCTCTCGTATGGATGAAGTGATTTTTGAAGAATTTAAGGGGACAGGTAACTCTGAAATTATTTTGGATCGTAAGCTTTCCGATAAAAGAACCTATCCAGCCATTGATGTAACTAAATCAGGAACGCGGAAAGAGGAATTGCTTGTTGGCAAGGAAGAACTTTCTAAAATGTGGATTCTTCGTCGTATTCTTGACCCTATGGGATCTCAAGAAGGAATGGAGTTCCTTTTAGAAAAGATGCGCCGAACAAAATCAAATGCTGATTTTTTTGATTCGATGAATTCTTAAAAGGATGATCCTTTAAATGCTATCTCCTTTAAATGTTTCACGTGAAACAATCAAAAAATTAAAAATTTATGAGGCTCTGCTGTTAAAATGGCAGCCCCATTTGAATCTTGTTTCAAAGTCGACATTAAATGATATTTGGAACCGCCATTTTTTAGATAGTGCTCAACTTTTTAAAGAGATATCTGATAAAGATTCAATGATTTGTGATCTTGGTTCTGGCGCTGGATTTCCAGGAGCTGTTTTAGCCATCATGGGATGTTCAAATGTCACTCTTATTGAGCGAGATCGGAAAAAATGCTCTTTTTTGAGGAATGTTTCACGTGAAACAAATGTGAATTTTTCGGTTTTTGAAGGGGATGTAAAAGAATTTCCTCATAAAGCTGATATTATCACTAGTAGAGCCTTAGCTCCCCTAAAAAATCTTTTGGATTTGACTTGCCCTTTATTAAAGCCAACAACGGTTTGTTTATTTTTAAAAGGATGTAACATTGATAGTGAATTGGAGGACATCCCCTCAAAAATAAAAATAGAAGTGTTCAAGAAGAAAAGCCTTACCTCTGAAGAAGGGTGTATATTAACCCTTAAGTCTATAAAACTCCCAGATACTGATATTTTTCGAGAGATTTAGAGAACTTATTAAGATTTTAAATGATTTTTTTTGACGAGATGTCAATAAATAGAGCCCTGATGATAAAGAAAGTAAAGACCTTTTGTTGAGAGTCGTAAATTTGAAAATATTACCCTAACTCCTCTTAATCTATGGTTTTTCAAAAAGTCTCCCGTCTAGGCACTAGCGCTGAAGTCTATGGTTTATAGGTGAGGGGCCTAGTAACGACGCCTGGGGACTTTTATAGCAACTTATCTTTGCACTGACCGTTTGTTCCTGCGCTCCTAAGCTATGAAATAGAGCCGTCGTCCCTTGCGCCTCCGGTCATTTGCAGGGGCAAAACCTAAATCACTATATAGAAGTCTCAGCTTGCTTTTTGCCTCGTTTCTTCATAGGATCAAATAACAATTATATATTATAAAGTGACATAAATGAAATTACGTTTTGCGCCCAGTCCAACTGGCAACCTTCATGTTGGTAACGCTCGCACCCTTTTATTGAATTGGCTCTATGCAAAAAAGCAGGGTGCCCAATTTATTTTGCGTTTTGATGATACGGACCTTGAACGCTCAAAGGACGAATATGCTGAGCAAATCAAACTTGATATGGCTTGGCTTGGCTTGAATTACGATGCTGTTATTAAGCAATCTGACCGCCTTACTTTTTATCAAGAGGCAGCGGAGATGTTAAAAAAAATGGGACGCTTATACCCCTGCTATGAAACAAAAAATGAGCTGGATTTTAAACGTAAGCGCCAGCTTTCTCAAGGTCGTCCTCCTATTTATGACAGGGCAGCTTTACGCTTAAGTGCTAAGGAAATTTCTGCCTTTGAGGCTGAGGGACGGATTCCCCATTGGCGCTTTCAACTAGAAGATACCACCATTACTTGGCATGATGAGGCCCATGGTGACCTTAGTTTTGAGGCGAAACATTTCAGTGACCCCATCTTGATTCGCGAGAATGGTGCGCCTGTTTATACTCTTTCGGGGGTTGTGGATGACCTTGATCTTGGCATTACACATATTATACGCGGAGATGATCATATTTCTAATACGGCGATTCAAATTCAGCTGATGGAGGCGCTTGGAGGCCGGGGAGACAGCTTTACCTTTGCTCATCTTCCTTTGCTTACGGGATCTGAAGGGGAGGGGCTTTCTAAACGTTTGGGAAGCCTTGGACTTAAGGATTTAAAGGAAGAAAATTACGAGCCAATGGCTTTGGTTAACTACCTTGGAAACTTAGGAAATCCAGAGGAAACCACTATAGCGCTTTCTTTAGAGGATTTTGTGCAGTCTTTTGACCTCTCTAAATTTGGTAAGTCATCTCCAAAATTTTCCCAAGAGGATCTCAGCCGTGCCAATGGTAAATTCCTGCAGGCTGTGCCTTTTAATCAAATTAAACAACGCCTTGATAGCCTTGGGTTTACAAAAACCACAAAGGATTTTTGGGAAACCATCCAAGGAAATATAACTTTTATAACAGACGTAAAAAAATATGAAGATATTTGTTTTTCAGCTATTAATCCTAAAATTGAGGATCAGGATTTTGTGGAGCAGGCGAAGGAAGCTTTGCCTCACTCTCCTTGGGATGAGGAAACGTGGTTGCAGTGGACATCAACCTTAAAAGAGCAAACAGGCCGTAAGGGAAAACCTCTGTTTATGCCTTTACGTCAAGCTCTAACCGGCGAAGATCATGGCCCTGAAATGAAAAAATTGTTACCTTTCATCGGATATGAAAAAACTCTAAAACGTCTAAATGGCCAGGCTGAATAATAAGAAAGCGTAAATTGATATGACCTTAAAAGTTTATAATACCTTGAGTAAAAAAGTAGAAATATTTAAACCATTGATCTCTGGAAAAGCTGGCATGTATGTGTGTGGCCCAACGGTTTATAACCGTGCTCATATTGGTAATGCACGCCCTGTTGTTGTTTTTGACACTCTGTATCGGGTTCTGTCTTTAGATTACCAAGTGACATATGTAAAAAATATTACGGACATTGATGATAAAATCATCAAGGCTGCCCGTGAGAATAAGGAAGATATTTCAGAGCTCACGGCACGGACAACTCAATTTTATCAAGAGGATATGAGGGCATTAGGGGCTATTGCGCCAACAATTGAGCCCAAAGCAACGGACCATGTGAAAGAGATGATTGAGTTAATTGAGATTCTCATTCAAAAGGGCCATGCTTATGCTAAAGATCATCACGTTCTTTTTGATACTCTCAGCGATCCAACCTATGGCTGTTTGTCCAATCACCCTCTGGAAGAGATGATTGCTGGCGCTCGGGTTGAGGTCGCGCCCTATAAAAAAAATCCCCAAGACTTTGTTTTGTGGAAGCCTTCAAATGACCAAGAGCCCGGTTGGGAGAGTCCTTGGGGACGAGGACGCCCTGGGTGGCATATTGAGTGTTCAGCCATGGGCTTAAAGCATCTGGGGGAGAGCTTTGATATTCATGGGGGGGGCATTGATTTATCCTTTCCTCACCATGAGAATGAAATTGCTCAAAGTACTTGTGCCCTTGGTAAGGGGAAGTTTGCCCAATACTGGATGCACAATGGGATGTTGATGGTGAATGGCTCCAAGATGTCAAAATCTTTGGGTAATTTTTTTACGGTTCAAGATCTGCTTGCTGTTGCTAAGGGGGAAACCATTCGCTTTGCTATGCTTTCAAGCCATTATCGCCAACCCCTTGATTGGCAAGAAAAAACAACTCTTCCTCAAGCAAAAGCAGCCCTTGATACTCTCTATACGGCTCTTCAAGATTTTAACGAAACCGTTTGTGAGGAACACTCCACACAGGTTGATGCCAAGGTTTTAGGGGCTTTACACGATGACTTGAATACGCCTCTTGCCATTTCAAGGCTTCATGAGTTGGCTAAGGAAATTAACAAATGTGACATTGGTCCTAAAAGGCGAAGCCTTCAAAGAACCTTAAAAGCAAGTGCTTACCTTCTTGGTTTTCTTGAGAAAAGTGCTGAAAATTGGTTTCAAAGCGATGCGCCGTCAAATACGGGACCAAGTGCGCTTGAAATCGAGGAACTCATTGAACAACGTAAACAAGCTCGGGCTAATAAGGATTTTATAGAGTCTGATCGTATTCGCGATTATTTGCTTGATCATAAAATTACCTTAGAAGATTCGCCTACAGGAACAGTATGGAAAAGGCGTTAGGAGGCGCTTTTTCTTCTATAAGCCCATGGCGTGGCGGGTTAATGTTTTTTTTAAGGCGGGCAGTTTGTTGGTGAGATCTAGCCCCATGCGCCTTAAGTGTCCAAGAGACTTATTATCATTGGAAAAAAGCCGAACCAACCCATCACACATCCCTGTCATGCTGAGAACATCTTTGCGGCGCTTTTTCTCATAGTCCTTTAAAAGAGCAAGGGATCCCAGATCAAGGCCAAGCCCTTTAGCCTGACTTAAGTGCTCTGATAAGTCTGAAACATCTCTGAGCCCCAAGTTAAAACCTTGTCCTGCGACAGGGTGAATGGCATGGGCCGAATCTCCAATGAGAACAAGGCGGGGGGCCACATAATTTTTTACAATAGTGACATCAAGGGGAAAGAGCCAGCGCTCACCAGCAATTTTTAGAGGCCCCAAGATTTCTGAAAAATAAAGGGATAACTCTGCTCCAAGGTCTTCATTGTTGAGAGCATAGTAATGATCTGCACGATCGGAATTGAGGCTCCAAATGACACCGCACCGGTTACCTTGCATGGGTAAAATAGCCACAGGGCCCGTTTTTAAAAAGTGTTCATAGGCGCAATTTTTGTGATGTTTTTCATGGTCAATCACAAAAACAAGCGCTTTTTGATCATAGGGAAGGCATTTGCTTTTAAGGCCAACTTGTTGGCGTATAAAAGAGTTTTTCCCATCGGCAGCAAGGGCAAGGGGGGCAGTAAAAGCTTGGTCTTCTCCTTTAAGTTGAACCTCAACATGGCTTTGGTGAAAGGTAACTTCGTCAATATCGCAGGGCGCAAAAAGATGAAAATTCTTTTGATTTTGAAGGGCTTTGTAAACTACGGAGCGAAAATGCCGTGTTTCGATATTAAAACCCATGGGATGGTCTGCAATTTCCTTGGAGGCATAATGGAGGCCCTCGCCAGGCCCTTCGGACGTTACAAAAATATCTTGAATATCTTGGGCATTTTTTTCAAGGGCGGCCCAAATCCCCGCTTTTTCTAAGATCAACTTTGATCCATAGGCATAGGCAAATGTCCGCCCGTCATAATTGGCATTGAGTATATCTTGGTAATCAAGGCGGTCAAAAAGGGCTGTTTTAAAGCCCCGTTGGCACATCAAAAGAGCCGCCATCATCCCAACGGGACCCCCGCCAATAATCAGCACATCAAAGGTGTTTGTTTTTTGCTCTGTCATTTTAGGCACCATATGGTAGGTTTATAGCGATTCTTTATAATGAAAATTACCATGGGAATATCTTTTATGCGAGCCTTGTTTAGTGTTTTTATCTTCATGACTATGGTCATTTTTCCAGCTCATGGGGCTAAACAAACCCATGCCATTTCCATGCATCATGATGTGAAATACCCAAAGGATTTTAAGCATTTTGAGGGGGTAAACCCCAAAGCCCCAAAGGGAGGCACCCTTAAATTGGGCGTTGTTGGTACCTTTGATTCAACTAATCCCTTTATTACAAAGGGCACGGCCCCCGTTGGCCTGTCTCTTTATTCAGAACGCATGGTCTTTGAGGGATTGTTAATGCGCTCCCCCGATGAGCCTTTCACCCTTTATGGCTGGCTTGCAGACTCCCTTGAGGTTGCCCCCGATCGGTCTTGGATCATTTTTTATATTAATCCTAAAGCAAAATGGGCCGATGGAAGGCCCGTTACCCCTGAAGATGTTTTGTTTAGCCATAAGACCTTAAGGGAAAAAGGGGCCCCTAATATGCGTATGATGTATTCCAAGGTTAAATCCGTAGAGCTTGTGGGAAATCGAGGTGTAAAGTTTACTTTTAAGACCCAAGGAGAGGGCGCTTATAACCCTGAAATGCCTCTTTTAATAGGGCTGATGTCTGTGATTCCCAAACATTTTTTTGAGGGTAAAGATTTTGAAAAAACCTCCCTTGAGTTCGTTAGGGGAAGTGGCCCTTATAAAATTATTGATATCAAACCAGGCCATCGCATTATTTATGAGCGCCGGGGCGATTATTGGGGAAATGACCTGAACGTTATGGTGGGAAAAAATAATTTTGATCGGGTTGCCGTTGAGTATTATCGGGAGGTTAATGTTGCAAGGCTTGCCTTTGAAAGTGGTGAATATGACTATAGGGCAGAGATAGATGTTAGCAAACAACAAGATATTCGAAAGCACTCTGCCTCATCCAACTATCCTGTTGTTGAGTATGAACATGCTAATCCCGTGGCTTTATCCACCTACTGTATGAACAGTCGGCGGGATCTTTTTAAGGATCGACGTGTACGCCTTGCCCTATCCTATGCCTTTGATTTTCATTGGCTTAATAAAAATCTATTCCATGGGGTTTTTAAGCGCAATCGGAGTTTTTTTGAAAATACAGAGCTTTCCCATCAAGGGCTGCCCTTGCCAGCAGAACTAAAATTACTTGAGAAATTTAAAGGGGATATTCCAGCAGAGGTCTTTGAAAAGCCCTACTATCCTGCGAATTACTCTGAAAATTCAAATTATCGTGAGGGGCTTAAAGAAGCCCAGATCCTTTTGAAAGAGGCGGGTTGGGAGATCCAAGGGGGCACTTTAAGGCACGCTAAAACGGGAAAGCCCTTTAAGTTTGAGCTCATGCTATACAATAAAGCTGATGAAAAGGTCGCCCTTGCTTTTGCAAGGTCCTTAAAGCGTCTTGGTATTCAAATGACAATTAGGACGTTAGATGCGGCTCAATATGAAATGCGACGCCTAAAATTTGATTACGACATGATTTTAAATGCATGGTTTGCGGGGCGTTCTCCTGGGGCAGAGCTTAATTTTTACTGGGGCTCAAAAATGGCTAATCAAGAGGGAAGTCGTAATTATCCTGGCGTTCAAAACAAAGCCATTGATTTTCTGTGCCATTATATTGCCTCCGCAAAAACGCGAGAAGAGCTTGTAACGGGATCCCATGCTCTAGATAGGGTTCTCATGTGGGGTCATTATGTGATACCTTTATATTATAATAATAGAGTTTTTGTTGCTCACGCCAGTAAGTTAGCACATCCAGAGGTTGATCCAAATAAGCCTCTCTTGCTTGCAACATGGTGGACAAAGGAACTAAAAGCCGAAAAACAATAAGAATAAAACGAGGTATACAGTAAAATGTCATCCACAAAAAAACATCCCTACCACATCGTTGACCCCAGTCCCTGGCCCTTTGTTGGAGCCATTGGTATCTTTATGATGCTTTCTGGGGTTATTTTATACGCACGCGAAATTACCCCTTTGTTGCTTTGGGCTGGTCTTGGCTTGGTTTTGTTTACTCTTTTGGGCTGGTGGCGTGATGTTGTAAAAGAGGCTAAAACCGCTGAACACACAGAACAAGTTAAAACAGGCTTTCGTTATGGTATGGCGCTCTTTATTGCTTCAGAAGTGATGTTCTTTGTCGCTTTCTTTTGGGCTTATTTTAATGCTGCCCTTGATCCCACTGAAGCCATGGGAAATGTGTGGCCCCCCAAAAGCATTCAAACCTTAAATGCGTGGGATTTACCTTACTTCAATACATTGATTTTGCTGCTTTCTGGCACAACGGTCACATGGGCCCATGATGCGATTTCCAAGGGCAACATCAAAGAAATGATGCGTATGACGGCCATTACAATTTTGCTGGGCTTGATTTTCTTAGGGGTTCAAGCTTATGAGTACTCCCATGCAACCTTTGCTTTTAGTGGTGGTATTTACCCCTCTACATTCTATATGGCAACAGGGTTTCATGGTTTTCATGTCTTTGTCGGCGTCTGCTTTTTAGCGGTGGCTTGGTTTAGAGCAAAGGCAGGGCACTTTAAAAAAGGAGATCACTTTGGCTTTGATGCCGCCGCTTGGTATTGGCATTTTGTGGACGTTGTGTGGTTGTTTCTTTTCATGGCCATATATTGGTGGGGCTCTTAATATCCCCCCTATAACACCCCTTTTACTCTAAAATAGAAAGACACCATGCGTACCCCTCATTCCAAAGATATTTTTTCTTATATGAAAGATTTAGTAAGGCCCGGCCTTCGGGGATTTTTTGCATTTTTTATTGTTACTTTTGCGTTGTTAGTCACTCTAGGCACATGGCAACTCAAGCGGTTGGATTGGAAAAACGATTTGATTCAAAATATTAATCAAAACCTTGCAAAACCTCCTGTTGATCTTGATAGCCTTATCACAGACACCCTTTCTAAAAAACAGAATCCTGATTACAGGCGGGTCAAGGTGATGGGCACCTTTAAAAAAACAAAGCCTTTTAAGATTTTAGCAAAGGTCCATGATAGCAAATTAGGGTATCACCTTGTTCTTCCTTTTACGTTAACCAATGGCGCCCGTATTCTGGTGAATTTAGGCTGGATGCCAATGAATAAAAGTATTGAAGATGTAAAGTTTCCAGATTCGCCCCTTACGATTAGTGGTGTGGTAAAGTCAATGACAGGGCGCACGTCTTACACTCCTGAAAACAATTACCAAACCCATGAGCTTTTTAACCTTGACCCCCTTGAAATTGCCCATGAGAAAACATGGCCAGCCCTTCTTCCTTTTTATATCGTCAGAATTTCTCAAGGAGCCTTTGTGCAACCTTACCCCGTACCCATTGAGGAAAAAATTCACCTCCCAAACTCGCACCTTGAATATGCACTTACATGGTATCTACTTGCTCTTTTTTGGGGGCTTATTTTTACTTTTTATGCACGGCGGCAAATTCACAGAAACTCTCTAAAAAAAGAGACCTAATTTCAAGCGCGTTTATCGGGTAAAAAAC
>CAXBEY010000052.1:0-10035 GCA_963974885.1 uncultured Alphaproteobacteria bacterium
AACGGCACTAATCCCCCGATAAACGGCCCGTACCAACGGGATGCCCTCTTCGATAGCCCGCATGCGCGTTAACTGTAGATGTTGATAAATCCCCGCAGAATCAAGATACCACCCATCATTGGTTATATTGAGCATCCAACTAGGGCGTTTTTGAGACCCAAGTTCTCCCCCTTCTTTCACAACTTCTTGGGTAAAAATGGCTTCATAGCAAATAAGGGGGCTAAAACTTGGAAACCCTTTCACAGAAAGGGTTCTTAGGCCAACACCAGGACTGTAATCATGGTCTCCCGGAGATAGCTTTTGAAGAGTTTCCGGCAGAAAGTCCCGGTAAGGGACATATTCGCCATAAGGGACCAAGTGCGCTTTATCATAAGTGCCAACAACAGCCCCGTCATGGGTCAAAATATAAAGGCTGTTATAGTGTTCACCTCTTTCATCATCACGCCTTGGACCGCCTAAAATCAAATAATCACCCTCTTGGAGGATTTGCGTAATATATTGTGCAAAGGCGCTCTGAGATTCAATTAAATAGGGCACACTCGCCTCGGGCCAAATGAAAAGTTTCGGCTTCTGGGCCATTCCTACTTGAGGTTGCAAACGTCCTTGTTTGGATAAACGAAGGTGAGTCTCGATGTTAGAGCGCAACCGATCCTTATCCCATTTATGAATTTGCAAGATGTTGGGCTGAACAAGGACAAGGTCAAAATCCGTATAAAAACGTTGAGGTTCCTTTGAAAGGTGAACGCTTCCATTGATAAGCAACGAGGCACTGAGTAGAAAAAAGCACCCAAGATAAGAAAAACGCGAGGCCTTTCCAAAGAAAATGACTCCGTAAAGCAAGGCAAATAAAACCAGGGTCAGCAAACCCAAGCCATAAGGCCCCACAAAGGCGAGGTTTTGAATGATAGTGTTGCCACCTAACCAAAACTCAGCCAGATTCAGCCACGGAAACCCCGTAAGCATATGGCCTTTCACCCATTCAAAAAGGCTCCACAGGACAATAAAGGCCAATAAAGGGAGCAAACGCCCAAAGCTCCGCAATTTTGACGCTATAAAGGTTGCAAGGCCAAGTCCAAGGGCAAGAACCGCTGGAATACCAAGGGCTGCCACGGGAACTAACACCCCATATTTCACCCAATCAATATGTAAAGCATAGGCGATCCAATAAAGCCCTCCCGCAAAATAACCAAAACCATACCAATATCCCACAGCAAAAAGTCCTTTAGAAACTTGAGCAAGAGACTTCTCAAAATGGCGGTAGAAAAGAAGAAGGCTAATAAAGCCAAGAACGGTATAGCTTTGAGGAGGGAAAGCCGTTGACAGCAACAGACCTAATAATAAAGGCGTCAAGGCACGCCTCAGGGAGGATTTTGGATAATCCATTAAAAGATAAGATAGAAATTTTGAGCGAATATGAAGCATCTGAGTCATAAAAAGTCTACTTTAGTGGGCAGAAAGCTTTTTCAGCAATTGAATTTTAATCATCATGAGTTCACGACTGCGGCGTAGCTCTACTTTTTCACTTTCGCAACGTGCGATATCGATTTCCTCTTGGAGGTGCTGGTAAAGAGTTTCCATTTCCGCAAGGTTCAGCTCTTCCACAAATTCTGTGGTTTCTGCTAAAATCGTACAAGAGGCCTCGTTTACATTAGCAAAGCCTTCTGTGATAAAAATATGTCGTTTTTCCATCCCTTTATAAATGGTCACAAGACCAGGGCGCAGGTTAGAAATCATGGCAGCATGATCAGGAAGCACACCAAAATCACCTACTTCTCCGGGCACAACAACCATATCGACAAAATCACTCATGACATGCTTTTCCGGAGAGACAAGGGTAAATTCGACCTTTTCGTGTGACATGAAGTTTCCTTATTTTTCGATGTGTCCTTAATATAGCATGATTGTACCACTTGCCAATTGCTTTTTGAAAAACCTTGACGGGGATATACATTGTATACTATACTAAGGATATAGGTATAAATAGAGGGGAAAGCCATGACACTCAATATCGGACAATGGGGAAATTCTCTAGGCGTGCGTATTCCACGCATCATTAGCGAAAAGCTGAATCTCACAAAAGGGGCAGAAATTGAAATTTTTGAAAGCGAAGGGCGGATTATTATCAAAAAGAAAGAAAATTTAAGAGATCTATTAGCCAATAGCTCTCCTTGCCCTTATGGGGAAATTAAAACAGATCAACCCATTGGCAATGAAGAATGGTAAATAATTTCATACCCAGTCGAGGGGATTTTATTTGGCTAGATTTCAACCCACAAAGGGGGAAGGAACAGGCAAAAAAAAGGCCTGCTCTGGTGATTTCTCCCGAGGTATATAATGCTAAATCTTCCTTAGCCTTAGTTTGCCCTATCACCAGCAAATATCGGGGGTGGGTGTTTGAAATCCCCCTCCCAAGGAAGCTAGAAATCTCTGGGTCAATTCTTGTGGATCAAGTCAAAAGCCTAGACTTCAAAGAAAGAAACGGTTCTTTTATTGAAAAGTGCCCAAAAGATACCCTTAATTCTGTGATTAAAAAGCTTCAACTTCTTATCGGGGAAAGTGCTTAATCAACGACACCCATTCTTGCTCGCCAAGAACCTTTACACCAAGCTCTTGGGCCTTTTTAGCTTTGCTTCCCGCATCAGCCCCCACAATGACGTAATCGGTTTTCTTAGATACAGAGCTTGAGACCTTCGCCCCTAAGTTTTCAGCCTGTGACTTTGCCTCAGCACGACTCAAGGTTTCAAGGGTGCCTGTAAACACAACGGTTTTCCCAACAATAGGGGAACCAGACATCTCTTTAACGACTACATCTTGCACTTGAATTTGAAGCCCGACCAAAGCCTTTAAAAAGTCACTATTGTGCTCTTCACTAAAAAAATGCATCAAATCCTCAGCCATATCGGCGCCAATGCCATCGATCTCAATAAGGGCTTCATAGGCGGAATTCCCCTCACCTCCCAAAGAGGCCTCCTGCATTTTGGCAAACCAATTTGCATAGGATGTATAATTCTTAGCCAAGGTCTTGGCCGTTGTTTGGCCAATTTGACGAATACCCAAGGCATAAATAAAACGATCAAGGCTTATGGTTCGTTTGGCGTTAATGGCCTCAAAAAGCTTTTGAGCCGACTTAGAACCCCACCCCTCCCACTTTTCAAGGGGAGTCTCAAAACCACTATTTCGAGATTCAAAGGTGAAAATATCAATGGGTGTCTTAATAAGACCCTTTTCAAAAAAAAGATCAACATTTTTTGCGCCAAATCCCTCAATATCAAAAGCACTCTTTGACACAAAATGCCGCACCCGAAGAGCGGCCTGGGCTGGACAAATCAATCCCGCCAAACAACGCACGGCGACCTCACCTTCTTCCTTGGCGGCCTTAGACCCACAGGCTGGACAATGATCGGGGAAAACATAAGGGGCGCTTCGCCCTGGTGCCTCTAGATGAATGGCTTTAACCACCTGAGGAATCACATCCCCTGCCCTTTGCACCAAAACCGTATCCCCAATGCGCACATCTTTTCGCGCAATCTCATCTTGATTATGTAACGTTGCCCGCGCAACAACAACACCCCCAACGGTCAAGGGCTCAAGAATCGCAACCGGTGTCAAAACCCCTGTGCGCCCCACTTGAATTTGAATATCTAATAACTTTGTTGATCCTTGCTCTGGGGGAAATTTAGCGGCAATAGCATAGCGAGGAGACCTTGCAACGGTGCCAAGGCGTTTTTCCCATGCTAAATTATCCACCTTAAAAACAGACCCATCAATATCATAATCAAGGGCAGCACGCTTTGCTTCCAAGCTTCCATGAAACTCGACAAGTTGAGCCGTTGTGGCGCACTCTTGAATCAAAGGGTTCACGTCAAAACCCCAAGTTTTTAACAGGGCAAGGCGTTGGTGGTGGGACGTCAGGTCTCGATCTTCAAAACGCCCAAACCCGTATGCAAAAAAACCAAGGGGACGAGAGGCCGTAATCTTAGGGTCCAATTGCCGAACAGAGCCAGCAGCTGCATTTCGCGGATTGGCAAAAGGCTGCTCTTCTTTTGCAAGGCGGGTTTTATTTAGGATTTCAAAGTCCTTTTTGGACATATAGATTTCACCGCGTACTTCTAAGACTTGATCCTTAGCATGTTTTCCCTGATCTCCTAAAAGAGCGGTTGGAATAGAGGAAATCGTCTTGATATTTTCTGTGATCTCTTCGCCCACATAGCCATCTCCTCGGGTCGAAGCACTCACAAGGGTCCCATTTTCATAAACCAAAGAACACGACAAACCATCTATTTTTGGCTCTGCCACCATGGGGACTTGCTGAGTTAAGGGAAGGTTTAAGAACCGACAAACCCGCTCAACAAATTTGTGAATGTCCTCCCCATCAAAGGCATTATCCAAGGACAACATGGGGCTTAAATGGGCGATCTTTGTAAAGCCCTCCGCTGCTTTTGCCCCTACTTTCAAACTAGGGGATTCGGTCAAAACAAGGTGGGGAAACAATTTCTCGAGGGCTTCATTACGCTGCCGCAAAGCATCATAGTCGGCATCGCTTAAGGTTGGGGCATCTTGTTGATAGTAAAGCCCATCATGGTGAGAAATCTCTTGCGCCAAAGCCTTAAGCTCTTTTTGCGCTTGGGTTTCCGTTAGCATCTCAGGGGGAAAAATACGAGTATTGGACATGTTTTTTTATACTGCTGCCGTTCCTTTTCCCCTTTATAGCATTTATAGAAACCTCTGCAAAAGAGTCTTTTACAAAAGCGCCTAAGTCATCCCAACACCCTCTGTACGAAAGAGGATGGGTATAGGAACCTCTGCAAAAGAGCTAAGCGAAGCGGTTTTGGATGAGAAAAAAGTGAAGCGAGGTCGTGGAAACGTAAGCATACCTTAAGTATGTGCGTCCCGCGAAAGCCAAGTCTTTGCATTTTTATCGCCAAAAGAACCTTTTGCAAAGGTTTCTAGAGTTACATGTGGATGGCTTGATCATAAGCATCTAATGTGGATTCATGCATCATTTCCGATAACGTCGGGTGAGGGAAAATGGTTTGCATGAGTTCGGCTTCTGTGGCCTCAAGGGTCAGCGCAATGACAAAGCCTTGGATCATCTCGGTGACTTCTGTCCCCACAAGATGAGCCCCTAAAAAGGCGCCTGTTTTAGCATCAAAAATCGTTTTCATCATGCCATCGGTTTCTCCAAGGGCAATGGCTTTCCCATTTCCAATAAAGGGAAAACGACCCACTTTGATGTCATATCCTTCTTCAAGGGCCTTGGCTTCTGTAAGGCCAATGCTAGCAATTTGAGGATGGGAATAGGTGCATCCGGGAACCGCTTTTTTATTCACGGGATGAGCCGTTGAGAGACCCGCTATCTTTTCAGCAACCATCACGCCTTCATGGCTTGCTTTGTGGGCCAGCCAAGGGGCTCCAGCCACATCACCAATGGCATAGATCCCCTGTTCGTGGGTTTGGCACCACTTGTTAATATGGATCTGATTACGCTCAACCTCAACCTTTGTTGACTCCAAACCAAGACTCTCTGTATTGCCAAGAATACCAACGGCAACAATGGCATTATCAAAGGTTTGCTCTGATGTGCCCTTAGAAGTCTTTATGGTTGCCTTAACGCTCTTTTTCACAACCTCAAGCTTTTCAACGGTGGTTGACGTCAAAAAGGTCATACCTTGTTTCTCAAAGGCCTTATGGGCAAATTTGGAAATTTCGGCATCTTCAACGGGAAGAATGCGATCTTGCACTTCAACGATGGTAACCTTGCATCCAAGGGCATTATAAAAGCTGGCAAACTCAATTCCGATAGCACCGGATCCAATCACAAGCAAAGATTTGGGCATTTTCTTTGGCACCATCGCTTCCTTAGCCGTCCAAATCACATCACCATCGGGCTCGAGTCCTGGCAAAATCCGCGCCCGTGCGCCCGTTGCAATCACAACATTTTTCGAGGCTATGGTTGACTCGACTTTACCACTTTGAGAAACGTCAATGGCATGCAGCCCGCCAGCGGTTTTACCAGCCAATTGACCACGGCCATTAATAACCGTAACCTTATTCTTTTTAAGAAGATGCTGAACCCCTTGCGCCAATTGTTTTGATACCGCCCGCGAGCGTGCGATCACTTTCTCGAAATCAAAGGAGACTTTGCCAACATTAATGCCGAACTCATCGGCATGGGAAATCGTATGATAAAGTTCAGAGGTGCGCAATAAAGCTTTCGTTGGAATACAGCCCCAGTTTAAACACACACCGCCAAGGTGCTTTTCCTCAACCAAGGCTACCTTAAGGCCCAACTGAGCAGCTCGGATCGCGGCCACATACCCTCCAGGTCCAGCACCAATAATCACAGCATCAAAGGTTTTCGGTATCTCGGTCATGTTTCATCTCTCCACAAAAAATATCTATAGTCCTTTTCAAACATCAAAGGACCTTGATTGCAAGGCTTTTGTGTCATATTAAGGAAAATTCCTTAAGAAATGATGAAGGGTTCAGGGGAAAATCAAGCATAAAAAGAAGCTTAATCTATTAATGCCTTTACTTTATTATTTTTCCTGTTAGAAATAGCCATGAAAAACAAGGAGCTTAACATATAATGAAACACCATAAAATAATAGGACTACTTCTCTGTACAACCGTCTTTTTAACAGGTTGTGCAACAAGACAAAATATAGCACCTCCAGCTGATTTTACATCACAACCGAAGAAAATACTCATTACTCACCTTTCGGGCATGGAAAATGCAACCTATATTCCGCCTACCACTCAAACCAATCAAGGCCTTCTTGTTGCTTTAATTGATGCAGCTGTGGTTCATAACGCTGCTGACATTGGACCTGCCGTCAATAGACTTGTCTCAGCCCCCATATTAGATGAACATTATTATAAACGTTTTGATACTTTTTACCGAGGGCATGATTTCACAATTGTTCGCGCTGATAAACCTGTTGCAAAAAATCAGCTCTACTCTCCAAAAATTAAAGAAGGTAAATATGCACCCTATGACTTTACTGAACTAAAAGGCCAATATGATGCTGACTACGCCCTTATTTTAGATGTTCTAAAATTTAGTGCCACACGTTTTGGATATATGCATAGGCCTCATGGACGAAGCAATGTAAGCCTCTATCTTGTGGACCTATCAGATAATTCCATTGTAGCAGAATATAAAACAAATGAAGTTATCAATGATGCAGAAGGTGATTGGGATACTCCCCCTGCTTTCTACGCCTTAACTCAATCTGTAAGAAACTCTTTAACAATGGCCCTAGACGAGGCATACTCTATTATTTCAGGAGATAAGCCTCTGAAATAAATATTCTTCCTCTAAAATAAAAAGCACTCTAATAATTTAGTTAGAGTGCTTTTTTATATTAAATCAAAATGAGTTCTATCGTCTTTTCAAAGAAATTCCAGCCTAGGAAGAAGAGAGCTATGACTACCCCTTGTCGTTTAGGAGAGATTGACGTCGTCTGGTACCTTTTTGGAGTAGCTATATTCTACAAGCCGGCCTTCATGAAAGCTGGTTCAGCCTCTCCAAAACCTTTGACAGACTTGGCATCAAACTTAAAGCCCTTAACATCCGTTGGTTTAAGGAAACCAATTTGTTTGAAGGGATTATTCTCTAGCTCTGTTGGGGCATCAATAACACGAGCCCCTTCTGGCATATAAGGCTTAAGGCGCTTATACAACATAGACTTGATGTCATCAACAAAAGTAAAGGCTTTTCCTTTGTTCCCTGCACGTCCTGTTCGGCCCACTCGGTGAACATATTCATCAGCATTCACTGGCACATCATAATTAATCACAAAGGGCATTTTGATAATATCAATACCACGGGCGGCAACATCACTGGCAATAAGATAATCAACTTTTTTATCTTTAAAGGCATCCAGCATTTCAACTCGGGCACCTTGGGTCATATCCCCGTGGAGAGCACCTGCATTGATCTTATAACGTTTTAAGGAATTGGCGAGAATATCAACATCAACTTTACGGTTACAAAAAATAATAGCTTGTTCAATTTTTTCAACCTTAATGAGCTCTCGTAAGGCTTGACGCTTCTCACGCTCTTTTCCAGCTTTATAAATAAAGGCTTGTTCAACACTATCTGCTGGCCTGATATCCCCTTGGATCTCAATTTGCTTAGGGTTCACAAGGAAATTATCCACCAAAACTTGGATAGGCTTTGGCATGGTGGCAGATAAACATAATTTTTGGCAGTTAGGCTTTACAATAAAAGACATCAATTTCTCAATATCGGGCACAAACCCCATATCAAGCATACGATCTGCTTCATCAATTACCACAAGGGAGATATCCAAGAAGCTGACATTGCCTCGTTCATATTGATCCAACAAGCGCCCTGGAGTTGCAATCACAACATCCACGCCTTTGCGCAAACTTTTTTCCTGCAAATAGGGAGACTCGCCCCCAATAATCACAGCATAAGCAAAATCTTCAAAGTATTTCCCAAGGGCATCGAAGCTCTCAGAAACCTGTTGGGCCAGCTCACGGGTCGGAACCAAAATCAAACCGCGGGGAAGTTTTGCACGCTTACGTTGCGCGGCTAATATATCAAGTATCGGAACCGTATAGGCCGCTGTTTTACCAGAACCCGTTTGCGCCAACGCACAAACATCACGCCCCATAAGGGCATGGGGAATAACTTGTGCTTGAATGGGCGTTGCGGTGGTAAACCCGAGGTCGTCTATCCCCTTAAGAATTGTTTCTGAAAGAGGAAGGTCTTTGAATGCTATGGACAAATGATAATCTTTTACTTTATTTGACTTAATGTCTTTTCATAAATCATATTTGGGGGTATTAGGGGAGTTTGTCAAGCATTTTTCAATGTTTGTGTCCCCTTTTACTCAGTTTTATTATATCTGTCACATTTCAAACACAAAAATAATATAAGTATCGTTTACAATTTTAGCAATTATTCACACTGATTTAACTCTTTCGCGTCATCATAAAATAAGAAAAGAACACAAAAGGAGATATCGCCATGAAAAATCAGAAAAAGATAAGTGCCGCTGTTTTAAATCAAAAGCACGACGTAGAATTTTATCTTTTGATTAACTTTGCTATGGGACTCTCTGCAGCGCTCATGACGCTTCTTTAGAAAAATCGGTTGGGGGGCGCGAGTCATATTTTTCATTGATTCACCCCGATTTTTAGATAGTCACGTTCTATGCCTATGGTTGGAATCCCAATTTTTCATATAGTTTTAATGCCGTATCATCCCCTATTTGTCTGGTAACTTTTAGCCTAATATAGAGGAGATCCTTCCGCGCATATTGAATTAAGCACTCTATTAACGTCTTAGCAATACCTTGAGATCTACACTCTGGTTTAATGTAAACTGTATAAACAGCTTCATATGAATCTGGTTTTGCATTTTCTTCTTCAAAAGACCTACCAAAATCTTGGGGCCATTTAACAAAGCCTCGAGCCTGAGCAACTTCCATTGTTGAAGATCGTTTCTATTTAATTTCCTAATTTTTATCATAGTGCTGCTGTTCACTTATGAATGATCCCATTCTAGTTACTCCCTAAAGCACAAAGGTTTACAATATCCTAAAAAACTATATTGCACCTCTTCCTCAAAACTGCTACCTCAGAGAAAGAAAAGTATTAAGAATAAAATAAGGAATACAAAGATGAATATAAAAATATTATTAATCCTTATTGGCTTTCTCATGACATTACAGCCTCTTCAAGCTTCTCTTTTAGTGCCTGATCTAAGTGAAAAAACCGAAGAAGAGCTTAAAAGGGGTATTCAGGGTGGCGTAACAGAGTTTGCACTGGGTTGCACATTACAGTTTTTTTCTGATTATACCCCAAGGATTTCAACGTCTGAAATCCGCCGATATGACTCTGACTTCCTCTCCCCTAAAACTGTTTTTGGAATAGGGGCAGTTATGATCATTGATGGCGCCAAAGAAGTCTTCTGGGACACAAAAGAACTCTATAAAAGAATAAGAAAAAACTCTACTTTTCTCAAAAAAGGTCTAATGGACCTAAGTTTTGCAACTTGCA
>CAXBEY010000053.1:0-9962 GCA_963974885.1 uncultured Alphaproteobacteria bacterium
CTTTATTTTGCAAGGCACTCGCCTATCATCAAAATTGGATGGGCTTATGGCTGCCAGCAGGTTGATTGCCTTGTCACAGAGGCACATGATGTTCCCCTTGACGAAGTGATCTATGAAAATTAAGATTTTATTAATATTATGGATATACGCTATTTTGAATAAGGTATTGAGAAAATGTCACGTATAAAAAAAGAAAACATTTTGTTGTTGGGGGCCATTTTTGCGCCCCTTATTCTCATCGGCTATTTTTTATTTAAGCCTGTTTTTCAGGCGACAACCGCCGATGATCCCCAATATGACCTCTTGTTTTCAGCGCGTTCCTATGGCGAGCAGGGGCCCGATGGGATCACAAACTATACCTTTAAGGCAAAGGGGCAGAAGCTTTCCCTCATTGCCCATGAAGCTAAAGAGGGCGAAAAATTCTATGCAACGTCCGATGTCTTTTTGTTTCGTTTTGATGCGAAGACACAAAAAGTAGTTCCCCTTCCTTTTGATGTGACGATGATTAAAAAAAAGCTAACGCCCAACAGCTGGATTGTGGATATTCCTGAGATTGAAAAATATGTGCTGACCCTGAAAAAGACGGCCCCTGATGGCTATAAATATGCGCGCCAACGGCATTCTCGCATGGTTTTGTTTGATCTGTTTGATACGGCAACTCCGACGCCTATTATCAAAAAAGAAGGACGTCGTATTGTGATCCCTATCGACAGAACGCGCTTTAGCAACATACGGTTTCATGGGTGGATTCTGAAAAAATGAGTTACACAAAAGAGAATCACTTAGCAGAAATAATTTCCTTGATGCGGCGCTATAAAATCAGCCTGGCTGATATCGATGCCTATGGGAAATCACAACCCGTATCCCTAAAGGAAACCCCTCGGTTTATCGTTTTTCTTGCCTATTTAGGCGGCCTTTTAGTTCTTGGAGGGTTGGGCATTTACCTGAAAGACCATTGGGAGAGTTTTGCAAGCGTAGAGCGTATTGTCATTACCTATGGCGTTGGCTTAAGCCTTTATATTTTGGCCCTTGTTCTTTATAAAAAAAGAGCATCGACGTTAACCCTGAGTAATTTTTTTGTCATTGCTTTTTTGTTCCAAGGAGGTGGTCTTGGGGTGGCTTTGCATGAACTCTTTCCCGAAGGAGATAACCTGCCTCTTTTTGTGCTTGTGATTTCAGGGGTGATGCTCTTTCAAACACTGGTTACTTTTTATAAAGTTCCTTTAACAGCTGTTTTATTTATGGGGATCTATTATCTTGTTTTTACTTATGGGGCCCTTGTTGCGTATCTCTTAAATGAAGATTTCATTCCAAGGGATCTGTTTGAAAGACTTTCATCCGTTGATTTGTTTGCTCTTTTAGGGGGATTAACCCTTGTAGCCCTTGTTTATAAAATTCAAAAAACCCCCTATCGGATTATTTGTGGGTTCTGGTATTTTGCTGCAATGGTTGCTTTTTATGGGGGGTCCTACTGGCTTTTTAAAGACGCGTTGTCTCCCGAATTCTTTGGATTTGCCCCTCTTTTAGGATTAATTTTGGCCCAAGTGACCCGCAGTAAAGCCATGCTCGCCCTGACAGCCCTTGCTTTTATTGGGTACCTTGGAGACATGACGGCAAAATACTTCTTTGACACGCCGTGGTGGCCCATTGCCCTTGTTGCCATGGGATTGCTCACGATTTTCATCGCGGTTCTGTCTTATCGAAGAGCCCAAAGCTATAGATAGGGCCCTTCTAAAAAGCCTCTTTGACATCAGGCAAATAGTCTCTACTATGAAGATACGTAACTTTACAGGAGAGACCTATGAAACAAATTCAACACCCAAAGACCCCTTTATTTCGGGCTGCCATTACCTTTGCCGTCTTACTTTTTTCCAGTGCCTCTAGTGCCTCTGTACAGGGAAGTCTTCTTGAAGGAGAAGACACAGAAGAAAAAGTCCAATATGCCATTGGTACTTTTACTGAGGAAAAGACGCCTGACCTATCAGCATTTGAAGGACTGACAGGAAGAGGGGAGGATCATATGTTTGATTATGAAAAGGCCGTGTCGATTTTTGAAGGTATCGGGAGAGCACGTAATGCGATGATTCAAGCTCTTAACCTCATGTATGAAGAAGACTCTACAAATAAAAAGGCCAACAATAGATTTGCACTCCTTAATTTGACTGATGTCAAGGGATATCCCCATGATTTTCAGCCGGGATTAAATTGGGGCACAATATTAATAAAGTTAGAGCTCTTGCCAAAAGCGTTGCCCGGTTTGGTCAATATGTTAAAGGAGGCTTTTGAAGACCATAAAGCTTTAAAAGTAAAACGCCTTCAGAATGCCTACAGTGCCCTTGCCGTTCAAGTTCTGCGTTCTGCTGATGTTTTTGACACCATTAATGATCTTTACCCAAAACCTGAAAAGCCTGTTGCTGAAAATGTTAGCGGTGATGACCTTGATACATTAAAGCAAAAGCTTTCTGATTTTGAAAAGGATGTGCTGGCTTATGATATGGATCGGGTGAAAGCAGAAACTTGGGAAAGGGCTTTTAAAAAATTGCATGCGCAACATGCTCCTCTGGTTAAAGCTCAGGAAAAGTTAGAGGCGGCCTTTGAGGTATTAAGGCAGGCTAATGATCAAAACCCCAATGTGAAAGAGGTCGGCGATCTGCCTGATATCTCCGGTGAGGGAGATCTTGCTACACTTAAAGAGATTCTGGATGATATTGCAAAAGCCCAAAGTGTCTTAACTGAGTCGTTGGCTCAGGCAAAGACATGGCAGAAGGCCTTTGAGATGCATCATAAAAAATATGCGTTGCTAACTGCTGAACAAGAAAAGTTAGAGGCGGCCTTTGAGGATTTGAAAAAAGTCAACGGTGATAACCCCAATGTGAAAGATGTGGGTGATCTGCCTGAGATCGCCGGTGAGGGGGACCTTGCTACAATTAAGGGTATACTTGATGATATAGCTAGAGATCAAGGCCTCCTAAGTGGAGCGCTCGTGCTTGCAAAAGCTTGGAAGCCAGAAGTTGCCGTTGAGGAAAAGCTTGATGAAGGTGAGGTTGCCGTTGAGGAAAAGCTTGATGAAGGTGAGGAGCTATAAAAGTTCTTTATTTTAGCGAACACATAAAGCGCCTCCTATTTTTTTCAAGGGGGCGCTCTTTTGTGGAACAACTATATTTTTGAGTCAGACTTTTGTTGATTGCCCTGTGTTTTTAGGGTCTCTCTTGCTTCAAGGGCCTCTTTAAGTTCACAAATTTCTTTTTTGATGCCTTCTAGGTCTTGGACGTGTTTCAAGGGACGGGCCTCTATTTCCTTTAAGAGACGCTGAAGGGCAGCATTATTAAGGTCTTTGAGGGAGAACTTTTTAAGATCCTCTGTGCTGAAGAATCCTAGCTCCTTGGCTTGAAGCTCTTTGGCTTTAACAGCAGCGGGAAAGTTTTTCCCCTCAAGGGCGGCCTGAAAAGTCATCTCAAGGTCTTCTAGGAATTTTTTCCGTTGTGCTGGGGTTGGGTTTTTGGGTTTCATGGGGAGTCCTCCTGTTGTCCATGAAACAAGTATTCAGGAGACTTAAGGAAATAGGCAATTATTTCACGAAAAAAGACAACTTAGCAAACCCTCTTTAGTTTTTTGGGGTGACTATGTTTCGTCGATGCCGTCATCTAGGTGGGACTGGTAATACGTATCATAGCCAAAGACATAGCGAATGACACGGGCAACGGCTTCGAAGTATTCTGCTGGGATTTCATCACCAACTGTTACGTTGGCATAAATAGCCCTTGTCAACGGCGGGTTTTCAATGATGGGAATGTTATTTTCTTCACCGGTTTCTTTGATTTTAAGGGCAATCAGGTCACTTCCTTTGGCCAGCAAAATAGGGGTGTCCATGCTATCTAAGTCATATTTTAAAGCCACAGCATAATGGGTTGGGTTGGTCATGATGACCGTTGCTTGGGGGACATCTTGCATCATGCGAGAGCGGGCTCGTTCTTCCCGTAGTTGGCGCAATTTCCCTTTGATGTGGGGATCTCCGACCAATTCTTTATATTCATCTTTGATTTCTTTTTTGGACATTTTAAGATCGTGGATAAATTTATATTTTTGATAGCCATAATCCAAGGCTGCGATAACGGTGATAACAGAAATAACCACAATGAGGAGTTTTAAAAAGACATCTGATAATTCTTGTAAAACCCCAAGGGCTGTGAGTTGGGGAAGGCTATGGAGACGATCAAACTCTGGGCGCATCACCATATAAGCAATACTAATAATAACGGCGAGCTTAACCACGTTTTTAAAGAATTCTACCAAGGCCTTTGAGCCAAAAAGGCGCTTTAGCCCTTCCTTGGGAGAGATCTTGCTCATTTTGGGTTTCATGGACTTCATGGATACCATGCCCCGGGTTTGAACAAGGCCAGAGGTGATGGCTGCAATAACAAGAAAGAGAACGGGGAGGGCTAAAATGCTGCCCATGTTTTTTAAAGAGTAGAAAGCAATATCAAGCATAGAGCCGCTATTAACGGAAATTTGGCTTGCATGTTCAAAGTAATATTGGAGCAGTAGGGCAAGACGTCTAAAGCTTGTCGGAAAGACATAGGCCAGTATCAAAGCAAGGGCCAGCAACATAAACCAATGCCCGACTTCTTTAGAGAGGGTAACCTGGCCATCTTTGCGGGCTTTGTCTAGTTTATGGGCCGTGGGTTGTTCTGTTTTTTGGGATTTATCTTCCTCTTGCTCGGCCATGGTTTACCCCATATTCCAAAGTGATTGGTATTTTAGGGCAAAATCCTGAATATAATAGGACAGCACGATGGTTAAGGATAAGGTGAGCACAATGAAGCCCAGCAGGATTTGGAGGGGCTGTAGGATGAAGAAAACTTGAATTTGAGGCATAAGGCGATTCACAATCCCCGCAGCTGACATCATGACAAGGCCAAGGATGGTTACAGGTGCCCCCACTTGGAGGCCCAATAAGAAGCTTGCGCTCATAAAACGGGTAAAGGTGTTGGCCATGTCCCCTGTCAGGGTTGTAAAACTTTCAAGGTTGCCCGGTTGAAAAAGGGCATAGCTTTCAATCATCATCATAATCATGGTTTGGTGAAAGCCTGTCACAAAAATGAGGAGAACGGCCATGATAGAAATATAAGCCGTTGGAAGGCCTGTTTGCTGGGCTGTGGCGGGAGAGTTTATAAAAGCGTTGGCGAGGCCCATTTGAAAGCCAATAAGAGAGCCCGCAATATCAAGGGCCGCAATGAGGACGCGACCAATCATTCCCGCAAAAACGCCTAATAAAAGTTCTCCCATAAGCATTAAATCAAAGATAAAGGATTGGCTGGGCATTGTTTTGGGTAGGTGTTGTTCGACAGCCGGTGCAATAATCAGAGTTAATAAAAGGGTTAAGAGAAGGCGTAGCCTAATATTAATGCGTTGCTCGGAGAAAAGAGGAGCAGAGGAAAAGAAACCAGCAAATCTTGTGAAAACAAGGAGGTAGCCGTAAAAATCTTGCAGGTAGAGTGCGGAAATGCCTGCCATGAATTAGGTCACCCCAACGATTTTATCAAAAAGCTGAAGAGTGAAGGTGTGGAGCACGGATCCAAAATAGGGCAACAGGACGACCAGCAGAAGGAACATTCCAATCATCTTGGGAACGAAGGAAAGAGTCATCTCTTGAATTTGCGTTAAGGCTTGAATAAAGGAGACAATTAAACCAACCCCCAGGGCAACAAGCATCATGGGAACACCGATTTTTAGAATAATCCAAAGAGCCTCTTGGCCGATTTGTAAGACTTCACCTGCAGTCATTTGTATTATTTTCCTTGACTTTTCCCTCCTTTGATTATAATCAGAAGGAATCAATATGGTAAATGGTAAAAGATAAAAGAGAAAGAATGGACTTGACCTTTTGGGTGGTTCGTTTATGGTAAAGCAAACGTTAAGTCAAGAGAAATACTATGTTCGCAGTGATTAAGACCGGTGGAAAGCAATACAAAGTTTCAGCTGGTGATATTTTAAAGATTGAAAGACTGACTGGTGATGCTGGTTGTAAGATTGATTTCCAAGACATTTTTATGCTTGGTGATGAGAAAACAGCAAAAATTGGCACGCCCAATGTTGATAAAGCTGTTGTGAAAGCAACGGTTCTTGAGCAAGCCCGTGGCGATAAGATAATCGTCTACAAGAAAAAACGCCGTCAAGGTTATGATCGTAAAAACGGTCACCGTCAAGATTTGACTGTGATTCATATTGATGAAATCATTGAAGGTGGAAAGTCCCTTGCAAAAGCTGAGCGCAAAGTAAAAGCTGCTTCAAAAGCTGAAGCCCCTAAAAAGGCCGTAGCCGAGAAGAAAGCGGCCCCTGCAAAAGCGGCCGCACCTGCTAAGAAAGAAGCGACGCCTGCTAAAAAGCCAGCTGCTGCTAAAAAGACAACGGCAACAGCTGCTAAAAAGCCAGCTGCTGCTAAAAAGACAACTCAAGAAAGCTAGGAATTAAGTTATGGCCCATAAGAAAGCTGGTGGTAGTTCCCGTAACGGTCGCGATTCAGAAGGTCGCCGCCTTGGTGTAAAGAAATTTGGTGGTGAGAGCGTTCTTGCCGGTAATATCCTTATACGTCAACGGGGTACAAAATGGCATCCTGGAAAGAATGTTGGTCTTGGTAAAGATCACACAATTTTTGCCCTTATTGAAGGGAAGGTTGTTTTTTCTAAGAAAATTAATAACAAGACAGTTGTTTCTGTTCATTAAAACGAGATGTGCGTTAAAGCAATAGGTATTTTATAAGAAAGTGGGATATGACATCTCACTTTTTTTGTGTTTTTTAAGTTGCTCAGTTTGAAAGAGAATAAAGAGAGTATGAAATTTTTAGATCAAGCAAAGGTCCATATTAAAAGTGGTGCTGGTGGGGCCGGCTCTATCAGTTTTCGTCGGGAAAAATTCGTTGAATACGGCGGGCCTGATGGCGGAGATGGCGGAGATGGCGGAAGTGTTTATGCTGAGTGCGTTCAAGGCCTCAATACGCTTATTGACTATCGTTATCAACAGCACTTTAAGGCCGAGCGTGGTCACCATGGTCAAGGGCGAGGGCGTTCTGGTTCTAAAGGCGAGAGCATTACACTAAAAGTTCCCCAAGGGACGCAAATTTTTTATGAAAACCAAGAAACCTTATTGGCCGATTTAACAAAAGTTGGCCAACGGGTTTTACTTGCCCAAGGGGGGAGAGGGGGCCGTGGAAATATTCACTTCAAAAGCTCTACTAACCAAGCTCCCCGCCGCGCTGATACGGGAACACCGGGGGAAGATTTGTCCCTTTGGCTGCGACTGAAGCTTATTGCGGATGCAGGGCTTGTGGGGCTTCCCAATGCGGGCAAATCCACCTTTTTATCTGTCATTTCTTGCGCGAAGCCAAAGATTGCTGATTATCCTTTTACAACTCTTCACCCTAATTTGGGTATTGTTTATGTCGATGATAAAGAGTTTTGCGTTGCGGATATCCCAGGATTAATCGAGGGGGCTAACGAAGGGGTTGGTCTTGGACATCGTTTCTTGGGCCACGTAGAGCGCTGTAAGGTGTTGATTCATCTTATTGATGGCACCGAGGAAGATATTACGGGCGCCTATAAGACCATTCGAACGGAGCTTGAAAAATATGCTGATGAATTGGGCTCTAAGGAAGAGATCCTTGTGCTTAATAAGTCCGATGCCCTGTTGGATGAAGAAATTATTGAGAAAAAAGCAGCCCTTGAAAAAGCCTCTGGGAAAACAGTTCATGTCATTTCAGCGGTTCAAAGAGACGGTGTGACTGACCTCTTACGTCACATTTTTCAGATTATTAAGCCAGAAGAAGAGGCTTTGTGGTAAGAACAGCTTTGCATTTTGATGCTTAAAAATGTTATAATGATAGTAGAGAGTTAGAAAAGGAATAGGGTTATTCAAAAGCGTACAATAGAACAAACGGCCAACACGAAAACGGGAAGTGACTTGCCTCCCTCGACCTTAGCGGACCGTGTTTGCGATTTTCTTGATGAGAACAAAGCCCTAGATATTGTAAAGATTGATCTAGCAGGTAAATCAGCCTTTGCAGATGCGATGATTGTTGCCAACGGAACATCTGGCCGTTTTGTGAAATCTCTAGCGGATAAATTAAAAGAATTTTTCCATAAAAATGGGTATACCGATGTGCATATCGAAGGCACAACGACCTGTGATTGGGTTCTCGTTGATGGCCATGATGTTATTGTGCACCTTTTCCGCCCCGAGATCCGCGAGCTTTATAACCTTGAGAAAATGTGGTCTGCAGACTTTCAACATGTTTCTGAAGCATAAATTTTTTTATTCTTGATTTTGTTGATTAATATTGATAGTAATGATCAGAGAGAGCGCATTTAAGCGCTCTTTTTAGTGTGGTGTTTTTCATATGTATTTGACTCAATTTCTTCGTGATACCTCTTTTTCTCTTTTGATAGCACTTTCTAGTGTGAGTACAGCTTTCTCCAGTGAGCGTGAAGAAGAGTTTGATGATGACTTTTCCACCATAACATATCAATGTGAAGGGCAGATTGTTGTTGAAAAATGCGATCTTTGGCAAGGGCAAAATAACGCTGCTCCTCCTGTTAAAAAAGGGCGTTTTACTGTTATACCTCAAAAGATTGCTTCTACAAGTGGTTCGTCGCCTATGTCATCTGTACTTTTGCAACCTCTTCCTCGCTCAAAAACCTTTCAAGGATTGTTACCTTTTTTTCATGATTCTGATTCTTTGGGTGCTCAAGGCGATGGACATAAGTATGAGCATAATTATGGCGTGTACCGCTGCCAGCCCTTGCCTTCTGTCCCTTCTAATGAGGGTCTCTTTCTTCTAGATTCAGGCTCTGAAGAGGAAGAAAAGCAAGGCATACCTCCTCTCTATGATTTTTTTGAAGCAAGCATACGATCTGATTTAGGGCGGCTCCGTCTTAACAGATTTGCGATAGCTCCCCCTATTGTTGTGAACATTGAGCACTGCAAGCTCTCCTCAACCCGTGCTCTTGTTGAGAGCTGGGGGTTTATGGGAAAAATGAAGGTAGCTCTATATTATGGTGGTAGAATCCCTTCTTCTTTTGACAGACGTTTAAAAACTCTTGCCATACTATTAGATGATTTATATGAGTGGAATGGATTTCGTGAACTCCCTGCTCGTCTTATGGATCTTTTGCAAGGTGAGTCCCTTTTAACCCGTGGAAAAATAAAGGCGGCGCACACTCTTTTAATGCTGCCGGCTCAATACATGACTGTAGAACGCGACAAGGCTTGGAGAAATTTTCAACAAAATCGGGCCTATGCTTTTGAGGGTATGTTAAAAAGATATGTCTCTTCATCTCAAGATGTCATTTTCCACATAGCCCTTTATGAAAACATTTTCTTTTATAGAGACTTACAGGCTCATATGCCAGACTCTGTTAAGGGGAGACTGATGGCCTTGGCAGGGCAAGATAGAGCCATAGAAATCCTGCCAACAGCTGCAGCGTTATAAAGAACCCAAGGCTTAATTTATTGTAGGTGCCCCAATCAATATAATGGAGACGGCGCCTATTTTTTTCCTGTGCTAGTTTGATCTCAAGGCGTAAGTAAAGCCCTCCTAAAATCAAAAAGACAAGGGCAATGCCCCCTGAGATATAGGAAAAATGCAGGCTTAAGGCACCAACGAGAATCCACGAAAACACCCCCCATACGATTAAAATGCCGCCATAATAGCTCAGCCAAAAGGCAAGGGGCCATTGAAAAGTCGTGTTGATATTGGGGCGTATATACCTCATGAGGTATCCAATGCCAGAACGTGATAGGGCCGCACTATAGCCCAGCCATGTGAGGATCCCGGCTTGCCAAAAAATAAGATGGGCAGATTTGTAATCTAAAATCCACGCAATGGCAATGCCTTTTGCCGTAAGAGTGCGAAAGACAGCGACAACGGCGCCGGTTAAAAAAGCAGCGCCCAATAAAGGGGCAAAAGC